>CAYTQC010000112.1:0-5737 GCA_964439735.1 uncultured Synergistaceae bacterium
CTTTTCTTCATCTCTTCGCCTCCCAGTAAAATTTTCAGATAGTCTACATGGGGGTGACCCTAAAGTCAATGCTTTCCATTAAAAAAACAAAAGTTCACAGGGCGAACTGCTCCGCCCTGTGAACTCAAGCTCTCTGAAGATTATTCTTTCAGGATCTTTTGCCCTTACCTTGCGACAGGGTTGAAGGCTATCTTCCCGCCATGGGGAAGCGCTGCACGTGCCAGAACGGCACAGATATTTCCTCCCGTTTTTGTCCCCAGCGGGCCCCTGCGTACTTCGAGCTCCCTGCCCTCAAGGTTCACCACAGTGCCTTCCTTTTCGGTCCACGGAAGCAGCGGCACCAGGACGGATGCTTTTTCCGAAAGGGGAGAGGGATCGGGGGCGAGGACGGCATATTCCGCTCCTTTGAGGTCTTCGGACGTGAAACCGGCTTCCTCGGGTGTCGTTCCTGCGAAAACCGCAGATGGTATCGAGCCGTCGGCCAGACCTTTTTTCACGGCTTCCAATGGCTTCAGCCCGGGGAAAAGGGACAGCGCGGATCCGGTCCCCGCATTTTTGAAAAGCAAAAGATATCTCCCCCCGGAAAGGGAGGCAGCCGCTTCAAAGGATTCCGCCGCGGGCATGTTCGGGCTCATGAGGATGACCGGATGCTTCGCTGCGGCGAGGATGCGGGCAGCCGTTTCGAGCTTTTTCGGGCACATTCCCGTACCCTCCGCAAGGGCGCTGAAGTCGGCCTCTTTCTTTGCGCAGAGAGCTCGTACCGCTGCTGTCAATGCCGAAAGGCTCTTGTGCTCAGTCCCTTTTTCCGGAGTCAGGACCACGGAAGTCCCTTTTTCCATCAGGCCCGGTGTGCTCCCCACGTAGACGATCCCGGCCTTTCGATGGCGCATCGATCTGCGGAGCCATGACGTGATGACGGGCTGATCGTCATCGGTGTTCGTTCCAAGGAGCAGGAAGGCATCGCTCTCGTTGAAATGTGCGTAGGACGCCCTTTTTGTCTCCCTGTGTTTCTCCGCCTCGGCCATGAAGGGAAGGAATTCCGCTCCTTCTGCAGCGGAAATAACTGCCCCCGGAGTTCTCAGTGCCGCATAGTCCCTGACGGCCCGTCCCTCCTGGAGTGTGACAGGACCGCCGAGTATGAATGCCGCTCCGGGTCTCGAGGCAAGTGTGTCGAGGGATGCGACGGCTTCATCCATGGAGACGGAAGCCCCGTTCACCGCCGGGTCGAAGTTCCCGCTGCAGGCGGCGTCCCTGAAGCTGTACCGTCCCTTTACGCAGCACGAGCCGAATGTGGGACCCTCGGGGTTGTCCAGGTCCGTGGTCACACGAACGATCCTGGAACGCTTTCGGTCAAGGTTGAGATCGAGCTCGCATCCCACGGAGCAAAGCTGGCAGGTCGTCGTGACGATCTCAGGTTCCTCGAGGTGCGGCCACCGTTCGGCCCGCTTCTCCATGAGGGCTCCCACCGGGCAGACCTGGGTGCACAGGCCGCAGAACGTGCAGTCGGAGTGCTCCATGTCATTGTAAAAGTGGGGTGTGAGTATGGATTCGAATCCCCGTTTCGCGAAGTCGATTGCGTGGAATCCCGCGATCTCATCGCATGCCCGGACGCACTTCGAGCAGAGGATGCACTTGTCCAGGTTGCGGACATAATATTCGTTGGCATCCTCGAATTTGCTGATGTGTTCGCCCGCAAGCCGCTCCGGTTTGACTTCGTGTGTGGTGGCATACTTTCGAAGCTTGCACTCGAACACGTCGGCGCACCCGCATTCCATGCACCGTGCCGCGTCCCGAAGCGTCTGTTCCTCGATCAGGCCGCTGCTGTATTCCTCGAACGGCCTTGCAAGCCGTGCCTCTCCGCTCACGTGGGGTACATGCTCCTGGACTGTCTTCTCCACGTGGGCGAAGTCCTCGGGTCCGAGGTCAGTTTGCACTATATCGTAGAAGAAGGGCTTCTTCGGTCTCCCATGGGTCAGGTAGTGATGCAGCGAATCGGCAGCCCAATGGCCGTTGCCTATTGCCTCGATCGCTATCTTCGGGCCCGATTGCTGGTCTCCGCAGACGAATACTCCGGGAAGGGGGGTGTCATAATCAGTGCCCACCTTCATCCTCCGGCCATCGTGAAGTTCCGACGGAACTCCCGAGAAATCGATTGCCTGGCCTACGGCTGCGATCACGGTGTCTACATCGAGCACGAAAGTCTCGCCTGTGGGTACAGGGCTGCGCCTCCCCGATGCGTCGGGTTCTCCGAGCTTCATCCGCTCGCAGACCATCCGCTCCACCCTGCCGTTTCCTTCAATGGATTTGGGGGCGGCGAGATAGATGAAGTTCACGCCTTCTTCAGTTGCTTCTTCTATTTCGATATCGTCGGCAGGCATCTCCTCGCGGCTTCTCCTGTAGAGCACCGACACCTCTTCCGCACCCAGTCTCCTGGCGGAGCGGCAGGCGTCCATGGCGGTGTTGCCTCCGCCCACGACAGCTACCCGTCTTCCCACTTTTACATGGGGATCCGTTTTCACGTCGTAGAGGAAGTAGATCCCCCCGAGAACTCCCTCGAGGTCTTCCCCGGGTACCCTCATGGGCGATGATTTCCAGCATCCCATGGCAAGGATGACCCCGTCGAACTCTTTTCTCAGTTCGTCGAGGACAATATTCTTGCCCAGGGTCATGCCGGTCCTTAATTCCACCCCGTGGGCAAGGAGCCAGTCGATCTCCTTCTGCAGAACCGCCTGGGGAAGACGGTAGTCAGGGATGCCGTAGCGCATCATGCCGCCGAGAAGGGCTTCCTTCTCGAAGATGACGGGCCGGTACCCCATGAGACGCAGGTAGTATGCCGCAGAGATCCCCGCAGGTCCTCCTCCCACTACCGCCACCCGTTTCCCGTTTTCCTCGATCTCCGGGATGAAACCGAGGGAGTCGTTCTTCAATGCCCAATCACCCACGAAGCGTTTGATCTCCTTTATGGAGACGGGGGCTTCGTCCACGAAATTCCTGCGGCACTTCTTCTCGCAGGGAGCGGGGCAGACCCTGCCGATGCATGCGGGAAGGGTGACGTGGTGATGGAGCACGTCAAGGGATTCCTGGTATTTCCCCTGGGCGGCAAGGTTGATGTAGGCCTGGACGTTTCCGTTTGCAGGGCAGGTGAGGGTGCAGGGAGGCCTGCAGTCGCCGACGTGGTCCGACAGCAGCAGTTCAAGAGCTGTACGGCGGGCGGTTATTGCCCTCTCCGTCTCTGTCCTGATGACCATTCCCGGGGTGATGGTGTTCGCACATGCCCGGAGCAGTGTTTTAGCTCCCTCCACCTCCACGAGGCAGACGGAGCACCCACCGTGAAGGCTGAGGTGCGGGTCATAGCAGAGCGTGGGGATCTCCACACCGCATTCTGTGCACAGGTCGAGGATCCTCTGCCCCTCGTACCCGTAGACGGTCTTTCCGTTGAGTGTCACTTTTATGTTTTTCTTCATGGCGGCTCGAAATCCTCCCGAAAGGTTATTCCACCGAGATGGCGCCCACGGGGCAGACGCTCTTGCACGTACCGCACCGGATGCACTTCTCGTCGTCGATGACGTGGGTTTTCTTCACTTCTCCAGCGATGCAGGAAACGGGACAGTTCCGGGCGCATTTCGTGCAGCCTATGCAGGCGGCCGGGTCGATGATGTAGTGGATGAGATTCGTGCAGACCTTCGCCGGACATTTTTTGTCCCTGATATGGGCCTCGTACTCATCCCGGAAATACTTCAGCGTGGTGAGCACCGGATTTGGCGCGGTGCCCCCCAGTGCGCAGAGTGAGCCTTCCTTTACCTGGTGAGCGAGTTCGAGCAGCTTGTCCAGGTCCTCCATGACTCCCTTGCCCTCGATAATCCGCTCCAGGATCTCGAGCATCCTCTTGGTGCCGATACGGCAGAAGGGGCATTTACCGCAGGACTCCTTCTGGACAAAGGAAAGGAAGAACCTTGCCACGTCCACCATGCAGGTGGTTTCGTCCATGACCACGAGACCGCCGGACCCCATGATGGCGCCCAGGGCCGTGAGACTTTCGTAGCTCACCGGGGTGTCCAGGTGTTCTTCCGTGAGGCACCCCCCGCTCGGGCCGCCGATCTGGACCGCCTTGAACTTCTTGTCGTCAAGTATCCCTCCGCCGATCTCGAAGATGATCTCCCGGAGGGTGATGCCCATGGGAACCTCCACAAGACCGGTGTGCTTTACTTTTCCTGTGAGGGCGAACACCTTGGTCCCCTTGGACTTCTCCGTGCCCATGGATGCGTACCACGCCCCGCCGTTGCTTATGATCTGCGGTACGTTGGCCCATGTCTCCACGTTATTGATGTTCGTGGGGCATCCCCAGAGCCCGGAGTTGGCCGGAAACGGCGGGCGGGGACGGGGCATGCCCCTGCGCCCCTCTATGGATGCCATGAGGGCAGTCTCCTCGCCGCAGACGAAAGCCCCGGCACCCTCCTTGATGTGGATCTTGAACGAAAAGCTGCTTTCCATGATGTTTTCACCAAGGAGGCCGTACTCCTCCGCCTGGGCCATGGCCGTCTTCAGCCGCTGGATCGCAAGGGGATACTCTGCCCGGCAGTAGATATACCCTTCGTCGGCGCCCATGGAGTATGCGCCCAGCATCATGCCCTCGATGACACTGTGAGGATCCCCCTCGAGGATCGAACGGTCCATGAACGCTCCGGGATCGCCCTCGTCCGCGTTGCAGATGACGTATTTCTTGTCGCCTTTCGCGGAGGCACAGAAGCTCCACTTGAGACCCGTCGGGAATCCTCCGCCCCCACGGCCCCGGAGACTTGAAGCCTTCACCTCGTCAATGACCTGTACGGGCGTCATGGAGGTGAGGGCTTTGCCCAGGGCTTCGTAACCTCCCCTGGCGATGTACTCTTCTATATTGTCCGGATTGATGTAGCCGCAGTTCTTCAGGGCGATGCGCTTCTGTTTGCCGTAGAAGGGGATTTCGCTGTACCGGGGGATGACGGGTTTTTCCTCATCGAGAGCGTACATAAGCCTCTGCACGGGGCGTCCCTTGTAGATGTGCTCTTCCACGATCTCCGGTACATCGCCCTTGCTGACATGGCTGTAGAACGTTCCCTCGGGGTACACCACTACGATGGGTCCCATTTCGCACATACCGTGGCATCCCGTGGGCACCACGAGAACTTCTCCCGACAGTTTCCTTTTTTGAAGCTCCTTCCTGAAAGCGTCGATCACCTCGCGCGAACCGCTGGATGTGCACCCGGTGCCGCCGCAAACCAGGACATGGGAACGATAAATAGGCATAGGTCATCCTCCTCCGTCAGTCGGCTTCCTACTCGAACCTGTCGAGTATGCCCTTTACCATGTCGGGGGTCAGCCGTCCGAAGGTCTGGGTGTCGATCATCATCACCGGCGCCAGTCCACAGGCTCCCAGGCAGGCCACCGGCTCCAGGGTGAACCGGAGGTCTTCGGTGGTCTGGTTTTCTTCCACTCCGACAATTTCCTTCACGCTTTCAAGGATCTTCAGGCTTCCCCGAACGTGGCAGGCCGTTCCTCTGCACACACGGATAATATGCCGTCCTCTCGGTTTCAGGTGAAACTGTGCGTAGAACGTGGCTACACCAAAAATCTCGGCAGCCGGAATGTCAAGCTCTTTTGCGAAAAAATCCACGGCATCCGGTGCGATGAATCCCATTTCCCGCTGCAGGTCTGCCAGCAGGGGAATGGTGATCCCTTTCCTGCCCCTGTAGCGGTCCGC
>CAYTQC010000113.1:0-5643 GCA_964439735.1 uncultured Synergistaceae bacterium
ACAGCCTTGCAGTGGCTGATGCAGTCCTCCATTGTGACGGGAATGGTCCCCTGGTAGCCGAGGGTGATCATGCCCAGTGAGTCGCCGACAAGGATCATGTCCATGCCCGCTGCCTCGGCAAAGCTGGCCATGGGGAAATCGTAGGCGGTGACCCAAGTGACCTGCTCACCGTTCTTCTTCATGTTGACGAAATCCAGGCGCCCTTTTTTCTTTGCCATTACTCATTCTCCTTTCCCCTTCCAGGGGTGTGTATTTTTCCCGGGAGCCGTGCGCAGGTTTTCGGCATCATTCCCGCAGGGGGTGTCCCGGGGTTGATTGTAATGGTGCAGGTGCCATGAAGTACGATGTCTGACGGCAGAATATCTGCTGGCTTATTTTGTCACAATCGTGGGTTCAATACAATCCCTGCTTCAATCGTGTATATGCCATGGTCAACCGGATGCCTGTCCAGGCCGGGTTTAAACCAAGGCTGCACCCTTCAGACAGTCATTCAATAGATCTGCCGAAGCAGAGAAGAAGAGAACGCAGCTGGTGTATAATGAAAAAACTGTGTTAAAATGCCTGAACTTGGTTCCATGCAGAAAAATCAGCCTCATCGAAAAAGAGAGGATGATGGTTTGGTGGGTATTAGCCCGAATAATGATGGAAACGGGAAAGCGAAACTGTTTTCCCGCTTCGGTTCTTGCGCAAGGTTACGGTTTCTTTTGTTTCTTCCTGTCTTGTTTTCACTCTTTCTCCCCGTCTTTTGCCGGGAAACATCCGCTATCGAAAAGACCGTGTATACCCTTGCGGCATATCCCACCAACGACCCGAAGAAGGTTTTTTATGCGATCAAGCCTCTGGCGGACCATATCTCTTTGAAAACCGGCTGGGAGGTCCGGACGGTTGTGACGGGAAACTACGAGGAGATGATACAACGGCTGACGAATGGTTCAGTGGATATGGGGCTCCTCAATTCCGCGAACTATGTCAGCCTGGGATATTCAATACCGGGGCTTTCCTATATTGCCACGTACCTCGAATGGGACCGCGACGAAAAAGAAAAGATCCCTTTCTACCGGCTGGTGATTGTGGCAGCGGCTGGCGGTTCCATAGAGAATCTTGACGATTTGAGAGGAAAGAGGTTCGGATTTACCGACCGGTATTCGACGTCCGGTTACATGGTTCCCCTTTTCAGGTTTGGGGACCGTACGATTGACCCGAAGGCGTTTTTCGGGAAGATGTTTTTTCTCGGCAGGCAGGAGTCAGTTTTTGAATCTTTGCGGGAGGGATCGATCGATGCAGGTGCTGTCTCCGCTGGAATGCTTGCAGCAGCCTCTGCCCGGTATGGGAAAATTTTCCGTGAAATAGCTTTTTCTGACCCGATTCCTCTCGATGCTTTTGTGTCAGGCCGTACAATGCCTAACGAGGACGTCCTGGTTCTCAGGGATATACTTTGTTCACTGAAACCTGACTCGGCTCCCATGGAGGCGATAAGGAGAAATATGAACTGGCCTGCAGCAGGTTTCGCGGTCCTTGAAGACTCTTTTTACGATTCGCTCCGCCGGGCACTCGGCATTGGGGCAAAATAGGGCCGGGAGGGCCGCCTTTCGTGAAGCTCTTCTGGAAGGTCCTTTTGGCAGCACTCATACCTCTCATCTTTGTGCTCGGATTCAGTCTTTTCCAGGTCGAGAGGTCTGTCCGCATTCACGAGGCAAGCGTGGAAGCGGAAAATAAACTCAAAACATCACTCCTTCAAGTCCGTCTGTCCGCCTTTCTTTCAGATATGAAAAAAACACAGGCTATTCTCAGCGGGTCAAATGAAGTGGCAAGGGCTGTCCAGGCAGCAGACACCGATTTTTTGACCTATTGGGGACAAATGTTCCTTGACGAATCAAGTTCGCAAAAAATTATATTCGCCGACAGAGATGGTGTTGTTCTGGCAAGGCCTCATGCACCATATATCTTTGGCGATAATATAAGTGAAAATCCGGCTTTCCGTGTTGCCGCCTCGGGAAGGGATACCATTACCTGCCATGAAATAGACATGTTGTTCAGTATAATCTCTGCGGCCCCGGTCAGACTATACGGAGAGGATCACGTTGGAGTAATCCTGGTAGCTGTCCCGGTTACACCCTTTTTTCTTTCCGGTTTTGTCTCCGGAACGGGGCTCGAAGTTCTTGTTCGGCCGGAAGGGGTTTCTCCGATTGCGTCTTCCAGGGAAATCACGGGGAGAAAAAGTGTAATTTACAGGCCTGATTTCCTCAGTGGAGGTATCCCGATAGAGAAGGTCGAAATTTTCTTTCCGGATGACAAAACTATCGGACCCCTGAATGACCTCCACAAAAAAATCATATGGAGTCTGGGTTTTATTTTTGTTGTCCCTCCAATTGTATTGCTTCTTCTTCTAAAGCATCATCTTCGGCCTTACTCCAGTCTTATGGAAAACCTCATGTATCTTGCGCAAAAGGATCCGGATCTTTCAGGAGCAAGGAAAAGACTTGAGCAGAAATTTGGGACAGGCGGTGATGAAACCTCTGCCGTGGCTTCGGCAGTCATAAGAATTCTGAAACTGCTGGAAGAAAAGATCGCACTCCTTGAACAGACATCCAGGACCGATCCGCTCACTCAGGTGAGCAACAGGCTGCATCTTGACAGGCTTTTGCAGGCGGAGATGGAACATTCGGCATCAAAAGGGGCGCCTTTGTCTGTTATCATCATCGACCTTGATCATTTCAAGGACGTGAACGACGTTTTCGGTCACCAGGCGGGCGACCGCGTACTCTACAGGGCAGCGCAGATCCTGAAGGATACCGCCGGACCCGGCGCATTCGTTGGACGATGGGGCGGAGAGGAGTTCCTGGTCATTCTTCCGTCGATAGGGAAGGACAGTGCCTACCTGGAGGGAGAAAAGCTCCGGAAAGCAGTTGAGAACGGGGATTTTGCCATCGAACGGTACGTTACCATCAGCCTGGGAATTGCGACCTTGCTTCCGGGGGATACTCCGTCAACGCTTGTGCACCGGGCTGACAAAGGACTCTACCGTGCCAAGGCCGGGGGACGGAACAGGACGGTCCTTGGTGAAGGATAGAAGAGTCCGTATCTCCGGATGGATTTATACCGCTGAACAGCCTTTCCCTGGAGGGGCCGAAAGAGTGTGAATGTTCGCTCCCGGCGAAGTGGATCCAGATTTCCCCGTCTTTTTTCTCAAAAGCCTTTTTTCACTTCCTGCAATGCTCTATAATTGAATCTGTTTACAACAAAACAAAGGAGGAGATGTTTTAATGAGCAAGATCGTGAAGATCATGGCCGTCCTTTTGCTGCTTGCATCCGCAGTGATGAGTGTGACCGTCCGGGCTGCTTCGGCTGAAGAGAAGCAGTACGTCATGCTTTATTCCTCGCTGAAGGATTCCCAGCTCGCGGCCATCCGGGAAGGCTTCATGAAGAAGCATCCCAACGTGACAATGGACTATTACACAGCCGGCACCGGAAACGTGATGACCAAGCTTGCCACCGAGCACCAGTCGGGCGGTATAGCCGCCGACATCATCTGGGTGGGCGATCCCACCAACTACCTGACCTTCAAGGAGCAGGGCCTGCTGATGCCCTACGATTCACCCGCGGCAGCCGAAATCCCCGACAAGTTCAAGGATCCTGAGAGGCTGTACATGTCCGCACGGCTCATCATGCTCGGCTTCGTGTACAACACCAACCTCGTGAAGGAAGACCAGATCCCCAAAACATGGGAAGACCTGCTCAAGCCCGAGTTCAAGGATTACATTTCCATGACCGACCCCACCACCAGCGGCACCACACTCTTTACTGTTGCCGGACTGGTCCAGAGCCCGAAATACGGCTGGGAATACCTGGAGAAACTCAAGGCCAACGGGCTGAAGCTCGAGAACGGATCCAGCGCCGTGGTCAACAAGGCCGCTGCAGGGGAGTACAAGGTCTCCATCGGGGTGGACTACATCGCCCGAACCGTCATGGCCCAGGGAGCTACCGTCGGCTTCGCCTATCCCGAGGCTGACATTCCCATCATCGAGAGTCCCATTGCCATCATCAGGAACACAAAGAACCTTGAAGCCGCGAAGAAGCTCTATGACTACATCATCAGCGAAGAGGGGCAGTCGGTGCTCCTCGAGGAGTTCACCATGCCCATCAACCCGAACATGAAGCTGGAGAACGCCATCGACGTGAAGGCCGCCGAAGCGAAAATGCTTCCCGTCGATCCTGCGGTGCTGGTTCGCGACAAGCTGGACATGCTGCAGAAATTCGACTCCATCTTCAAGTAAAACCTGGTTTGCCCAAGTAATTTCCCCTGCGGTCCGGAGGACATCCCGGACCGCAAATCATATCCAGGAGGTGTGCCCATGGCGATAGTCTCGATGAGGGACATCACCGTTCAGTATGGAAAAAATACCGTCATAGACGGGTTATCCCTTGATGTTGATCAGGGGGAAAACCTTGCGATAGTCGGTCCCTCAAGCTGCGGCAAGACGACCCTGATGCGGGCGTTGTGCGGATTCATCAAGATTTCCCGCGGTGAGATCCTGATCAAGGACACCGTGGTTTCTTCACCGTCACGACGGGTCATGATCGCCCCGGAGAAACGGAACATCGGCGTTGTGTTCCAGGATTACGCCGTCTGGCCTCATCTTACGGTCTATGAAAACATCGTCTACCCTCTGAAAAAGCGGAAAGTTCCGAAGGAGGAGGCGAAGGAACGCGCCCTCGCCGCCATGGCCCAGGTGAAGATGCAGGATTTTGCCGAACGGCTGCCGTCCCAGCTCTCCGGAGGGCAGCAGCAGCGCGTGGCCCTGGCCCGGGCGCTGGTTTCCTCGTCTGAACTTATCGTTCTGGACGAACCCATCACAAATCTTGACGCGAAGCTCCGGGAGGAGATGGCCTACGAGATCCGGAACCTCCAGGAGACTATAGGAGTTACTGTCATCTATATTACCCACGATCAGGAGACGGCCATGACCATCTCCGACCGCATGGTGATCATGGACAGAAGGGGAGCCATCCGACAGCTTGGAACCCCTGAGGAGATCTGGAATCACCCCAATGACCGGGACGTCTACGCTTTCCTCGGGGTATCCAACTTCCTCCCCGTCACCAATGAAAAGGGATCTCTTCATCTTGTATCCCCTTCGGGAAAGCGGAAACTCGAGAATCTTCAGCTGGACATCCCGCAGGAATTCGGTTCCAGGCTCCTCCTTGCCTCCAGGCCGACCAATATCCGGGTTTCCCCTCTTTCAGATTCTTCCGCAGGAATAGAGGGAACAGTGGAGCGGGTGACCTACCTGGGGCACCAGTTCGATTATTTCGTGAACGTGGGCGGCCATACCGTCCGGGTGCAGGAGGATTCCCTCGAGGCCTTCGGCCGTGGGGTTCCCGCCGAGGGATCGGCATGCGCGGTGGAGTTCCTCCAGCCTGCGGTCTACGAGGCGGATCCCATGGATTCCGTATTTGACCGTTGACTTCCCCTCTACAGGAGTATTGACATGAAATTCTTTCTGACAAGCATCTTCGGAAAAGAAACGTCCCGGGGGGACCGGCGCTTCGGCCTTGACCGGATCGTCTTCCTCCTTTCGCTGTTCATACTTATCGTGACGGTCCTGATGCCCATGCTCATGATCGTCGTCAGGACCTTTTTCA
>CAYTQC010000114.1:0-276 GCA_964439735.1 uncultured Synergistaceae bacterium
ATCGAGGACGGATTGTTCGAGAACCCCTCCATGGACGGCATCATCGGGCTTCATACCGGAAGCCTCTGGAATGGGTTCAAGTCAGGAGAGGCCGGCTACCGCTTTGGCGCACTCATGGCTGCCTCCGACTGGTTCACCGTCACCTTCGAGGGAAAGGGAGGGCATGGGGCAACGCCTCACCTGACAATAGACCCCGTTGCCATGGCCTGCCAGGCGGTCAACCTGCTCCAGCTCGTAGTCAGCAGGGAGACGAGTCCACTGGATTCCGCAGTCATC
>CAYTQC010000114.1:286-5618 GCA_964439735.1 uncultured Synergistaceae bacterium
GCACCATCCGATCCCTCTCGCCGGAGACGAGGAAACATCTCGAGAAAAGGCTGAAAGCGATCTGCACCGACGTCGCGGAGGCTCTTCGGGGCAAGGCATCCATTACCTTCACCTATGGGCCTCCCCCCCTCATAAATGACAAGGGAATGACCGAAAAGATGAAGGCTGCCATGGAGGACATCCTCGGGACCGACCTGGTCCACGAGGTGGAAGAGCCTACCATGGGCGGAGAGGACATGGCCTTCTTCCAGGAGAAGGTTCCGGGCTCCTTCTTCTTCCTGCCTGCAACATACGGCGATGAGCGGGACTACCCCCACCATCACCCGAAATTCGACGTGAACGAGAGCGTGTTCTGGATCGGCCCCGCTGTGATGACCAAATTCGCCCTCAGCTGGCAGTAACCATGGCACTCCACAGGGAAACGCCTCTTCTGGAATCCGTTCCCCTAAGCAGGATCTCGGGGCGGAGGGTATTTCTCAAAATGGAGAACATGCAGCCCGCCGGATCGTTCAAACTGCGGGGGATCGGGCGGGTCTGCGAGGAAGCGGCCAAAGCAGGGGCGACCAGGTTCATCTCCCCCTCGGGGGGAAACGCCGGGTACGCCGCAGCCTGGTCGGGACGGGAACTCGCCGTCTGCACCACGGTCATTGTTCCCGTAACCACGTCCGAAGAGGCAAAAAACGCTATCGCCTCCCTGGGGGCCGAGGTCATCGTCTCCGGGGAGAGCTGGAAGGAATCCAACGAACTCGCCCTCTCCATGGCCGCCGAAGACAGGAGCGCAAAATACATCCATGCCTTTGACGACCCCGTCATGTGGGACGGCCACGGCACCCTCATCGACGAGGCGGCGAAACAGGGACCGAAGCCCGATGCCGTCGTGCTGTCCGTGGGGGGAGGAGGGCTGCTCTGCGGTACTGTCGCCGGAATGGACCGCAACGGCTGGGGAGATGTGCCGGTCCTCGCCTGCGAGACGGAAGGAGCGGCATCCTTCGCTGCTGCTGTGGCGGCAGGTGAAATCGTCGAGCTGGAGGGCATAACGTCCGTGGCCACTTCGCTGGGCGCACGGGCAGTGGCTCCGGCGGCTCTCGAACTGACCCGAAACCACCGGATCACGCCCTACGTCGTCCCCGACGAATCAGCGGTGGCTGCCTGCTCGAGGTTCCTCGACGACCACCGTGTGCTCGTGGAGCCCGCCTGCGGGGTATCTCTCTCCGCAGTTTACGAGAACTCTCCCCTGCTGGGAGACGCCTCCACCGTGCTTGTGATAGTGTGCGGCGGCATCGGCATCAGCGCGGCGAAACTCAGGGACATGGAGCAATCGGCCGGAGCACGCTGAACACGCCCGGAGAATAATCTGACACACCTCACCGTATTCAAAAAGGTCGACCTCTTCCGAAAATACCGGAAGAGGTCGACCTTTTTCGCACTTTTCACGAGCCGGCACCACATGAATTTTAAAATTTTGATTTGCCTGATATTTTGATAAGCGTTACAATCGCCACGTCTTCAGATACATTTTTTTCCATTTTTCAGGGGGGAGGTTTTGTAATGAAAACTGAAACAAAGACCCACTTTCTGCGACAGCCCGCACAATCGATATTTCTGTGCATGCTGTTTCTCTCCTTCGCATTGACTCTTTCCTCTCCGGTACGTGCCGCACAGGGGGCGGAGCGGCAGTCCAGAATATTGGGAGACATCACGATCGAGGCGGACAGCATCGCACACTCCGGCCCGAACTTTGTCGCCAGGGGAAACATCACACTGGCAGTCGACCAGGGCGAACCTGTTCTTTCCGTCGGCGATACGCCGGGTGGAACTGCATCCCTCTGGTTCGACTCAGGAGGCACCCGTCTCTGGACAGAGAGCCCGGTCCTGCTGGGTGCGCTGGACATAAGGCGTCATTCCGGATCAACGCCGAAGCTTTGGAGCCTCTATCGGGGAAACATCCGTATCGACAGTACGACCATGGATCCCGTCAGAAACGCCGTCCAAGTGAAAGCTGACGACGGTGAATCCACGTTCGATCCTCTCTTCGGCCTTCCCTTCGCCTATGTGGACGATCCTTCAGTCTTCTCCGTGACAAAGGATTCAGTTGCACTGCCGGACGTACAGGGAAGCATCCCGGCACTGGGGCTGCCATTCCCGATCCAGCAGGGAATGATCCTCTCCAGGGAGGGTTCCTCCATGCCTCCCCTCCACTTCAACACGCTCAGCGCTCCCCTGTCGACGATCAGCGTAAAGAAATACGGCTGGCCCATTCCTGACTTCACAGTGGACATCGATTTTCTCCAGCTTGACTTCGAAATGTCCGGCTTCATAACCATCCCCGGCCAGATTGAGACTTTTTCCGGAGGAAAGGGTGAGGGAGGTCTTGGTTTCGCCTTCGGTTTCAAGCTGGACCCCTTCTGCATCAACACCATCGGCGGATCCCTTGAACTCACGGAATCTCACCTGTGCATCTTTCCCATGACCCAATACAATCCAGTCGCAGCCGAATGGAACGCCCTCGGGTTCAAAATCAGCGAAATCTGTGACCCTTCGAAGCTCAGCATCCAGGGAAACATAGGATTCCATCTAGTGGACATCGCGTACGCACTCGACAAATTCGCCGCAGTGACAGGGCTCAACCTGCTCGAAGGAAATATGGCCTTCACGCTCGCTCCTGCCGGCGGAGTCTCGTTCTCCGGAGACCTCGCGCTGCTTCACTACCTGCCGCTCGGCGATGCCCGCATCTCTTTCGGATGGGGACACCCGGGCCTCTCCCTCGAGGGGAACGTCTACTGGTGGGGCGGCCTTTTCCACGGAGTTCATAAGGGTTCGCTATCTTACCTGAACGAGAAGATCGAGCACACGTTTCTCACGGAGGGAAGGATCGAAATACCGGGAAATATACCCATTATCGGAGGATATCAGTTCGCGAACGTTAAAGCGGAAGGCCTGCTCCGGGGTTCACAGTCCGGGATCGAAAAAGCGTGGCTTGGAGCGGGAGTCTCCATTCACGTGGTCTTCTTCGACTACGGCGTATCCGTAGGAGTCGACTTCACCAATCCGGCTCATCCCGCGTTCTACGTGAACGGCATCCGCGTTCCGTTCAGCATATCGACAACCGCAGCCGCCGGGGAAAAAACCCTTCAGGAACTCCGTATTGACGAGACAGTCCCGTTTGCCTATTTCCTCGTCCGGAGCGAAAAAGGAGTTCCGAAGGCCAACCTTACTTTTCCGGACGGCTCGGAACATCCGTGGGAAACGACGCCCACATTCGGTCCTGGTGAACTGCCTCCATCGGCCATGGTGAGCCGTCGGGAGAACGACGCCATAGGAGAGAGTTATTTTCTCGTCGGCCGGCCTCCCCTGGGGGAATACTCGCTGGAGATCGAAAACGCACAGGAGCTGGGGAAATTCGAAATACAGCTCCTCCTCCCCGATGCTCCTCCGGAAGCAGCCTTCGTCGGGCTGCAGGAAAATATCACCTGGAACGGAACACCACTTCCGGTAGAGTGGACCGCAAGCGACGACTTCAATCCGTCGCCTGAAGTCTCCCTGTACTACGGTACAAGGGAGGACGGATCGGACATGCAGCTTCTCTCAAACACCCTCCAGGACGGCGGGGTCTTCCATTGGGACATTGAGGAGATGAAGATTCCCACCGGAACGTACCGGCTCTTCGTCGCCGCATCCGACGGGAACAATCCGCGCACAATTGTCCGAAGCGGGGGTACCGTGACGGTACGTCATCCGGCCGCCCCGGAAGCTCCAGTCCTCGCAAACGCCGATCTATTCCCGGGCGACGGTTTCGCGGAAGTGCTGTGGGATCCAGTGGATGGAGCACGGGAGTACATCGTGGAATTGCACGACGAGAGAAACGGCGTAATGGAAACCCATCGGGTGAGGAGTGTTTTGTTCTCTGAAAAAGACCGGCAATCAGGCCGCTATTCAGCGGTTGTGGAGGGCCTGCGCAACGGCAAGACGTACGGCATCTCGATCACAGCACGGAATGAAGAGGGGATCGAAAGTCTTCCCGGCAATACCATCAATTTCATGCCCAACGGCCCATTCGGCACATCCGGCAATCCGGACCTCGTCTTCGACGGAAACGGGACGAACATCACCAGGGGTACAGACGGGACGTGTGTCGTTACAGCCGAAATACGCAACAGCGGGGAGTTTCCGAGTACAGGAGGTTCAGTTGCGGTCCATCCCGGGACACTGACGCACGGGACGCTGATTGAATCCATTCCTCTTCCGCCCATAGAACCAGGCAGATCGACGACTGTACGCTGCGGATTTCCCCTGTTGAAGCTTATACAGGCCCCCGTCTTCAACGGTCAGCGGGCCGTATTTCTCTGCCTCGAGGATATCCTTCCCGCAGAACTGAACAGGTCAAACAACGTAACCGTCCGCTACCTATCCGCGGAAACCGGTGAAAGCGGAGGTTGCGGAGTGACTTCAGGGATCGGTTTATCTCACGCCGCACTGTTATTTCTTCCCTTCTGGCTGTTGGCCGGATGGAAATGGAGAAACCGAAGGAAATGACAAACAGCACAGGACAGCAGAGATAAAGAAATCGCAGAACTGAAATCATGCAGGCTTTCCTTAAGGGCCTCCCGCAGAAAACGGGACGGCCCTTTTATAGTATTCACTTGAAAACAACAAACTAATACATTAATACGTTCAATAACAGGAACGAATACAAAAGCCGGCAAAAACGGAAGAAATAACCTCCCTGAAATCGAGGGTGTGCTCTTTTACCGCTAAAAAACCTCAACATGGCACCCCTGTCAAATTGACAAAAATACGTACTAAGACGTAATGTCTCATAAAATTATGTCATAATTCATGCCGCAGTTTTTTAACCGCTGAGACCGTTTAATATGTGTTTTTTTCCTGCAGAGGAAAATCTTGAAGGGAGACAGAGAAAATGAATAAATATGGTGCAGAGTTTTTCGGTACGTTCTGGCTTGTTCTTGGAGGATGCGGAAGCGCCGTGCTTGCGGCAGCTTTCCCCAATGTCGGAATAGGGCTGCTCGGTGTTTCACTTGCCTTCGGCCTTACGGTAGTTACCATGGCCTACGCCATCGGTCACATTTCAGGCTGCCATCTCAACCCGGCAGTCTCCATAGGGCTCTGGGCCGGCGGCCGTTTCCCCGCATCCCAGGTCATCCCCTACATTATCGCCCAGGTCCTTGGAGCGATCGCTGCAGGCGCTGTGCTCTTCTTCATCGCCGGCGGCAAGGCGGGCTTTGACGTGACAGCAGGATTTGCCACCAACGGCTTCGGCGAGCACTCTCCCGGAGGGTACTCCATGATGGCCGCCCTCGTCACCGAAGTGGTG
>CAYTQC010000115.1:0-5588 GCA_964439735.1 uncultured Synergistaceae bacterium
CCCGAAGATACTCCTGCCCCTTCTCTAGCATTGGAAACCGCTCCTTTCAAGCTGCACTGAAAATGATTCAATGGATGGCTCCGAAACTATCGGCGCCCCTACCGACTTCCTGGCACTCTCTATATCCTTGAGCCCGTTTCCGGTAACAACTACAGCCACGCGTTCATCTTTTCCCAGTTTTCCCTCCCCGGCCATTTTCCTGAAACCTGCAAACGCAGCCGCCCCGGCAGGTTCTCCGAAAACTCCCGTTTTCCTGGCAAGCTCAGGTATAGCTGACAAGATCTCTTCGTCTGAAACCGAAACCATATCCCCTTCAGTTTTCCGCACCGCACGAAGCGCTTTCGCCCAGTTTCTTGGCGCCCCGACAGAAATACTGTCTGCAACTGTCTCCGCAGGCCCGAATGAGACCCGATCGGCTCCTGCCCTGAACGCTTCAAAGACCGGGCGCGCTCCTTCAGCCTGCACACCGGTAATCTTCGGAATACCGGAGATCATACCCATGGCAAGGAGGTCGCTGAATCCTTTGTACAGGCTCCCTATACAGCAGCCGTCTCCGACTGAAATAAAAATCCTGTCCGGAAGATCCCAGCCGGTCTGTTCGGCTATCTCGAGGGCACAGGTCTTTTTCCCCTCCACGAGATAGGGATTTATGGCGCAGTTCCTGTTGTACCATCCGTATTTTTCGATGGCTGATGTCGCGAGGCCGAATGCGTCTGCGTAGTCTCCCTTTACGAGAATCACCGTTGCACCATACACGAGAAGCTGGGCAACCTTGGCGGACGGAGCCTTTTCCGGGACGAAGATGAAGCTTTTCAACCCTCCGACGGCAGCAAAACCCGACAGGGAACTGGCTGCATTTCCCGTCGACGCGCAGGCTATTGTTTTCCTCCCCAGCTCCAGAGCCCGGGCAACGCCCACTGCGCTGGCCCTGTCCTTGAGCGAGCCCGTGGGGTTCCTACCATCGTCCTTTACCCATAACATGCCTACCCCGTACTCTCCGGCGGCACTGGAACATTCATAAAGGGGAGTCCAGCCCACGGAAAGTGACGGTATGAAATCAGGATTCGAAACAGGAAGGATCTCACTGTATCTCCATAGGGAAAACGGTCTTTCAGCAAGAGCTCTTTTTGTCATGTCCGCCCTTGCCTGCATGTAGTCGTACAAAACGTCAAGAGTGCCGTCAAGCCCGCATTTCGGGCACGTGTACTCAACTTCTCCCGGTTTATAGTGTGCTCCGCAGAGTACGCACCGGAGTTCTACAGGTTTCCCCATCCTATCTCCCTCCACTGGAAAAAATCGCCGGAGCTGTACCCCGGACTTTTAAAAGGGTACCTGTGCGGGACAGAAGCCTTCCAGCCATGGCATAATACCCTTCACAGGCTCCGATCAGTTCCTTTATCTCAATAAATTCATCGACCCTGTGGACAAGTTCACGCCTGGAAGGTCCATAGATAACCGTCGGGACTCCTCGTTCAACAGCATAGTGGCATCCGTTGGTTCCGAAACCGGGCCTTGAGGAAATCTCAGCCGGAAGATCTGCATCTTCGAGGGCTCCGGAAAGGATCCCGAGGTACTCGGAATCAGCGGGCAAAACCCATGCAGGCGCATAATGATTTCCCCGTATCGGCGCTCCTGTATAGCATCTGCCTTCAGTTACGGGAAATGAAACCCTGGCCCTCAGCCCGGGAATAACAGCAGAGGCTTCGTTTATAACCCGCTGAAGATCCCGGGCTGCTCCTTCAAGCGACTCCCCCGTGAGAAGCCTCCTGTCAAAAAGTGCGGTACATTTCTCGGGAATGGCGCCTCCTGCACAGGAAGGCGTAGTGTTAATGCACGTAAGCACAAGGATACCCTGCCCCAGGAAAGAGTCGCTGGGAGGAACAAAACGGTTTTTGATAAATGAGAGAAGTGAATTCATGGTATCCGCGGCATTGGTCCCATGCTCGGGATGAGAGGAATGAGCCATTTTTCCGAATGTATCGAGGCGGATCTCCGCACGTCCCCTCTGGCCTCTTTCGAGGCAGAGAGAGGAGGCTTCTCCCACGATTACGCAGGTAGGGTCCGTCGACTCACCTATGGCCCGCGACGCTACATTTTCAAAGGTTTCCTGGTGCACGGCCGCGGCCACAATGAGCTCTCCGTTAAGGCGCCGCCTCTTGTCTGCTTTCAAAAATGCACCCGCCATGATCATGGAAGCAAGCGCCCCCTTCTGGTCGGACGCGGCACGACCATAAATCCGTCCTTCTTCAATAAATGCCCCGAAAGGATATTTGGACCATTCGGCCACATCCCCAGCGTCCACGTGATCCATCTGGGCGGTCAGGAGGACCCGTTCCCCTCCCCCGGAGAAAAAAAGCCGCCCGACGACGTTTCCATAGGAATCAGTCGAGACATCGTCATAACCGAGGGTCCTCATAGTCCCGGAGATAAAGCGGGCGACATCCCCTTCCCTGCCCGATACCCCGGGACGGCGGAGAAGTTCTTTGCAGAGCTGAATGAGATCGGTTTTCCTGGTTTCTTTCATCGACCTGTCTCCCTTCTGCCCCTTCAAGATACACCAGACACTATTATTTTCAAGAAAGAAAAAATGATATAATGCATTAGTATTTCTTATATTAAAAGGAGGCCGGCATGAACCTTCATCAATTGAGAGTATTCTGTTCTGTCGTGGAAGAAAGGTCTTTCCGCCATGCCGCTGAAAAGCTTTTCCTTTCACAGCCTTCGGTAAGCCAGCACATCGCCTCACTTGAAAAAAGCAACAACATCAGACTGTTTGAAAGGAAAGGAAGATCGATCTCCCTGACCCCTGAAGGCAGAACACTTTATGTACTGGCGTCCGACCTTCTCCGGCAGGCTGATGAAATACCCGCACGGTTTCGCGAGATGCAGTCCCTCCAATCGGGAAAACTGGAAGCAGGAGTTTCGCCTTTCGCAGGCTACTACGTCCTTCCCCCCGCTCTTTCAGCATTCCGGTCGGACTTTCCCTCCATATCAGTATCCATAAAATCAGGCAACACCACCGAAATCCTTTCCGACCTCAGAAACGGGGATGTTGAGCTTATTGTTCTCGGACGCAACTTCTCGTCATTAAGGGACCCCGCATTGACATACAGGACGCTCGGAGAGGATTCCCTCGTCCTCGTGGCTCCTCCGTCCCACAAATGGGCTCAAAGGGGAGAGGCATCAACACCTGAAACGGAGGAGCAGACGCTTATCCGTTTTGCCGGTGACTGCCCCCTCGGGACCTACGTGGATGAATTCCTCCTGAGAAACAGGATACGGTTCGGAGGATTCCTTGAAACGGATGAGATAGAGATGGCAAAGCACTTTGTCCTCCAGGGTACAGGAGTCGCGGTTACAAGCGCCCTTTCGGTGCGCAGAGAAATCGCATCGGGAGAACTTGTGCCTGTGCTTCTGGAAGGTATGGAACAGCTGTCATGGGAAATTCAATGTGTTTATTCCTCCGCAAGGGGCCTCTCCTATCCCGGATGGGAAATGGTGAAACGGCTTGAGGAGAACGCCCGGAAACTGTTGAATTAGGGCGGCCTTCCGGCCGCCCCTGTTTTAAATTCCGAGCAGTCCGGCCAGAAGAGCGGTTTTCTCCCTGAAATTCAAAATGGTCTGCTCGAGCGGTTCCGGAGATGTCATGTCCACCCCTGCCTCCCCGAGAATTTCAAGGGAGTACGCCGAACTCCCCCTCGAGAGGAAACGCATATAGTTCCTGCGCTCTTTCTCCCCTCCGTTCCGAATCAGCCTGGAAAGGCATGCTGCGGCTGAAAATCCTGTGACGTATTTGTACACGTAAAAGGCACTGTAAAAATGGGGAATCCGTCCCCATTCGACCGATATGCCATCGTCAACAGTCATATCCGGACCATGGAACCGGACATTGAGATCCTTCCACATGCCGCACAAAAGGTCGGCTGTGAGCGCTTCGCCTTTTTCAGAGAGAGCATGGGTTTCCATCTCAAATTCCGCGAACATTGCCTGGCGGTAGACAGTCGTTCTCACCTGGTCCAGGTAGTGGTTCAGGAGGAAAATCTTCTCATTTTTTCCGGCCTTTTCAAGCATTGATTCCAGGAGAAGGGCTTCATTCGTGGTAGAAGCCACTTCCGCCAGAAAAATTGTGTAATCCGCATATACCTGGGGCTGGTTCCTGTGGGAAAACCACGTGTGGAGCGAATGGCCCATCTCGTGGGCTATAGTAAAGACATCCCGAAGCGTTCTGTTGTAGTTGAGCAGTACGTAGGGATGTGTCCCGTAGCTGCCCCATGAATAGGCGCCTTTTCTCTTTCCCTGGTTTTCGTACACATCGACCCACCTGGACGAAAACCCTTCCCTCAGTACGTTCAGGTATTCGTCACCCAGAGGGGCAAGCCCCTCTTCAACCATTTCCCTGGCCCGGCTGTATGGAATGGGGGCATCGGGTTCGTCCGCAAGGGGTACGTTCAGGTCGTACATGTGCAGTTCACTCAGGCCGAGCGCTTTTTTCCGGACCTTCATGTAGCCGTGCAGCGCGTCAAGGTTTGCGTTGACAGCCTCCACAACATTCAGGTAAACGGCGGGAGGGATATTATCTCCGTGAAGGGAGGCTTCCAGGGAAGATGCATATTTTCTCGTCCCTGAATAAAACAGGTCCGACCGGATACTTCCGGAGTAAAGGGCCGCGAGGGTGTTCCTGTACTTTTCATAGGTCGAATACAGTCCTTCGAATGCTTCCTTTCTGACCCTGCGGTCGCGGGACCTGCTCAGAAGGTAATATCTCTCCTCTGAAAGCTCTGTTGGCCGGCCGCTCTCGTCAATTACCTCCGGAAAGGTCATATCAGCATTCGTCAGAAGCGAAAAGGCGTTTTCTGCAGTCCTTGCCACCTCTTCCGACTTCGCGAGGATCATCTCTTCGGCCGGTGAGAGAACGTGCTCTCCGGTACGGAGGATATCGTCAAAAAAATGCCTGTACATACCGAGTTCCGGCAGGCTGTCAAGAGTTTTTTCCACTTCGTCCGCTCCCGCTGCAAGCACTTCAGGCCTGAAAAAGGAAAGAGACGCACCGAAGGCTGCGTATAACGAGCCGGCCCTTTCCGACATGGCCTGGTACGGCGCATCGGACGTATCTTCGTGACTCTTCATGACAGCGAAGGCGTACACCTTCCCCATCTTCTCGGAGGTTTTCTCCTCCGTTCGCAGAAATTCCAGCAGAGTTTCCGGCGACTCGAAAAGCCTGCCGCTGAAAGTGCCGAGATGCTTCAGTTCTTCCCCGAGTTGCTTGAAAGATTCCTCCCAGGAACTGTCATCGGGAAAAATGGCGTACAGGTTCCATGTGAATGTGTCGGGAAGGTCTTTTCTCAGGGGAAGCTTGCCGGAAGGGAAAAAATCTTCTGATATGGTTTCATTGGAGATGAACGAAAAACTCATAAAAATACCCCTTTCAAAAGTATACTTCAAATAAGAAATAACCAGTTTTATTGACACCGGTTTCGGATACCATTATCATTTTTTGGAAGAACTGCCGCAGGTACTATAATCCATAATAACAGGAGTGTGACAAAATGAAAAAACGGACGATACTTTTTATTGCAGCAATCCTTCTT
>CAYTQC010000116.1:0-1599 GCA_964439735.1 uncultured Synergistaceae bacterium
CGGAAACATCCTCCAGGTTCCTGTCGATATGCACTCTCGGCCCCGGGCTGGCCTGGGCTGAGAGATTGGGTGACGTGAGGCCGAACACTCCCACGGAAGTATCCCCGGATTTCAGGATCACGTGCCGTGAGACCCGTTCGGCAAGTTCCCAATCGTCAAAAGTCAGGTTGGAGGACAGTACGGGTATGGACGAAAAGCTCAGGCCCCTTTTGAGATGTTCGGGACCGTAGTTGAACTCGTGGTTCCCGAGCAGCATTACCTGTACGCCTGCCGCCGCAAGGGCGGAGAACTCCGGTTCTCCGGAGAAATGGAGCCACGTGATGCCTGAGACTGCGTCCCCTCCCTGAAGTATAAGGGAATCGGGTTCCGATGCCTTTTCTTTTTCCAGGAGTCCGGCCCCGTGAACGAGGCCGCCGAAGAGAACCGTTGTTTTGTTCGTTTTCAGCGAGACGGGGAGAAGCTGGCTTTGCAGGTCTCCAAGGAAGAGGACTGGAATCCTTGCCCCTGCCGCGGGAGAAGGCGCGAGAAGAAAAAAGAGAAACAGCGGAAGAAGGAGTGTCCGGGAAAGGATTCTTTTTTCAAAATGCGTCACGGCCGGTGGTCGCCTCCTGTCATTTTTTCGATATCTTCCCACGAAACCGGTCTGGAGAACAGGAACCCCTGGATTTTACCGCACCCTGCCGTCCTGAGCCACTCCAGCTGTTCCTTCGTTTCCACTCCCTCGGCGATGATCTCGAGACGGAGTTCCTTCCCCATGTTGATGATCGTCCGGAGAAGACGCTCGTCCTTCCCGGAATCAAAAAGCCTGGCCACAAATGACTGGTCCAGCTTTATATAGTCCAGGGGGAGCTGGTTGATGTACTGCAGCGAGGAATATCCGGTTCCGAAATCGTCAAGAGCTATCCTGACCCCAAGTTCCTTCAGGCTGGAGAGCTTCCGGGACACCTCGCAGAGATTTTCCGCCAGCAGGCTTTCCGTGACTTCCAGGGTAAAGAAGTTCGGATCGGCTTTCGTCTCTCTCAGGAGATCCTCGAGGACTTCCACGATATGGGGCGTCTGGAAAAAGAGAGGTGAGCCGTTGGACGAGAAGACATAGGAGGCTGAAGGGTTTTTCCTCCGAAGTTTCTCCGACGCAATGAGCGCCTGTTTCAGCATGTACATGTCGATTTTTCCTGCGAATCCGGTGTTTTCAGCCAGCGGGATAAAATCACACGGAGGAAGGAGGCCCCGGACTGGGTGCACCCACCGGGCAAGGGTTTCAAAACCCGAAAGGGACCCATCGGAAGCCGAATAGATCGGCTGGAAGTATGGAACAAATTCTCCTCTTTCCAGCCCGGCGTGCATTTCAGCGCTCAGGCGCAGGATATTCACCGTTCCCGGGCCCGAGAGCTCATTTTCCTCAATGTGGTAGGATGTGAATCCCAGCCCGGTTTTTTTGGCCTCCCTGAGAGCATGGACGAGCCTGTTAATAACTTCTGAAGAGGACTGGAATCTCCCGATATCATTGAGAACGCCGATGCTGGCACTGGGGAAGATGGTCTCGCTCCCCACGGAACAGGGAACACCCACCGCCCTGTGGATCCTATCCATGAGCCTGTC
>CAYTQC010000116.1:1699-5561 GCA_964439735.1 uncultured Synergistaceae bacterium
CGTCCTTTATGGCCCTGTTCACGTCCCTGATGAAAGCGGAGCGGTTGGGGAGTCCCGTTAGTTCGTCGAAGTACGCCATTTTCGCAAGGCGGTCTTCGAACCCCTTTCTTTCGGTGAGGTCCCGGGCGAGGAAAAGAACAACGGGAAGCCTGCCGTAATGGATCTCCTGCCTCCTGATTTCCACCGGAAGGGCAGTTTCTTTCTCCCTGAGAAGCTCCGCTTCGAACACGTTTCCGCCGCTGAAGATGTTTCCTGTTGCCGGACCTTCTTCGATATCCTTCAAAGTCTCCGTCTTCTTTACAAAAGAAGAGACGTTCTTTCCGGCAAGCGTTTTACTGGTACCCGATCCAACGGAACGGTGAGCTTCCCTGTTGGCGGAGAGAATCGTGCCGTCCGGGCTGCATATGAACAGTGAGTCGGGAATGTCTGATACAAGGCTCTCAAGGGTGTCCAGGAGAGTATTGAAGGAGGATGAAAGGTCTGTAATTTCGTCACTGCCCGATACGGGGACGCGGAGGCCGGTGTCTCCTTCGCTGACGATCCTGTCGGAGACGGACCGGAGTCCGTCAAGTCGTCTGAGCACCATGGATTCCATCAGAACCATGACAACCACGAGAATTCCTCCTCCGCTCAGGAAGATCCAAAGATAGGAGTGGTATATGGCCCGGCGCCCTTCATCATAGATGGACCTTGGAGCAGTGAGGCGGACTTCAAGAGGCACTCCCTGGCTGAAAGCTCTCTTCCTGCCCTGGAGAACGACGGCCATACCCTCAGGTGACGATGAAATTTCCACTGCACCGGTTTCGAGCAGGGGATCGGGATTTTCAGGAAGGGCAACAGAAAAACTGGTCCCGAGGCTTGCGGCGATCTCCGGGATTTTTGCTGCAAGGATTGTGCCCGTAAGAAGGAAGCCTCTTGGGGATCCCATGTGGTTTGTGAGAAGGATGGGGCTTATGCCGGCCAGGTAGAGCTCTTCCCCGATGGAAAGAATGTCGCTGAGAAGCCCTTCCGAGAAGCCTTCCATAAGTTTCGGAGCGAGATCCTTCAGGCTCGACATGAGTTCCGGGGTGAGCTTCCGTTCCTCGCCCGTTTCGGTGACGGTGTAGGCTATCACAGGTGAGAAGTCCGTATCCACCACGGCGAGAATATCGAGGCCGAGGGCCCGGAGACTCATGGGGTCGAGCATCTCCTGGAAACGGGGAAGATCTTTCTCTTCCATAAAGTAATACATGCTGTCCCATGCTCCCCAGTCGAAGGCGTATCTGCCCACGATTCGGAGTTCCTGGTCGAGCCTGTTCTGAACACGGGCCATGTCCTGTTCGAAGAACCGCCGCTCCACGTCCAGAAAAGCCCTCTCCGTCAGGTTGTTGGACGTGACGCTCATCACGAAGAGCAAAAACAGAACAGTGGTCAATATATAAAGGAAAATCTTTTTTCTCAGGGGCATGAAAACATCTCCGCAAAAAGATTTATCACTGTTCAGCAGTATACCTTAAATTTTACTGTGATTGTACTTTTTAATCTTTTGTTCTTTCTGCTCATTGTGTTTTTTTTATTTTTGGTCTTCAGAAGATCGCAGGAGGGTGAAAACGTGTTTTTTCTTTCGGCGCCGGGTTTATGCAAAAAGAACGGAAACCGCAAAAAGCACGAGGATGATACCGGAGCCCCTGCGGATCCAGAGCATGGCGGCCGGAGAGAGCATTGCTCCCAGCTTCCATACGATCCCGCAGAGGGTGAGCCACCAGGCGGCGGATCCCAAGAATACGCCGGCAACGAGAAGCACTGGAGAGAATACCGGCCCGAGGCTCGTGAAGATTGCCGAGAAGCTCAGGATGGTCATGGGGTTGGAGAGGGTGAGAAAAAAAGCTGAAATATAGGATGAAAATATGCCCTCTGTCCGGCAACTGACGGATTGCGCGGCAGTATGAGCCGGGCGGGAAAAAATCGCCCCGGCGCCGAGAAAGAACAGGAAAAGTCCCCCTCCTATGCGAAGAGGGACCGCCCAGTTGAGAAAGAAGGAAGAGAGGGCGGAGAGACCGAGTGCGGCAGCGAGACCATACAGGCTGTCCGCCGTCGCTGCCCCAAGTCCCGAGGCCAGGCCGTTCCTGAAACCGCCGCTGAGGGTGCGCTGGATGCAGAGAATACCGATAGGACCCACGGGTGCCGCGATGGAGAATCCCAGGACAAATCCCCTGACGAAAAGAGAAGAAAGAAAGATCCGGATCACGATTTACAGGGAACCGGTCCGGGGAGAGTAACTGTTTCCTTCGTATTATCCATGTTCTGGCTTCCTTTCGTGCAAAGAACCGAAATTTGGGGGCAGGCGAGAGGGCCTGCCCCCTGAATATCAGATATTTTTCTTGATGAACTTTCCGTCCTGGACGATGGCCACTATTTTTTCCCGATCCTGGAAGACCTTCACGTCTTTCAGGGGGTCTCCGTCAACGAGGATGAAGTCCGCGCATTTCCCCGCCTCGATGGTCCCCACCCTGCCGGATATGCCCATGAGTTCGGCATTGTCCCTGGTGGTACAGAGGATCGCCTTCATGGGTCCCATGACCCGCGCCTTCAGCTCGATTTCCAGGGCCTTGTAGGGTTGCCCCGAGCCGACCATGTCGGAGCCTGATCCGATCTTCAGGCCTTCTTCGAAAGCTATTGCGAGGGCATTTTCCGAGTGCTTCTGAACTTCCTTCATCTTCCGGAGGAAGTAGGACGGTATGCCGAATTCCTCTCCCCGTGTGGCCATGATCTCGTAGGTCGCCATGGTTGGAACCAGCCAGCATCCGTGTTCCTTCAGAATGAGCGCCGTTTCCCTGTCAAGGTAATTCCCGTGCTCGATGCTGTGAACTCCTGCCTCGGCGCACATCTTCATGCTCCTGGTGGAGTAGTTGTGGGTGAGCACGGTCTTCCCCGCAGCCTTCGCCTCGTAGACGATGGCCTCCAGCTCCCAGGGGGAGTACTGGACTGTGTCGGGCTCGTCGGCGGCGCTGGCGCAGCCCCCTCCGGCCATGACCTTGATATAGTCGGCCCCCATACGGAGCTGCTCCCGGGCTGCCTTTCTCACTTCGTCCACTCCGTCGGCGATGACGCCGAGCATGCCCACGGCAACAGGAGGGGCTATCTCGGTGGGAAGCCTCGGATCCGCATGCCCTCCCGTCATGGAAAGCGCCCGTCCGCAGACCTGCATCTTCGGAGCGGTAATGAGCCCCTGTTTCTGGGCCTCCCGGAACCCGGCGTCGATGCCGCCGGCATCGCGGACCGTCGTGAAGCCCTGCATGAGGGTATCCTCAAGGATTTTTGCGGCCATAAAGCACGACGTGGAGGGGAGTATCTTCCTGTGAAGGTCCCCGATATCGTTGGTGAAAAGGGATGCGTGCATGTGCCCGTCGATGAGCCCCGGCATGAGGGTCTTTCCCCTGCAGTCGATCTTCTCGGCTCCCGCGAGATCCGGCGCAGGGCCGGTCCCAACTTCTTTAATGATGCCGTCCTCTGCCGCAACCCATGCGGGGAAAACCGGTTCAGACCCGGTGCAGTCGAGCAGCGTCGCATTTGAAAACAGAATGAGGGCCATTATGTCTCCTCCTTATTTATTGGTTCCGTTCTTCTTGAAAATGATCAGTGCAAGTATAGCAAGAGGTGCGGCAATTAGCACGGGAGGATAGGTTTTGGCAAGAGCCCAGCCTGCGGTTTTTGCGGTTTCCCATGCGATGGTGACCGCTCCGCCGGTGAATATGGAGACGACCCCTCCCAGAGGCGTGATCTTCTCTGGGAACATGACCGCCCCAAGAAGGGCCGGCGTAATGGCGGCGCCGTACATGGTGTAGGTGTACTGCTGAAGGATGAGAAGTTCAGGATAATACTG
>CAYTQC010000117.1:0-5462 GCA_964439735.1 uncultured Synergistaceae bacterium
GAAAAAATAGACGTTCTTCATGCCCATTCGAGGGTGCCGGCCTGGATAGCCTGGTGGGCTTCACTTCTCTCCGGGGTTCCATGGATTGCCACATGTCATGCCTTTTACAGCAGGAATGCCGGGCTGATACCGTACAAAAAGGCCTCGGCACTGATCTGCGTCAGCGAGTCGGTGCATCGCTTCTTTCTTGAATTGTTTCCCGACAGGGATTATACAGTCATATATAATGGGCTTCCTCCATCACCGTACAGATGGAATCGAAAAGAAGACGGCACTGCACGATTCCTTTTTGTGGGCAGGCTGACACGGAAAAAGGGGATAATTACCCTTATCGAGGCTTTTTCACGTGTCGGTTCCGGTACGTGGAGGCTTGATGTGATAGGTGACGGTCCGCTCATGGGTGAGGCGAAAGCATTGGCTGATTCTCTCGGACTCGGAAGCCGCATCGTTTTTCACGGCTTTCAGGATACTCCGGAGCAATGGATGGCGGAATGCTCATGTTTTCTCTTCCCTTCTCTTGAAGAAGGTATGGGGTTGACTCTGATGCGGGCTGTGGAAATGGGAGTCGCGGTGATCGCCTCTGATCTGCCTGCAGTGAGGGAACTCGCAGCGTCGCCTAAAGGTCTTGTGGTTCCGGGGGACACAGATGAATGGACAAAGGCAATAGAGATGTTCCTCACGTCTGGAAGAGGAACTGCTGAATTTGACAGGGATACAGTTCCTTCAACTGCTGAAATGGCAAAAGATGTAGAAGCTGTGTACAGACAAATTTCAAAAAAGCGGCGGGGATAATACAATGAGAAAAACTGCACTGATAACCGGAATTACGGGCCAGGACGGGGCCTACCTGGCGGAGTTCCTGCTGAAAAAGGGATACGAGGTACATGGAATAAAGAGGCGAAGTTCCCTTTTCAACACGGGCAGGATAGACCACCTCTACCGGGATCCCCACGAGGAGGATGTTTCGTTCAGCCTCCACTACGGAGACCTGACCGACGCATCAAACCTTCTCCGTGTCATTCAGTCGGTCCAGCCGGACGAGATCTACAATCTTGCCGCCCAAAGCCATGTCCAGGTCTCGTTCGAGTCACCCGAGTATACGGCGAACAGCGACGGTCTTGGTGTGCTGAGGATCCTCGAGGCGATCCGTATCCTCGGCCTTGAGAAAAATACCCGTTTTTACCAGGCGTCAACGAGCGAACTTTTTGGCAAGGTACAGGAAAGCCCGCAGAGGGAGACGACTCCCTTTTATCCGAGAAGCCCCTACGCGGCCGCGAAAATCTACGCTTACTGGATCACCGTCAATTACCGGGAAGCCTACGGAATGTTCGCCTGCAACGGCATTCTGTTCAACCACGAATCCCCCCTCCGGGGCGAGACATTTGTCACGAGAAAAATCACCAGGGCTGCCGCAAGAATCGCTCTCGGACTGCAGGAAAAACTCTACATGGGGAATCTTGATGCCCGCCGCGACTGGGGCCATGCCCGGGATTACGTAGAGGCCATGTGGCTTATGCTGCAGCAGGAGAAACCCGATGACTTCGTGATCGCCACGGGGGAAAACCATTCCGTGCGGGAATTTGTCGAGAGGGCCTTTCAGGAGGTCGGTATACCTGTTGTTTGGACGGGCAGGGGAGTTGAGGAAAAAGGTCTGCACGGAGAGACCGGCAGGGTGTTGGTAGAGGTCGATCCCCGATATTTCAGACCCGCGGAGGTCGAAACGCTGCTCGGGGATCCCTCAAAAGCGGCCGGATTGCTCGGCTGGAAGCCCCGGGTATCCTTTGAGGAGCTTGTAACGGAGATGGTCCGGTCCGACCTGGAGCATTTCCGGAGGGACCTCCTCTGCAGGGAGGCCGGCTACGGGATATGCCCGGCCATTGAAGACCGATGCTGAGAAAAGACGGTGAGAAAAAATGACCCGGATCACACGGGAAAATACCGTATTCGTCGCCGGGCACAGGGGGCTTGTGGGTTCGGCGATCGAACGGAAACTCAGGGAAAAGGGGTATGAGAAGCTCCTCAGGAAAACCAGGAGCGAACTCGATCTTACAGACCAGTCCGGGGTGAGGGACTTCTTTGAATCAGAAAGGCCGGATGCAGTGATCCTTGCCGCCGCCAAGGTCGGGGGCATAGGGGCGAACAGCGCCTATCCGGCCGAGTTCATCTACACCAACCTCGCCATAGAGGTGAATGTTATCCATCAGGCATGGCTGAGCGGAGTGAAAAAACTCCTCTTTCTGGGAAGTTCATGCATTTACCCTAAATTTGCCCCGCAGCCGATCCGTGAGGGGGCGCTCCTTTCGGGTTTCCTGGAACCGACGAACGAGGCCTATGCCATAGCAAAAATCGCGGGACTCAAGATGTGCGAGTACTACAGCACGCAGTACGGGGCTTCCTTCATCTCCGTGATGCCCACGAACCTGTACGGCCCGAACGATAATTTCGACCCGGAATCTTCCCATGTTCTCCCTGCCATGATCAGAAAATTCGATGATGCGGTGCGGAACGGGGATGACAAAGTGGTTTTATGGGGTTCCGGGGCTCCGAAAAGAGAGTTCCTTCACGTGGACGACCTTGCCGGCGCCTGTGTTTATCTTCTCGAAGGGTATTCGGGGACAGCCTTTTTAAATATCGGTTCAGGCAGGGAAGTCACGATAAGAAAGCTGGCCGGAATCGTAAAAAAGATTACGGGATTCAGCGGTGAAATTGTATGGGACTCCGCGAAGCCGGACGGAACTCCGAGGAAACTCCTTGATATTTCGAGAATAACCGCACTCGGGTGGAAGCCCGCGATCGACCTTGAATCGGGCATCGAAAGCACCTACCGCTGGTACCTGGCCAACAGGTCCCGATTGATGGAGGAGAAAAACGATGGGTGAATCTCTCCATGCCATAGTACTTGCAGGCGGGAGCGGAACGAGGCTTTGGCCTCTTTCCCGGGGGGAACTCCCGAAGCAGTTTCTTCACCTGTTTGGGAATGAGAGCCTGTTCCAGGGAACGCTGAAGCGTCTCCGGCCGCTGGCGGGAGAACGAATAAGGGTCGTCTCTCCCGGGTGTTTTTCTGACCTTGTACTGCAGCAGTCCGGAGCGGCGGGTATGGATCCGAAATCACTTCTTCTTGTTGAACCGTGTGCAAAAAACACTGCGCCTGCAATAGCCCTCGGTATTGCTTCTCTTGTTGAGGAAGGCTGCCCGGAAGAGACTCCCGTGCTCGTGTGTCCAAGCGACCATGTGATCAACGAGGATGAAAAATTCATGCAGGCTGTGAAATATGGACTGGAGGCTGTTTCCGAAGGAAATATCGTCGTTTTCGGAATTGCCCCCAATGCCCCTGAGACCGGTTTCGGCTATATCCGGGCAGGGGAATCCCGCGGTTCATGGTTCCGGGTCGATGAATTCGTTGAGAAGCCAGATGCGAAAAGAGCAGCAGAATTGCTTGACGAGGGAAGCTGGTTCTGGAACGGCGGGATTTTTCTGTTTCGGCTCGGCGATATCCTTGAAGCCTTCAGGACACACCTGCCCGGAATAGGAGTGCTTCTTCAGGAAGGAGTAACACATCTCCTGGATCAATACAGCGCCTTCCCGTCCATATCCATCGACTACGGCATCATCGAGCGTCACCATGCGATGGCAGTGGTGCCTCTTGACGCCGGGTGGGCGGATCTCGGCAGCTGGGATGCTTTCTACGGCATCGGAGGGAAAGATGAGAAAGGGAACGTGATTTCAGGAGATGTTATCGCAGAGGACTGCACGAACTGCCTTTTCAGGGGTAACGGGCGCCTGGTGGCTGCAGTGGGCCTGCACGACATCCTGGTAGTCGATTCCCCGGATGCCCTCTGTATCTCCGCCAGGGGGGCCTCCCAGAATGTCAGGATGGTGGCGGAAAAACTCAGGAGCGAGGAACGGCGGGAGCTGTTTCAGGCGCCTGAGAGCGTGCGGTCCTGGGGGGAATACAGGATCCTCTACGAGGGTGGCGGCATCAAGATAAAAAGAATCAGGGTGCTCCCGGGAAGATCCCTGAGTCTGCAGTATCATCATCACCGGAGCGAGCACTGGATCGTGGTTTCAGGGACGGCTAAAATAACGAGGGAAAACGAAATTTTTTTCCTTCATGAAGGGGAAAGTGCGTTCATAGGAAAACACCAGGTCCACAGGCTCGCCAATCCGGGAAAATTCCCCCTTGAGATCATCGAAGTCCAGAACGGGTCCTACCTTGGCGAGGACGACATTGTCCGTCTGAAGTACGAAGAGGGCGGAGAAGCGCAATGAAAATAGGAGTCGTAGGTCCAAAGAGTTATTTTGCACCGGAAGTATTTGAGTCCGATGACCCGAGGTATCTTGAGGACCGGGCAACATGCTTTCTCCGGGTGCTCAGGAACCGCCTGGAGGGATCGGGAATCTCTCTCGTGCACTGTGAGAATGTTTCTCCCGGAGAGGTCTGGGGATATCTCTTCATAAACCACGACCGGCGCTTTATGACGAAGCTTCAAAGATCCGGATACCGGGGGAAGCTGTTTCTCATCGTCTTTGAGTCCGCGCTCATCGAGCCGGATAACTGGTCTGAAAAGACGCTCCGCCAATATACGGCTGTATTCTCCTGGGGCGGGCACGAAGGGTTGGGGGAGAGCGGTCCTGAGATTATCCCCTTCTTCTGGCCCAATCCTCTGGACCTGGCAGAGCAGCCCCTGTTGTTTTCCGAAAGAAAAAAGCTGTGTGTCCTCATGGCGGCGAACAAGTGGAAAAGAAGACCGAACGAACTATACACCGAGCGCTTCCGGGCAATTCTCTGGTTTATGAAAAATCACCCCGGTGACTTTGATCTCTACGGGTATGACTGGGATATCTCTCCGGCCAAGAAAATAGTCGAATACGTCAGGAACGGCTATCGGACCCTGAAAGGAAGCCAGGTACGCCCGATCACTGTCTCCCCGGTTTACAGGGGAAGTGTTCCTGTGAAGAAGGACATTTTGAAGAACTACCGCTTCTGTATCTGTTACGAGAACGCCGAAAATTTCCCCGGCTATATCACGGAAAAGATCTTTGACTGCTTTCTTGCCGGGGTTGTACCCGTTTACCTCGGCTGGGACCGGGTCCAGGAGTATATCCCGCGGGACACGTTCATTGACAAAAGGAAATTTCCTGATTACGAGTCCCTCTACAGTCATCTCCTGTCTATGGGGGAGGAGGAATACGGACGTTATCTCGAAGCTGTCCGCCGCTTCCTGTCCTCGGAACAGGCAAGGCATTTTGACGTCGTTTCCTTTGTGGAAATTCTTCTCGAGGGAATGGGTCTGAAAAATTTTCTGAAGGAGAGCAATGGTCCATGATCAGCGTCATCATCGCCACGAAGAACAGGGACGCGGCTTTACGGGACATCTCCCTGCCGTCGCTCCTTGCACAGGACGCGGTTGATTTCGAAGTGATCGTATGGGATGCGAGCGACAATGACAGGTCTGAGAAGG
>CAYTQC010000118.1:0-5356 GCA_964439735.1 uncultured Synergistaceae bacterium
ACACGTTCTATGGCAAAACGGCGGATAATGTCCTCACGTACGCTCTCCAGCATCTCCGCAAAACCGGGATCCTTTTCCACCTCGAGCTCGTGCCCGAGGATGAGAAATAGTTCCATGTTGATCATTTCTTCGAGAATTGCCCGGTGACCCATTTCATTATCGTACATTGCAGCTCTCTGGGGATCCAGCCGTCCGAGGACTTCCCGTACATCCTTCAGCTTTATCACGGCGTCACCGACCCGGGCCATTACCCTTTCCGGGTCTTCAACCGGCTGCTGACTCACAGCCTCGCCTGTCATTGCCTCCGGCGCAGGATCGGCGGACTTGTTCTCCTCGGCTGCAAATGCCGGGAAAGCCAAAAGGGACAGGACGATCACTGCTGAAAAGATTTTCCGAAACGCTTTCATAAACATTCCTCCCTGGTGATATTCATATCAGACAGCGCAAAAACGAGACAAAGTGTACCACAAAATCCCCTGAAAAAACCGTGCAAAATGCTGAAAAAAATCATCCCGGAGAACGTGAGTGCGCAAAAATTTTCCTTTGCCGCGCCGTCTGCACGCAGGGAAGCCTGCCGTTTTTCGGGGTTCAGGGGTTTCCCATGGACCATCCGATGACGGCGATCGCCGCCGCACCCATGATATCTGCTATTCCCTTGAAGGAACTTCCGGCCCGTATTCTGCGGAATCCAAGAAAAACAAGCACCGCGGAACAGCAGTACAGGATCAGCGGAGCAACTGACTGGACGAAAAACATTGCACATCATCCTCCTTCAATGATCTCAATGATGCCTCCGATTCTTTGCCCTGTCAACAAAAAAGGGGCCCCGCAAGTGATGAGGGCCTGGGGCGGACCTTTCATCCTGCGGGACCTGTGCGTGGGGAAGTTCATCAACCGAACGAAGTTGTTTTTTTATGTAGCCATATTTTCACCCGGTTTGCCATAAATGCCAATAGTATTGGTCATTCAGGCCATTTTGTTCATATTGTTTACAGCTGGGAGATGCGGACGAAATAGCATATAATGTGAACCTGGGAGGAGATGCGAATGGTTGTAGAGCTTCCTGTTCGGGTTATTATAGCGGAAGACGACCCCATGATCTGCAGTCTGCACGCGCAGGCAGTCCGGCAGATAAACGGGTTCATTCTTGCCGGGACAGTAAGCAATGGCCATGAACTTCTGGAGTTTTTCCGGAATGACACTGCTGACCTCATCATCATGGATATTTTCATGCCACGCATGTCGGGTCTAGACGCGCTCAAAAAGCTGAGGGCAAAGGGAAACACGACTGATGTGATCCTCGTCTCGGCGGGCAAAAAGATGGATCTTGTCTCAAGGGCACGTACGCTGGGAGCATTCGACTACATGATCAAGCCGTATACCCTCAACAGATTCCGGGCATCTCTCGAATCATACCTCGAACACAGAATGCTCATGAAAAAAACCCGAGAAGAGGCAACCCAGGAGGACGTAGATGCCCTTTTTGAAAAGGGGCTCCTTTCTCCCTTACCGGCTGAAGCCCCACTGCCGAAAGGATTCCAGCAGGAAACCCTTCAGCTTGTTCTTGAATGCCTTCAATCATCTGGATGCCCTACAGCCCTTGAAATCGGGGAAAAACTCTCCCTGTCCCGTACTACAGCCCGACGATACCTGGAATACCTTTCACTAAAAGGAAAAGTCGCCGTGAAATTCGAATACCGCTCAAGCGGCCGTCCGCTCAAGCGGTACTGCTCAATTGGAAAATACTGAACAGAACAGGCAAAATGATGAAGGACAGGTTTGCCGGACATGAAAGACGAAAAAAAATCTGACGTTCACCTTCACGCAGCAAGTAAAAACACCAGCGATCCTGTACGCCCGGGCGGTTCCCTTTTTTCCCTTGCGGAAATTTGCGAAACTGCAATCTCCTCGGTTCTGAAAGAAACCCTTCAGAAAAACACGGGTGTCTCACTGTCAATCGACCCCTCGGTACCGAATTACGTAAAGGGCGATGCAGAACAGCTCAGAAACATACTGCGGACAGCGCTCGCGAATGAAATGGCAGGGACTCCATCGGGACCGGTCGTCCTTTCAGCGGTGACAGGACGTTTTTCTCCTGGCGGTGTGGAAATCCGGTTTTCCATCTCCGGCGGAGGAAATCCTTTTTCATTCCGCCTTCCCTTTGAAGATGCCCCCGAGGAACAGGACTGCCTAGAGCAACGGAATCATCAGGAAAATACTGTTTCCCCGAATCCTGAGACGCCTATCGTATTCCTTATGGAAACTACGGGCAGCGACAGGGAATTCGCAGAACACATGGCGTTAAAGTTTCTTACGGCTGCTCCCCGGCTTATGGACGATCTCAGGCAGGCGTCAGGATCCGGGGACTGGGAAATCCTTCGTTCGCTTGCCCACAGAATAAAAGGCAATTTTGCCTGCTTCGGCAACAGGAGGGGCGAGGAGATTGCCCTTGCCATGGAAGAAAGTGTCTCGACCAATGGGCGGGAAGACATCACGCCCCTGCTTCTCCCGTTGATCGCCGAGATAAAGCTTCTCGTCCGGAGCATTCAGAAAGAGACAGGCACAGGGAAAACTGAGAGCTGATACCCGGGCGAACGGCGGAAAAAACCTGTCAACTGAGTCTCAGCCGTGTGAATTCGTCATCTGCAAGATCTATCCACAGAAGCTGATCTGAAAGTACTGTTCCCTTCCCTGTGAGCAGCTTTATCGCCTGCGCGCATTCGAGGGCTGCCACCACGGCAGGGGTGAAGGGAGGATTTCCCGTCTCTTCTTCGATCCCTTTGTCGGATTCCCCCGCAAGATATCCTGTAAGTGCATCCTCGCCGGGGAGAACGACTCCCACCTGCCCCCAGAAACCGGCAATGGCCGCAGAAACAAGGGGAATTTCCCTCGAGGCGCATTCCGCAAAAAGGACGCGCCTGGCCGAAAGGCTGTCCAGGCAATCCACGGCAAGGTCTATCCCATCAAGGATACCCTCCGCCGTAAAAGGATCAAACCTGCACTGCCTGCCCTCCGCATCCACTGCCCCATTGATCTCCAGTGCTCTTGCAGCGGCTGCCCTCGCCTTGGAAACACCGATCAGGCTCTCCGTTGCAAGGACCTGCCTGTTAAGATTCGTCTCATCAAAAACATCGCCGTCTACAAAAACCAGTCTTCCCACGCCCGCCCTGGCCAGAAGGTCGCTCACCAGCCCTCCCAGCCCTCCGCATCCTATCACCGCAATGGATGACGTCAAAAGGCGGATCTGTCCTTCAGGCCCCAAAGTGCCCATGTTTCTAATATAACGTGAAGGAATAAAGCCCTGCTCAAGAGAGAAGACTTCCGCTTCCGCAGGCGAAATGCCCTGCTCCTCCGCGGCATTCCGAAGCGCGAGGAAGGAAATCATTTTCCATTGACCGATCATTTCAGCATCAAGCGCAACAGACTCGAACCAGTTCACGCAGACCACCTCCGCTCCGTAAAATTATACAGGAAATCTTCTTTGTGAGAATTGACAAACTTAACTGTTTGATATAAAAAGTATATGAGTGAATAGGTGTCAGAAGAAATTTAATTTAATACTCCTTCGACCTGCCGTTTCTCCTGGAGAATCGGCAGGCACTGGGCCGGGAAAGCGATTTTTCGGCCTGCCGCGTTTGCAAAGAAGGATCAGCCGACTGTAGCCTGTCGGTGATCCTTCTTTTTTTTATGAGACAGGAAGAAAGAGAGATTCAGGAGACCAAGGAGGCGGTATATTTATGGACAAGTTCGGAAAGATTCTGCGCGTCAACCTGACCACGGGAAGCATTACAAGAGAGAGTTTGTGTGAAAAGACCCTGAAGGAGTTTATCGGCGGCCGCGGATACGCGACCAAGGTCCTCTACGATGAAGTTCCTGCAGGAACTGACCCTCTTTCCGCGGAAAACAAGCTCATTTTCGCCAACGGTCCTCTCACCGGGAAAGGCGCACCATCAGCAGGCAGGTACATGGTCATCACCAAGAGCCCGCTCAACAACTGCATCGCCAGCAGCAACTCGGGAGGTTTCTGGGGAGCGGAAATGGCACGGGCAGGGTGGTTTATGCTCATCCTGGAAGGCAAAGCGCAGAAACCTGCGTATCTCTGGATCAACGACGACCAGGTCGAACTGAGGGATGCTTCCCCATTCTGGGGCAAGGACAGCCATGCTGCCACTGATGGTCTTCTGGAAGCAGTGGGTGATTCGAAGGCAAAAGTTACCTGCATAGGCCCCGCTGGCGAAAGGCTCTCCAAGATCGCGGCCGTTATGAACGACAAAAACCGGGCTGCGGGCAGGAGCGGAGTCGGCGCCGTCATGGGTTCAAAGAACCTCAAGGCTGTTGTGGTCAAGGGCAGCACCAGGCCCTACGTGGAGAACCAGGATGCAATGAAGACCGTCCTCGCCGGAGCAATGGAAAAACTTAAGACACATCCGGTCACAAGCCAGGGCCTTCCGACCTATGGAACGGCCGTCCTCGTAAATATCGTCAATCAGCTGGGCGGCTATCCTGCAAGAAACTGGCAGGGAGCGTACTTCCCCGAAGCCGACTCACAGTCGGGCGAAACCCTGGCCAAAGATTTCCTCACGAAAAGATATTCCTGTTTCGGCTGCCCCATCGGCTGCGGCCGGGTCACCAGGGTTGGTGAGCGCGAGGGTGAAGGCCCCGAATACGAGACGATATTCGCTTTCGGAACCTGCTGCGGTGTCGAGCACCTTGAACCTATCATCGAGGCCAACTACCTCTGCAACGAATACGGTCTTGACACTATCAGCGCAGGGGTCACCATCGCGGCGGCCATGGAGCTTTACGAGAAAGGATACATCAAAAAGGAAGAACTTGAAGGCGGCCCCGAGCTGCGTTTCGGCAGCGGAGAGGCCGTCACCTACTGGACGAAAAAAATGGGCCTCGTTGAAGGGCTTGGGAGAAAGCTCGCCGAAGGTTCCTACAGGCTGTGTGAAATGTACGGTCACCCGGAATTTTCCATGACCGTCAAGAAGCAGGAGATGCCCGCTTACGATGCACGGGCCATTCAGGGGATCGGGCTCAACTACGCCACATCAAACCGCGGCGGATGCCACGTCCGGGGCTACACAATATCCCCCGAAGTCCTGGGAGTTCCCGAAAAACTGGACCCCACCGATATCTCTGTAAAACCGCAGTGGGTCAAGATTTTCCAGGATCTCACCGCAGCTATCGATTCCTCCGGCATGTGCCTCTTCACCTCATTCGCCCTCGGGGCTGATGATTACGCTGCATTCCTCAAGGCAGCGACAGGTTTCGACTACGACGGGGCTGCCGCGCTGAAAGCGGGAGACCGTATCTGGAACATCGAAAGGATGTTCAACCTCCGGGAAGGACT
>CAYTQC010000119.1:0-2119 GCA_964439735.1 uncultured Synergistaceae bacterium
GAGGAAGGGAGGGGTACGGTCCTTCCAATTTTGTGAGACGCTGATATACTTGAACAAAATTTTTTGACCGGAGGGAAACTGAATGCTTTTTATCCTGTGCACAACCCTGCTGATTGCCGTGGTCCTTGCGGCGAAACCATGCGAGGCAAAAACCCATTCTTTTTTTATTGAAAAGGAACAGGCCTATAACGGCATGCTTCGCGCCGACATTTCCCCTGCTCTCGTCATCGACGACGGGGATTCAGTTGTATTCAATACGGTGATGCTCATGGGGGGAGAACTATCCCCTGAAATGACTTTTGACGAAATGCTCACCCTTAGGGGGGAGATGAAAGAAAAGGGTATCGGCGTCTACGCCTTTACAGGACCGTTTCTCATCAACGGCGCCGAACCGGGTGATACGCTCGAGGTACGGGTGAAGCGGATCGTTCCCGGAAAATATGCGGTCACTCATATTTACCCGGATCCCATGGGCATCGGCGGACTTCCCGAGGGTTTCGAAAAGGGATTCCTCAAGCCCCTTTTCCTGTCGGAGGACAGGAAGACCATCGAATACGCTCCGGGAGTGACGCTTCAGGTGAGGCCGTTCCTGGGCACTATGGCAGTCGCACCGCGTCCGGGGGAGGTCCTTCCGCCGGCGGTACCCGGATACTTCGCCGGAAACATCGACAACAGGGAACTCGTGGCGGGATCCACCCTCTATATTCCCGTCAACGTACCGGGAGCCCTTTTCATGGCCGCCGACGCCCATGCGGTGCAGGGGGACGGGGAAGTGAGCATCGCTGCTGCAGAGACCTACTTTGAGGAGGTTGAACTGCAGTTCGTCGTGAGGAAGGACATGAAACTCCACTACCCGATCGCCGAAACACCGACTCACTGGATCGTCATGGGCTTCCACCAGGACCTCGATGAGGCGATGAAAATGGCCATCCGTGAGGCCGTCTCCTTCCTCATGAGGGAAAAGTCGCTTTCACGGGAAGAAGCCTATTCCCTCTGCAGCCTGGCTGTCGACTTCCACGTCACCCAGGTGGTGGACGGAGACAAAGGCATCCACGGAATGATCCCGAAGTCGATCTTCAGTTAGTTTTCTCCTCTTCCCGGGGGAAGATCCCCCGGGGGATATCGGGCACTTCCTCGAGCAGCATTTCAAAATACGTCCCGTCCACGGGAGGTGCGTCCTCCTCCCCGGACGGGACGTGAAGTACCTTCCACCCCTCAGATGTGCGTTTGAGGAGAGCCATGAGCCCCTCGTACCTTTGGGTTCCGTCGGGAGACTGGGGGACGGTCTCCGCCCAGGCCCACCCGTCGGCTACCTTCAGATAACGGACCACGAAAACGACCCTGACCTGGTGGTTCTCCAGGACCCACTCGCGCAGCCCGTCCAGAACCGCTTTCCTGACCGGGTTTCCGGGTTTGGGGGTATATGGCTGTTCAGCCGCGGAAACGACCCCTCCGAATACAAGAATAATCGCAAGAAGCGCGGCAGCCCACAGAACAGCTTTTTTTCTCCTGGTGGTCATGGTATCCATCTCCTTTCCCTTTCACGGTTCAGGTCCCTGACAAGGCCTGCTCCCGATGATCTCTGTATCTTTTACTGTAGTATAGAAACCCAAAAAAGAAAAGTGAAAAAAATGCCCCTCCACTGCGGGAGGGGCACAGGAACAGAAATTATGTCAGAGCTGCGGTTCTTCCGGAGCGGCGGCTGCCTTCTTTTTCGCTGCCCGTCGCTCCCGGATCCCCCAGTAAAGCTCGTACACCGCAGGTATGACCAGGAGGGCGATGATTCCCCCGGCAATGAGCCCTCCGATGGCCACAAAGGCGATCGGCTGCCTCAGTGCTCCGCCCTGTCCTGTTCCCAGGGCCAGGGGCACCATGGAGATGACTGCTGCGGAAATGGCCATGAAGAGCATCCTGAGACGGGTCGTACATGCCTTCCAGATTGCCCGGGAAGCCGGCATCTCCTCGTCCCTCCTGAGGATCTCGGCATAGTCGATGACCACGATGGCGTTGTTCACCACCAGGCCTACGAGCATGATGAGCCCAATGAGGGCGAACATGGAGATGGAGATCCCCGACAGGAGCATGGCAGGGATGACGCCCAGGGCTGCCAGGGGCACGG
>CAYTQC010000119.1:2219-5305 GCA_964439735.1 uncultured Synergistaceae bacterium
GAGATCCCCGACAGGAGCATGGCAGGGATGACGCCCAGGGCTGCCAGGGGCACGGTGAGAATGATGACGAAGGCGAAGAACCACGATTCCAGGATCGCCGCGATGATGATGAACGTCAGCCCGATAGCGATGAAGAGCGCCTGTCCGAGTTCCCCGAAGGTCTCCTCCATGAATTCCGCATCGCCGCCGTAGTCGATGACGTATCCCTGGGGAAGTTCGAGATCGGCTATAGCTCTTCTTGCATTGGCCGTGGCCTCGCCGACGCTTAAATACCGCGCGTCCGCTTCCACGGTGACCGCCTTCTGCCTGTCCTTCCGGACGACCTCCGTGGGCCCGTCCCTCCACTGTACTTCGGCGAACTCCTTTAGGGGCATGAGTCCGTAGCCCGTCATGATGGGAAGATCCTGGACCTTGAAGATATCCTTCGCCTTGTCCGGGCTGATCCGGGCCTTGATGTCGTACTCGAAGCCGTCCTGGCGGAATTTCCCCGCGTCCATGCCGACAAGATAGCCGTAAATCACGTGGGACAGGGTGGTCATGTCGATGCCGAACTGGGAGAGCCTCCACCTTACAGGCAGGATCTGCAGCTCCGGCTTGCCCATTTCCACGTCGATGCCGGCGTCCACGATGCCCGGCACGTGACGGATCCGGTCCCGAATGGTCTCAGCGATCCGGTAGAGGGTTTCGAGCTCCTCTCCCCTGACCACGAGCTGGATGGGCTTTCCGCCCCCCATATTCTGCCGGAACCCGCTGACCGAACCGTCCACGCCGGGCATGGCATTCACGAAGGGGCGGATGCGGTCCGCCATCTCCATGGTGGAGGGGCGGCCGGGATCTTCGGCAAAATAGGCTTCGATGGTCGCCTTGTGGGTTCCCTGGTTCCGTCCGGAGGCGCCCACGGTGGAAACGACGTATTTCAGCGAGGGAAGTGTCTTCCTGATGTGATCCTCGATTTCCTTCGCCCGGTCCTGGGTAACGAACACCGGGGTATTGCTCGGCAGGGTGATGCTGATCGTCATGGCTCCGCTGTCGGTGCGGGGCATCATCTCGGTTCCTATAAGCCCTCCCATTTTAAAAGCCCCAAAGGTGAGCCCCAGGAAAAGAAATATGGTGATGAGCGGATGTGCAAGGGCCCGCCTCAGAAAGAAGAGAAACATCTCCTCGAAACCGGAGTAGATCCAGTCCCACCACCCGCAGAGAATGCGCCCGATCCTCGGAATCCCCTTGTCGGGCTTGAACCGCGCGGCCATGGACGGCGTGAGGGTCAGGGAGACCCACAGGGAGAAAAGAGTGGCGTACACGATGGTCATGGCGTACTGCACCAGGAACTGGCCCGCGATCCCGCTCATGATGGCCACCGGCAGGAATACACCGAGGTTCGTTGCCGTTCCCGCGATGACCGACAGGGATATTTCCACCGTTCCCTTTTCCGCCGCCTCCTCGGGGGAGTACCCCATGTCCCGAAAGCGGTAGATGTTCTCGATGATGAGGATGGAGTTGTTCACCAGGACGCCCATGGAGATGGCGAGCCCAAGGGAGCTCATGATGTTCAGCGAGTAGCCGTGCATGGCCAGGGGCATGAAGGTGGCGAAAAGCGCCACCGGCATGGCCACCGAGACGATGAACGTGGCCGAGAACCGCTTGAGGAAGAGGTAAAGCACCACCACGGTGAGCAGGATGCCGGCCCCCATGTCCCGGAGTACGTTCTTCACCGACGACTCGATGAACTTCGTGTCGTCGAAGGGTATCTCAGCCGTGAAGTCGGGCATGGTCTTCAAAATCTTGTCGAGTTCCTTCTTCACGAGTTCCCCCGCCCTCACCACGTCGGAATTGGGCCGGGCGCTGATCCGGAGCTGCACCACCGAGTTTCCGTTGACCCGGGCGACGGACCGGACATCCTGCTCGCTGTCCACCACCGTTCCCAGGTCCCTGACCCGCACCGGGTTCCCCGATGCGGTGGGGATCATGATGTTCTCCAGTTCGTCGACCCGATTGAACTCGCCGATAAGGCGCAGCCACGTCTCGTCCTTCTCCTGGGTGATGTAGCCCGAAGGATTGGTGACGTTGTTGGCCGCCACCACCGCCGCCAGGGTCTGGATGCTCACCCGGTACTCGCTGAGGGCGACGGGATCCAGCAATATCCGGACCTCCCTGTCACGGCCGCCGGTCACGCTGGTCTGGCCGACTCCGTCCACCCTGGAGAGGCGGGGAACGATGTTGTCCTCGATAATCTTCTTCGCTTCCTTCTCGGGAAGGGAGCTTGTAAAGGCGACGACAAGGAAGGGCTGGGCGTTGATGTCCACTTTCCTGAAGATGGGTTCGTCCACACCGTCAGGAAGCCTGTTCCTGGCCGATTTCACCTTATTGGACACGTCCACGAGTGCCTGGTCGACGTTTACGTCCACCTCCATCTCGAGGACAACGAAGGAGTTGCTCTCCGCAGAATAGCTCGTGATCTTGTCAAGTCCCTCAAGGTCCGCTATGGCATCCTCGATGGGCTTCGTCACCAGCTGCTCGATCTCGTTGGGGCTGGCGCCGGTGTACCTCGTCTGGACCACGACCACGGGAATATCCACCTTTGGAAGCAGGGAAACGGCAAGCTTGTTGTAGCTGCTTACCCCAAGGAGGACGAGAACGAGCACCATCGCCCAGGTGAACACCGGGCGTTTTATGCAGAAACGTACCAGACCGCCCATGGCTATTTGCCTGCCGTACCGGCGGCGGCCTCCCCTGTCAGAGCGACGAGGGCGTTCTCAAAAAGAAGGTTGTGCCCCCTGACGACCACCAGGTCTCCTTCCGAAAGCCCGTTTTCTATGGAAACCGAGCCGTTCTGCCCTTCGCCGGGAACGATCTCCCTGAGCTTCGCTCTCCCCTCCCCGACCACGTAGACAAAAGCCTTGTCTCCCCTTCTCTGGACGATTTCCGAGGGGATGATGATCAGGTCCTTCCTGCTCTCCACGAGGAAGCGGGCCTCCACGTGGGTACCGGGAAGCACGTCGAGACCGTTCAGGCACACCACCACGGGGTACAGCCCCGATCCCTGGGCTGCCTCGGGACTGATCCTCTTGATCGAGCATTTTGTCTTC
>CAYTQC010000120.1:0-5270 GCA_964439735.1 uncultured Synergistaceae bacterium
GCCCGTTCCATAAAGGAAAAGAAGCTCCCCCTCCGCCACCCTCTTGAAGTCGTGGGGTTTATCGGAGAAGAAGGGGGAGAGATGGGGGGCACGTTCGGCAGCAGGGCATTTGCCGGGCTGATCGAGGAGCCCCTTCCCGGGGAAAAACTAGCCGGGGCAGGGCTGACTGCTGAAGGAGTACGTTCGTCAAAGACTGATCCCTCCCGGATCGCCTGCTATTTCGAGCTTCACATAGAGCAGGGACCGTACCTTGAGAGGCGGAACATTTCTATCGGCATACCTACGGGCATTGTGGGCATAAGCCGTTATGCCGTGAGCCTGAATGGCGAGCCCAACCATGCGGGGACCACTCCCATGAAAGAGCGGAAGGATGCCATGAGGGAAGCTGCCGAACTCCTCTCGGAGTGGTTTGCATGGACGGATACGCGGGATGATTTTGTCTGCAACGTGGGAGTTTTTTCCCTCCATCCGGGAGCGGTGGCCATAGTGCCGGGCAAGGCGGAATTTCTCCTTGAGATACGCTCCCTGAAGGATCCTGTCATGGAAGAGATTGCTTCAGAGTTCAGGTCCTTTCTGGGGAGGAGAAAAAAGGTCTCTGTTTCCATGGATCAGGTGATCTGGAAAGGTGCAGTTGACCTTGACCCTCTGCTTCAGAGGTCTGTGGAGAAGGCATGTGAAGAGGCGGGAGTCTCCTGTATCCGTATGCCGAGCGGTGCATCCCACGACGCAAATCCCATGGCCCGCATCACCCGGGCGGGAATGATCTTCGTCCCGAGCGTCAACGGGATCAGCCATTCAAAAGAAGAATACACCGCTCCTCATGACCTCGTTCAGGGAGCGGATATCCTCGCGAGGTCAATACTCGAAGCTGACAGGATGCTGTAAAAAACTGAGGGAGGAGGGTTTCGCTCCTCCCTCGGCAATATGGTACCGTAAAATTTATTCTTCCACTTTTCAGAAACCTTTTCTCCCTCTGAAATATGCCGCGGCCAGGGGGAGAAGAAGCAGTGCTGCAGAGGATCCTCCGCCCGAGGAACATCCGCCGCCGCCCGGCTCCGGCTCAGGCTCAGGCTCCGGTTCAGGCTCCGGTTCAGGATCCGGATATTTCAGCTTCCAGATCTGGCATCCGTAAAACGGATTGGCAGTCCCGAGGAACAGCCCATCGCCGGTTATAAGGGTCCTCGCTCCATAATTGTGCCTGTCGCCTTTGTCTCCGGTCGAAAACTTGCCGAAAATCTCTCCGAAACCGCCATCCCGGGTTATCGCCTCAATGGTTGTGCCGTTAACCGTGGCGAAAAGGTCGAATCCCGATGGATCAGTCGGGTTTGCCTGTTCAAATATTTGCTGGAGGTGGAGAAGGGCGGAATGGATAGCCGGCTGGTAGCCCGCTCCGAGAATGTTCTCAGTAAGAACTTCAAGGATCGGTCGCATGTCCATAGTTCCCATGAAGAGGTGATCATTGTATACCTTCATTCTCCATATATAGCGGTTTGTCGAGAGATTTTTGAACAGGGGATCGGGGTTTACGAAAAATCCGGCCCGCCATCCGCTCAGGGGAGAAGAGTCGAATATGGGGCTGGAAAGCCTCGGATCACCTACGATCATCTCCCATGAATCATTAGCCCCGAACCGGTAGAGCTGTGGAGGAGTCCAGTTTTCCAGCAGCTTAAGGATTGCGCCCGGAAGAGTCGAAGGATCGGCCACTCCTCCGATGAGTCCTTTCAGGATATCGTTCCAGCTCGAAAATGTGCCGGCGTACACCTTCCCCTTGAATTCCACCATTGTAACGGCCGTATTCTGGGTGTTTCCCAAGCCCTGGGGGTACTTAGCCTCCGGATTGTCGGCAATTTTGGCGACCACAGGAGTCCAGACCCACAGATCGTCTACGCCTGAAGGTGTTCCGTCAGTTTTGAAGAGCGAGAATCCGTTCGTCGGGTCCGCTATGGACGTATACAGGAACCCGTTGAAAACAACGTTGTCCCAGATGCCGCTCCATCCCGGTGAAGCAGTGATGCCTGGGAACGTCGATGCATTTCCGGCAAGAGTCCATCCAGTCTTTCCTCCGAGATCTGCAGTAGTGCAGGGTATGTTTATTCCGATGGGAGTCAGGACGGTGACCATTGCTATGGGTGTAACTACGGGTCCCTGTTCAGGAGGTGATGTGCTCCTGAACATTTTCAGGTCTTCTGTCCCGACAAGAAGGCTGTCATTGAAAATCACCAGTTCCCGCAGCCCCGAACCGCCTGTGTTCTCCACCCGGAGAACCTCTTCAAGGTCTGCTCCTGTTCCCTGAGGGTCCGAAAGTCTCAACAACCTGGAGTATGGGCTTGAGAAGAACGAATAGGTCACGATATAGAGGCTGTTGTTCCAGACTTCCATTCCTCTGTATCCGTTGTCCAGGATTACGGACATCGGATTTCCGTCCAGTGTTATATCCACCATGGGGGATTCATAGAACAGTTCCCAGTCTCCGGACCCGTCAGAAGGTTTTCGGTAAATTTTGGCCTTGGCGTCAATTTTCATGGGAAACATGGCATCCATAAGGTCAGTAAGGCCGCTCGCCCCTGCGGTCTCAAGAATCTGGCGAAGGTAGTTCCTGTTGGTCCCCGCGTAAATATAGCCGCCGAATTCCGCCATGGACCAGGCATAACTGTTTTCCGGATCACCCGTAAGTCCGTCTGCGGCAAAAGGATCTACCGGCACGGAAAGATCGCCGCTCCACTTTTCCACGGTCAGGTCCGCACCCATCGCAGCCCCGGCGATGAGGACCGCGATTATTGCAATAATGCACACGCGGTATTTCATGGCTTCCCCCTCCTTTGAAAATTGCAAATTAACCCACATATAAATGATAAGCAATTTTTATAAAAAAGCATAAGCCTAAATATTCATTTATTATGATTCCTGAGACTGTTTTATAAAAGCAGAAAAAGCTATAGATTAAAAAAACTATAATTATGATTTCTGTGTGCTGATCTTTTCTTTTTAAAATCCCTTGAGGTTTTCCAAAGCCACACATCTGGTCTCTGTTTTTTCACCGGCAATTTGAAAATATTGCCGGTGAGCAAATTTGTATCTTTTCCAACCCAAATAACAGAAAGCTTTTTTCCCGGTTCATATTCCCGGCAGATTCAGTTAAGAAAGAATCATGAAGATGTCTCTGAAAATCCGGCGGATGAATGAAACGTCCCATATGTTTGTATGTTTTCTCTGCAGGAAAGCTTCTTCCAAAATGCATTTCCTGCTGTACAATAAAAAAGGGCAGGATAATAAAAGGGGAGGGGATGCTTTGAGAGACTTTCGGGTTATCATCGGCCTCGTGGGGATCATTTCGATAGTGGCCATAGGAACTGTCCTTCAATTTGCGCAGGGCGTCTTTATACCGCTTATAATCGCATGGCTTCTCTCGTATCTTTTTGGTCCTATCGTTCGCTTCCTGACCAGGCTGAAAATACCTCTTTTCCTGACGGTGGTAGTGGTGCTTGCCCTCTTTTTCGGAATAGGTGTTCTCGCCGTGCTATTCGTCAACGCACGGGTTCTGACTTTTGCTTCCGCCCTTCCGGATTATTATTCAAAACTCGTCGAAATAGGAAAAAGCCTCACAGTGAATTTCGACATTCCTCCGGATGTCTGGGCGTCCATCCGCTCAAGTCAGACCGTGAAAGACTTTCTCCTTGAACTTTCCGGTTCTTTTCTCACGATTCTGTCGAAACTGGTTATGGTCATTGTTTTCCTTATATTCCTTCTCCTCGGGGCGCCTTATTTTGAATACAAGATAAGGAAAGCCTTCAGCCCCTGTCATGCTGAAAAGGTCAAGAAAATAATGGATACGATTTCTTTCCAGATCGGGAGGTACCTGAGTGCTCTCGCATTCATAAGTGCAGTGACAGGGTTGCTTGTCTGGTTTTTCCTTGCTTATCTCAAGATTGATTTCGCAGTGACCTGGGGTGTACTTGCCTTTATTCTCAATTTTATTCCCACCGTCGGCTCTATCGTTGCGTCTATTCCCCCCGTTCTCGTGGCACTTGTGCAGTTTTACCCGAGTTACATGACTGCTGTCATTACTGCGTTTGTATTGCTTACGATCCAGATGACCATCGGCAATCTTATTACCCCAAAGGTCATGGGCGACAGGTTGAACCTGAGCCCTGTAGTAGTACTCATATCGCTGCTCTTCTGGAGTCTTATATGGGGTGTGGTAGGGGCGCTCATTTCAACGATTATTGCCGCGATCATCAAGATAGTCTGCGAAAGCATCCCTTCTCTGAACTTCATCAGCGTCATGATGGGATCGGGAAAGGTCTACCAGAAGGAGTTCGAGGAAAAACCGTAACATTTTGTAAAGAGCGGTGATTCAGAAGTCCGGTGCCTGACTGATCCATCGCCGGAAAAAGACTGTAGATCCATTCAGTTTAAAAACACCCCCGGCACCGGATTTTCTGACCGGTTTCGGGGGTGTTTCCTTTTTACATCCGGGCGGTGCGTGAGGAGTCTGTAATGGAATTACTGTTCGTATTTCACCTCTTTTGAGAAGGCTTCGTCCGCAGCAAGCTCAATTCCCCTGAACCAGACTTCATTTCCGTCGTCGTCATATATCTTGAAATCGTAGGTACCCGGGGCAAGGAATACTTGAATGTACTCCTCATCACCGCTCTCGGAAGCGGCAAGATCGTCGTTTTCATCCGCGGGGTGGACAAAAACATCCACGTAAATATACGCTCTTTCCCCGTCCTTTTGCGGAGGTATGAACCGGGCCCGTGCCGCAGGAAAGACGAATTCTCTCGACACGGTCTTCCCCGGTGATACTTCCACTTCCCTTTCCCAAATAACAGTGGGGGGCAGATCAATATGGACTTTCAGGTCATACTTTCCCGGTGCCATGGTGAAAGAAAACTCCCCTTCGCCGCTTTCCGACAGAGTGGGATTCTCTTCCTCACCGGTCGGAGATGTATAGGCGTCCACGTAGAAATAGGCAGGTTTTCCGCTGAAACCCTTTCCTGTGAGCTTCACTGAGCCCTGGGCGAAGGATACTTCCTTCCTGACCGTCTTCCCCGGTTCGAGGACGATTTCCTTAAGCCACTGTTCAGTTTTTGTATTCCTGTCCTTCACAAGGACATCGTAGGTTCCGGGCAGAACGGTGTATTCGTGATTTTCACCGCCGTCCCGCCCCGCTTCTTCGGGGTTGTCCCGGTCGTAGGGCGATTTATAAAGCCACGAGTCCGCATACAGCGGTTTCCCGGCGGAGTCGAGCACCTTGATGACCAGTTTCC
>CAYTQC010000121.1:0-5233 GCA_964439735.1 uncultured Synergistaceae bacterium
GCTATTTCCTGTTCTTCCGCACTTCGGTCAATTCGTGGAAGATAATGAACCATCCTTCCCCGGCGGCAGGGCCGGTGGTAGCCTTCGGAGACAGCCTGACGGCAGGCTTCGGCTCGGGAGGCCCCAGCCGGGATTATCCCTCCGTCCTCTCGGCCCTTATCGGCAGGGAGGTGGTCAACCTCGGGGTAAACGGCGATACCGTAGCGAAGGCCTTCAGCAGGATAGGAGAACTTGAGGTTCTCTCCCCCTCCATGGTGATCCTCTTCCTTGGAGGAAACGACTTTCTTCGCCGGGCGAACCTTGATGAGAGCTTTGCAGCCCTTCGGGAAATGGTGAAGCGGATACAGTCAGGCGGTGCGCTCGTGTTCCTTGTAGGCATCGAGGGACTTCCCCTCCTCGCACCGGTGGGGAAACGGTATTTCGAAGCGGCGAAGGCGACTGGTGCGGTGCTGGTTCCAGACATCCTCAGGGACATTCTCGGGAACGGGTCCCTCATGTCCGACGGGATCCACCCCAACGGGGAGGGCTACAGGATCATGGCCGGGAGGATCGCGAAGACCATGAGGCCGTATCTTCGCTGATTTCCCCGAAGTACACCATGCTTGTTTTTTTAAGCTCCCCGGCGCTCGGGAGGATCTCGAAGCGGTCTATACCGTTTTCTAGAGCAAAACTGCGGATGAAGGAGAAAATCTCTTCATCCGTCTTTCCGTGGACCATGGCGTAGAGGTTGTAGGGCCAGCATTCATTCCCGACCCTTTCGTAACAGTGGCTCACCAGGGGACTCTCCGCAAGCTTTCCCCCCAGCATGTCCATGGAATCGTCCGGCACAAGGAAGACTGCCATGGCGTTGGAGGCATATCCGGATTTCTGATGACGGAGGATCGCGGCGATCCGTTTCAGCCTGCCTGACTCCTTCAGCACTTTCAGCCGCTCCACCACTTCATCCTCGGAAATGCCGAGGCGCAGGCCGAGCTCCAGGTACGGGTTTTCCGCCTGCGGAAGGCTGCCCTGCAGTTCCCTGACGAGTCTTTTGTCCAGTTCATCCATGAAGATTCACTCCCGCTCCATGTCGAAGAACACCCTGAGTTTGAAGTGCCTTGCCCGGGGAAACTCGTAAACGTGAACGAGATCGAAGACTTCCCTGAGGCGCTTCAGAAGAGCGTCTTTTTCTTCTTCACCGGCCGTGGAGAGAGTAAACCACATGTTCAGGAATCCCGTTCGCCGATAGTTGTGGGTCACTCCCTGCACACCGTTCACGAACCGGGTCACGTCAACGAATATATCCTCCGGGACCCTCATCCCGACAAGTGTGCTTGAGTACCCCATGGCTGTCGGATCGAATATGCCCCCTACCCGCCGGATGTACCCCGATGCAATGAGCTCACGAACCCTCTCCGCGACCCCGGACCTGGAAATACCCAGCTTCCCGGCAAGTATCCCGTAGGGATCCTTTTCAAGGGGAATCCCCTCCTGAAGCAGGTTCACGAGCTGCCTTCCGGCGGCATCAAGGATCATCTCCGGAAGCACCATGGCTCCTCCGCCATCAGGTTTCCGGTGTAATAGTATGCCCGGGCCCTGCACCCTCCGCAGATATCAATATATTCACACTTCCCGCAGCTCCCCTCGTAAGCTGAGAAGTCCCGCAGCTTCAAAAACACTTCGCTGTTCTTCCAGATTTCCTCAAAAGGTTCTTCTCTCACGTTCCCCGCCTTCACGGGCAGGTACGGGCACACGTGCACGTCCCCCTTCGGGAGGATGCAGCAGTAGGAGATACCGGCCAGGCAGCCCCGTGAAAACCGCTGGGGGATCCCCATCTCCTTCGCCATGGGCATAAACTGGGGGGCGCACGTAGGCTTCAGCTCCATTCGGGTTTTTCCCTGCTTCTCCAGTATCTTCCGTATCATTGAAAAATACCCTTCCGACTTCAGTTCCTCCTCAGGCATGGAAAGTGCCCTCCCGGTGGGAACGAGGAAAAAGGGATGCACCGCGTGGACGCCCATCTCCCCGTAGTAGTCCACCATGCGGTCGAACTGGTCCAGGTTCCTGTCGGTGAGGGTGAGGTTGATCTGCACCCGGAGCCCCGCCGCGAGTGCGTTCCTGATGCCCTGCCGGGCACTGTCGAAGGCCCCGGCAGCTCCGCGGAAGGTGTCATGGTATTCCCTGTCCAGGCTGTCCACGCTCACCGCCGCCCCTTTAAGCCCGCACTCCGCGAGGCGAGCGGCAGTCTCTTCGGTGAGGAGGGTGCCGTTGGTCCCCATGGCAGGGACAAGCCCGGCGTCCCGCGCCGCCGAGACGAGCTCGAAGATGTCCTCCCGGAGAAGGGGTTCTCCGCCGCTCAGGATCAGGAGGCGAAATCCCGCCCTTTTGATGGAGCCGATGAGTGCGATCCCTTCGGCGGTCGACAGTTCCCCCGACCGGTCGTTTCCCGGCCCCGATTCACGGTAGCAGTGCCTGCAGAAAAGGTTGCACCGGCTTGTGGTGTTCCATGAAATGAGCATGTCCGTCCCCTCCCCTACAGTCCTATTTCATCGTCGGTAAGATAGCACCCCGGGTCAGGGGCCCAGAAATCCCCGGAGGCCAGCGCCCTGGCCCTCAGGTTTCCGTTGCACAGATCAAGCCACCTGCAGGAGGCGCACCGCCCCGTGAGGTGTTTTTTTCTGTCCCGCACCGCCGCAAGGAACTCGTCGCCATCCCCGCACCAGATATCCCCGAACTCTTTATCCCTCACGTTCCCCAGAATAACTGACCGGGTGAACTGGTCTATGGTCACGTTCCCATCCCAGTCCACCGCACCGATGGCCATGCCTGACCGGTTACCGCCGCTTCGCGCGGCGAGTCGGAGGATTCTCCCCGCCAGTTTTTCGTCCCTCCGGGCCATAGTGAGGTACAGGTAGATCCCGTCACAGTGGTTGTCCACGGTGAGGACCTCCGTGGCCACACCCCTGGCGCCGAAATCCAGGGTTTTTTCCATGATAAAATCCAGCGCTTCTCTCGTCTCCGCGGAAGAGAGATCCTCGCCCCCGATATCCGTCCCCCTTCCGGAGGAAACAAGGTGATAGACGCACACCCTGGAAATCTTTTCCTCCTCCACAAGGCGGAAGATGGGCGGAAGCTCCCGGAAGGTGCTCCTGGTCAGTGAAAGGCGGAGTCCGGCCTTCTGTCCGGCCGCGCGGCAGTTCCTCAATCCCGCAAGGGTCCTTTCGAAGGCGCCCGCGACACCCCGGAAGGTATCGTTCACATCCTCCAGGCCGTCGAGGCTGATGCCCGCATAGCTCACTCCAAGGGACCGGATTTTTTGGGCAGCCGGGAGGTCCAGAAGGGTCCCGTTGGTGGAGAGCACTGTTCGGAGACCGAGGGAAGCGCTGTACTCCAGGAGCTCGAAGATATCGGGCCTCATGAGGGGTTCCCCTCCGGAGAAGAGGACCGCAGGGACGTTCAGCCCGGCAAGCGACCGGAGAAACGCCTTTCCCTCCTGGGTGGTGAGCTCGCGGGCGGCGGGCCCCGGGGTGGCGGAAGCGTAGCAGTGGCGGCATGCCAGGTTGCACGCCCTGGTGCAGTTCCATACCACCACGGGCCCCATACCCGGAGCCGCGCCGGCACTGTTGTCCGCCCCTCCGGAATACCGGAGGCGGTCCCCGAAATGTTCCGTATCAAGAAGCAGTTTTGTAAGGCTGATCATCGAATCCTCCCGGTATAAAATCATGGACGGGGCCGTGCCCGGCACTCCTGGCGCGGCCCCTGGAATACGCGAAAACAGAAGCGCTACTTCACTTCGTCGAGGGAAATCCCGAGGGCGTCGGCAACTCCTTTTCCGTAAGCGGGGTCTGCCTTCAGGCAGTTCCCGATATGGCGTACCTTGATCTCCTTCGGGGCATCGCCCATGTTGCGTGCGGTGTTTTCGAAAAGGACCTTCTGCTGCGCCGGGCTCATGAGCCGGAAGAGTTTCCCCGGCTGAGTATAGTAATCGTCGTCGTCATCCCTGAAATTCCATTGCCAGGCCGCCCCGGCAAGGGGAAGGGGGGGATCCTTGAACTCGGACTGCTCCTGCCACTTGCCGTAACTGTTGGGCTCGTAGCCTATGGTGCTTCCCGCGTTGGCGTCCACCCGCATCTGCCCGTCCCTGTGGTAGCTGTTCACCGGGCACCGGGGAGCGTTCACCGGGATCTGGTGGTGGTTCACGCCGAGGCGGTACCGCTGGGCGTCTCCGTAGGAGAACAGCCTTCCCTGTAGCATCTTATCAGGAGAGAAGCTTATCCCGGGCACAACGCTCGCGGGGTTGAATGCCGACTGCTCCACATCCCGGAAGTAGTTCTCCGGATTTTTGTTCAGCTCGAAGTACCCAACCTCGATCAACGGGTAGTCCTTTTTATACCATACTTTCGTCAGGTCGAAGGGGTTGTAGGGCATATTGTCGGCCTGCTCCTCAGTCATGACCTGGATGAACATGGTCCACTTCGGGAAGTCGCCCCGCTCGATGGCCTCGTACAGGTCCCTCTGGTGGCTCTCCCGGCACTTGCCCACGATCGCTTCCGCTTCCTGGTCGGTGAGGTTCTTTATCCCCTGCCGGGTATGGAAGTGGAACTTCACCCATACTCTCTCGTTTGCCGCGTTGATCATGCTGAAAGTATGGCTTCCGAACCCGTGCATGTGACGGTACGAGTATGGGATGCCCCTGTCGCTCATGGTGATGGTCACCTGGTGGAGCGCCTCGGGAAGAGATGACCAGAAGTCCCAGTTGTTCTTCGCGCTGCGCAGGTTGGTGCGGGGGTCACGCTTCACCGCGTGGTTCAGGTCGGGGAACTTCAGGGGGTCCCTGAGGAAGAAGACGGGGGTGTTGTTGCCCACAAGGTCCCAGTTGCCCTCCTCGGTGTAAAATTTCATGGCGAAGCCGCGGATGTCCCTCTCGGCGTCGGCTGCTCCCCGTTCGCCCGCCACCGTGGAGAAACGGACGAACATCCCGGTCTTCTTGCCGATCTCTGAAAAAATCTTCGCCTTCGTGTATTTCGTGATGTCGTGGGTCACGGTAAAAACGCCGAAGGCCCCCGATCCCTTGGCGTGCATCCGTCTCTCGGGTATAACCTCCCGGTCGAAGTGGGCAAGCTTTTCCAGGAACCACACATCCTGCATCAGAAGAGGCCCCCTGGGCCCTGCAGTGAGAGAATTCTGGTTGTCCGGTACGGGAGCCCCCGTAACGCTGGTCAGTTTCTCCTTCTTCGTTTCCTTCTCGTTTCCG
>CAYTQC010000122.1:0-3950 GCA_964439735.1 uncultured Synergistaceae bacterium
ATTTCCGAGACAAAGGCTTTCAAAGGAATCTTTTTTCCCCCGACGAACAGGGACGCCTTCACTCCGCCCTCCCCCCTGCGGTAAAGCTCGATCACTTTCCCGGCGAGCACCTTCTCGTCACCTTCCGCAAAAAACTTTTCCCCGTCTCCTGCGGCGGCGGAACGGTCATAATATGCGAACACACCCTTCACCCCGGGAGGACAGCTTCCGGGATCTCCTACCCATATTCTCGGCATGGGTGTCCGTTTTGCACCCTCGACTATGACGATATCCTTCCCGGGGAAAAAAACATCCAGCCTTTCAGGGGTAACCCCTGCTCCGGGGGCCTCGAAGACAGCTCCGTCGTTTCCACAGTAGACGCATGGGATCCCAAGGGAGACCGCCCTCCCCGTATCGCTCTCTTCCCGGGAGAGGACGTCCTTTTCCGTATGTTTTACAAAACCCGCAGAAAGACCCGCGGAAAGTATCTCCTCAAGCAGTGCAAGAGCGAGCGTTGTTTTTCCCGTATTCTTGAACCCCGATACCGCTACCGCAAGGGGCAAAGCTATCCCTTCCCTTCAGCATGCTCAGCTGTTATTTTTTATCGTTTCCTGCGGTACCGGAGCTCCGTGACGGGGATGCAAGGTACGCCTTCCACATTGTCCGGTAGCTCTCCAGCAGGAAGAAAAAGAGGCTTATAACAAGAGGTCCCATGAAAAGACCGAGGAATCCCCAGGCAGCAAGGCCGCCTACGACCCCGATAAAAACGGTCAGGAGATGAAGCTTTGCTCCGCCTGAAATAAAAAGAGGGCGGATGAAATTATCCGCCATGCTCACCACAAAAGTACCCCAAAGAAGAAGAAAAATCCCGTCTCCCAGTTTCCCTGCGTAGAGAAGGTAAATTCCGGCCGGACCCCAGAGGAGTGCGGTCCCCACGAAAGGGATCATGGCGAGGAGCATCATCATGGCCCCGAAGAACACCGGACTCTGGAGCCCGGCATACCACCAGCCCGCCGCTCCGAGGATCCCCTGGACGAAGGCGGTCACGATGACCCCGTACACGACCGCCTGAAGGATCTCCTTCGCCCGCCGAAAAAAAGCCTCACGTTCACCCGGCGGCAGGGGGATAATGTCAGTGAGGTACCCTATGATCAGATTGCCGTCCCGAATGAGAAAAAAACTGACCACGATTATGATCGCAAGATTCCACGCGATAGTGAGAGTGCTTCCCACGATCGCCCGTGAAGCCGACACCACCATGGGTCCCAGTCTTTCCCCTATCTGCTGCGCGAGGTCCTCGAGGAGGGGATACCGTTCCGTCAGCGGACGGATCATGTCTGCAATGTAGGCAGGAAGAAGGTCCGTGAGATCTATTCCCCCGGAGCGTCCGATCCCCTCGAGAACGCCCGAAAAAGACTCGTAGAGCTTTATTCCCTCTCTGGCGGCAACATACCCGCCGAAAAGAGCCGGCATTACGACCACGAGGATGATCACACCCGTTGCAAGGGCGGCAGGCATATTTCCCCCGCGGCTTCGGGGGAAAAGCCGCCGTTTCATCCAGGAGAACGCGGGATACACGGTAAACGACAGAAGCACTGACCACGCCAGCGGGCCAAAGAGGGGAAGAGAGACGGAAAAGGCAAGATATGCCATGGCAAGGAATATGAGGAGGAACGGAAGATACCATCCTCTCACTTTTCTCGCAGACCGCCTGTTCTCACCCGGCATTTTCTTTCTTTTTCCTCCTCAGGCTACTCCCATTCGATAGTCGACGGGGGCTTGCTTGTGATGTCCAGGGCAACCCGGTTCACGCCCTTTACCTCGTTGCAGATCCTGCGGGCTGTACGGTCCAGTATATCGTAGGGGACGCGGACCCAGTCCGCAGTCATTCCGTCGTGGGACTCCACAGCCCGAAGGACGGCCACCTCAGAATAGGTCCTCGAATCTCCCATGACCCCCACGGTCCTTACGGGGAGAAGCACAGCAAAGGCCTGCCAGATGGATGGGTATTCCTCCCATTTCGAAATTTCCTCCCTGAAGATTGCATCCGCATGCCTGAGGGTATCGAGGCGCGGCGCCGTGATTTCTCCCAGGCACCGGACAGCCAGCCCCGGCCCCGGAAACGGCTGCCGGGAGATGATCGTTCCCGGGACTCCCAGGAGGCGGCCGGTAGCCCTGACCTCGTCCTTGAAAAGGTCCCGGAGGGGTTCCAGAACCAGAAGTTTCATATCATCGGGAAGCCCCCCCACATTGTGGTGGCTCTTTATGACCGAAGCGTCCTTTCCCTTGTGGCCGCTCTCGATCACATCAGGGTACACCGTTCCCTGGAGCAGCCACTTCGCGTCCTCGAATTTTGCCGCTTCCTTCTCGAACACGCGGATAAAGGTCTCGCCGATGATCTTCCGCTTGCGCTCGGGATCGGTCACCCCGGCGAGCGCAGTGAGAAATGTCTCCGAAGCATCCACATAGTGGACCTTCAGGCTGAGTTTTGAATACTGCTCAAGCACCTCCTCAGCCTCGTTCAGCCGCAGAAGGCCGTTATTGACGAAGATGCAGTCGAGCCTGTCACCGATCGCCCGTGCGGTGAGCACCGCAGCCACAGACGAGTCCACTCCCCCCGAAAGACCGCAGATGACCCGGCCGTCTCCCACCTTTTCCCCGATCTCGCCGGTCATTTTCTCTATCCAGTCTCCCAGGTCCCAGTCCGGAATACAGGAACACACGGAGAAAAGGAAATTCGACAGGATCTTCGTACCAAACTGCGTATGCACCACCTCGGGGTGGAACTGGAGACCCCAGATGCCCTTTTCCGGGTTCTCCATCGCTGCAGGAACACCTTTCGATGTCTCCGCAGCAAGACTGAAACCCGGTGCAAGGCTCTCGATATGGTCTCCGTGGCTCATCCACACCTCGAAGCTGGAGGGCACTTGCCTGAAAAGAAGAGAATCCCCGGTCGCCGAGATTCCAGTGCGTCCGTACTCCCTTGCAGTGCCGGAGGTCACCCGCCCGCCCATCATCCGGGTGATGAGCTGCATGCCGTAGCACACACCGAGCACCGGGACCCCCAGGCCGAAAAGCCCTTCGGGCACGGAAGGTGCGTCATCATCCGTCACGCTCATAGGGCCGCCGGAAATGATGATCCCCCGGGGGCTGCGCTCCTTCACCCTTTCGAGTGAAACATCCCACGGCAGAATTTCACTATGGACCTTCAATTCCCTCACCCTGCGCGCGATGAGCTGGGTGAACTGGGAACCGCAGTCAAGAATGACGATATTATTCAAAAAAACATTCCTCCCGAAAAAGGGGTCTACAGCAAGGGTATCTTATCAGAAAGCAACCATTCATTCCAGAAAAACAGAAAACCTGTTTACAGCCTGAATGCCTGTTTTCTGCTGCCGGTCCAGGGATGCATCTCATAATGAACCAAAAAAGCCCCCGGCGGAATTCACCGGGGGCCTGACATGCAGCTTTTCGTACCTTAATACATATCCTCCATGCCGCCCATTCCGCCCCTGGGCATGGCGGGTTCCTTCTTCTCAGGCTTGTCGGCGACAATAGCCTCGGTGGTGAGGACCATTGCGGCAATGGAACCGGCATTCTGGAGAGCGCTGCGGGTAACCTTCACAGGGTCGATGATCCCGGCCTCGATCATGTCGACGTACTCACCGGTTGCAGCGTTCAGACCGTGTCCGGCCTTCAGGTTGCGGACCTTCTCAACCACCACGTCACCCTGGTATCCGGCGTTCTCGGCAATGAGGTGCAGCGGCGAGGTAAGGGCCTTGAGGACGATGACCGCTCCGGTCCGCTCGTCGCCGGAAAGGGTGGCGACAAACTTCTCGAGTGCATCGATGCAGCTCACGGGAGCAACTCCGCCGCCTGCGACGATTCCTTCCTCGACCGCGGCCCTGGTTGCGTTGAGTGCGTCCTCGATACGGTGCTTCAGTTCCTTCTGCTCGGTCTCGGTGGCGGAA
>CAYTQC010000122.1:3960-5160 GCA_964439735.1 uncultured Synergistaceae bacterium
GCCGCCCACAAGCTTGGCAAGGCGCTCCTGCAGCTTTTCCTTGTCGTACTCGGACGTGGAGTCCTCGATCTCCTTCTTGATCTGGGAAGCGCGCTTGCGGATCTCCTCGGAGTTGCCGGCACCTTCGACGATGGTGGTCTCTTCCTTGGTGACGCGGACCTTCTTGGCCTTTCCGAGCATGGAGATCTCGGCGCTGTCAAGCTTGATGCCGATCTCTTCGCTGACAACCTGTCCTCCGGTCACGATGGCGATATCCTGGAGCATTGCCTTCCTGCGGTCGCCGAAACCGGGTGCCTTCACAGCGGCAACCTGCATTACACCGCGCAGCTTGTTCACCACAAGGGTGGCAAGTGCTTCGCCTTCGACATCTTCAGAGATGATGAGGAGAGGCTTGCCGGTCTGAACGACCTTCTCGAGGGTGGGAAGAAGATCCTTGATGTTGCTGATCTTGCCGTCGTGGATAAGGATATAGGCATCGTCAAGGGCAACTTCCATACGCTCGGGATCGGTGACCATGTAGGGACTGATGTACCCCTTGTCGAACTGGAGGCCTTCAACCATCTCGAGGGTGGTTCCCACGGTCTGGCTGTCCTCAACAGTGATGACGCCGTCCTCGCCGACCTTGTCCATGGCTTCGGCTATAAGCTGGCCGACTCCCCTGTCGTTGGCGGAGATGGCTGCGACCTGGGCGATCTTGTCACGGTTCTTTACGGAGATCGCTTTCTTCTTGAGCTCATCCACAACAAGATCGATCGCCCGCTCTATGCCGGAGCGCATCAGCATGCCGTTTGCGCCGGCGGCCACGTTCTTCATGCCCTCTGCAATGATTGCCCGTGCAAAAACGGTGGCGGTGGTGGTCCCGTCTCCGGCGATGTCGTTGGTCTTGGATGCGACTTCCTTCACCAGCTGGGCGCCTGTGTTCTCGTACACGTCCTCGAGTTCAATCTCCTTGGCGATAGTCACGCCGTCATTGGTGATAGTTGGAGAACCGAATTTCTTCTCGAGCACAACATTTCTGCCCTTGGGACCGAGGGTGACGCCAACGGTGTCTGCAACTTTATCTATTCCGCGAAGCATCGCGCGGCGGGCTTCTTCTCCGAAAATAAGAATCTTGGCCATAATTATCTACCTCCTCAAATAATGGAAACTACTTCTCGATGATGGCGAGCACGTCCCGCTCGCTGAAAATAACGTACTCGT
>CAYTQC010000123.1:0-5115 GCA_964439735.1 uncultured Synergistaceae bacterium
CCGGAGGACATGGTGATGAAAGCCGCGGGAGCAGGGATACCGGTTCTCGGAAGCATCTCGGCGGCAATGGCGGAAGGTGCGGAGCTCGCATCCAGGCAGGGGATCACACTGGCAGGATTCATACGGAACGGACGGATGAACGTCTACAGCGTACCGGAGCGCATCGCCCGGAAATAAATGGGTCTCCTTCGGCGCTGTTTTTCCGGATTGACAAAGGTTCAGAAAAAAGATAGTGTATTTTCCGATCCGTTCAAAGAACCAATGTTTTGGAGAACGAAACAATACCTGTTCAAGGAGGTCGAGTAAAATGTCCCGATTTGTCACATTCGGAGAGATCATGCTCCGGCTCACGCCGCCGGACCGTGAGGTGCTCTTCCAGACAAACAACCTGGTGGCGACATTCGGAGGCGCCGAGGCAAACGTCGCCGTTTCCCTGGCGAATTACGGCGAGAACGTTTCCTACGTCACTGCCGCACCGGCAAATCCCGTTGGGGATGCCATGGTCAAGGAGATGCGCTCCTTCGGGATCGATACGAAATTTATCCTTCGGAAAGGGGAGCGCCTCGGCGTATATTATACTGAGACGGGCGCGGCCATGAGACCTTCAAAGGTGGTTTACGACAGGGCCGGTTCATCGATCGCCTCTATCCAGCCGGGTGACTTCGACTGGGACTCGATCCTCGACGGGGCAACCTGGTTTCATACTACGGGCATTACCCCCTCCCTCGCGCAGGGGACTGCCGAGGTCGCCCTGGAGGCCGTAAAGGCATGCCGGGAAAAGGGGATAACAGTCTCGTGCGACCTGAACTACCGGAAAAAGCTCTGGAAGTGGGGGAAAAGCGCGAAGGAAGTGATGACCGAGTTCGCAAAGTACGTTGACGTGACCATCGCAAACGAGGAGGACTGCCAGAAGTGTCTCGGGATCGAGATCGACGTGGACGTGACGTCAGGCGAACTTGACGTTTCCAAGTACAAGGTCCTTGCCGAAAAGGTCATGGCCTCCTACCCGAACATGAAGTACCTTGCGGTCAGCCTCCGGGAGAGCGTGAGCGCCGACTGGAACGGATGGTCTGCCGTCCTCGCCGACAACAGGGGGAACTTCTTCACCAGCAAAAAGTACGAGATCCGCGATATCGTCGACCGAATCGGCGGCGGCGACTCCTTCGGCTCGGGACTCATCTGGGGGCTGAACAACCTGAAGACTCCCCGGGAGGCCCTGGAGTTCGCCGTGGCGGCCTCCGCCCTCAAGCATACCATCTACGGTGACTTCAACAGGGTATCGAAGGAAGACGTGCTCACCCTTGCAGGCGGCGACGCCTCGGGAAGGGTCCAGAGGTAAAGGAAAGAAACCCAGTCCGGCATGAAAAGCGGAGGAGGGCCTTGAAAGGCCTCCCCCGCTTATTTTTTGCTGAAAGCTATTTCTGCAGCAGGTGGAAGATGAACCCGCCGATATGCAGGTCGAGATAAATTGCCGCAGTCCTTCCGTCCTTCTTCCTCTCTGTTTCCGGAAGAGAGCCGATGCCCTTGCTCTTCAGGAATGCCAGGCCCCGTCCCACGTCGTTGCAGGAAACGGCCACGTGCCCCTTCTCACCCAGGTACGGAGATTTCATGAACTCGAAGGCCTTTCCGCAGAAGGCTGAGCTGTTGCCGTCCTTTACCGGCATTCCGAAAAGCGCGGCAGTTTTCTTCGCGTTATCAAGCGCCTCTTTCTCATCCGCACAGTTCACCCCAAGGTGGGCAAGCTCGAATCCATGGAGCGTCCAGACAGCTTCACGGCTGATGCGGGTTATTTCGTCAAACTGTCCGGCAGCCACAAGTTCCGGCTTCACCATCCAGCTCCCCCCCACTGCGAGGATCTTGTTGAAGGAGATATAGGAGACCATGTTCTTCGTGTCGATTCCCCCGGTGGGAATGAACTTCATCGAACTGTAGGGAGCACTCATGGCCTTGAGCATGGCAAGCCCTCCGGACTGCTCCGCGGGGAAAAATTTCACCACGCTGAGCCCCCGCTCAAGGGCCATCTCGATCTGGGAGGGGCTGTTGATGCCCGGGGTAACGGGGATGTTGTTCCCGATGCAGTAGTCCACCACGGATGGATTGAATCCCGGGGTGACGATGAATTTTGCCCCCGCGTCCACCGCCCGCTTCACCTGGTCCTGCGTGAGCACAGTGCCTGCTCCAACAAGAAGTTCCGGGAGCTCCGACGTGAGGATTTTTATGGATTCCTCCGCAGCGTCAGTTCGGAACGTCACTTCAGCAATGGGCAGGTCTCCCTCGAGAAGCGCCTTTCCCAGCGGCAGGGCATCCTCAGGTTTCTCCAGTTTCACCACGGGAACGATTCCCAGTTCCCCAATCCGCTGTAATATGTCTTTCATGAAAGAGCAGCTCCTTTCCGTAATGGAAATACAATGCAAGGATAGACAATCGCCCTTCATTTCGTCAAGGACTTTTTCATTTCCCAAAACGATGTTCCGCCAAAGAGTTCCCTGTTTCCATCCTTTCCGCATCCAGATGTTTTAGGGTATTATTGAATCCGTATCCCTGACCCCAAAAGGAGGCGTTTCCATGAAAAATATACTGAAACTGCTTGCTCTCTTCGCTGTATTCCTTGTTTTTCCCGCTGACCCGGCTCCCGGCCAGGCACGCGAAGAGAATCCGGAAGAACCGGAGATTATAACGGTTTCTGAAGATGTCCGGATCCTGCGTTATTACAGTGCGAGAGGAACCCGATCCGAGGCGAGGCATCATTTCCTCGAGATCGAAGGGGAACGGATCCCTGACGCGTTTTCAAAAGTCGTCTACAAGGGGCTCTCTTTCACCTTCAGATCGAGAAAATATACCTGGGGAGACGACGGATACCTCATGGAATCCCACGCAGCAGTACCCGGATCTGCGTCCTTCATTCCCGCAGAGCAGTTGGAGAGAGGATGGTACGAAGGCGGGGAAATCCTGAAGGGAACACCGGAAAACTGGATCTACGGTGAATGGAAAGACGGGGCCCTTCTCGCTGTCCCGGAAAAACTCGGACAGGTCGTGGAAACGCTCGATCTTCCGGTCCTTCCGCGGGACGCCTCCGGGATCGGCCTCATTTTGGCCCCTGAGAACACCCAACCCGCCCAGGAAAAGAAAGATGAGGGGCTTTCGGAGGATGCGCTGAAGTCCCTTGAGGAAGCGCTTAAAAAGAGGAAATAGAAAGCACTATCCGGCGATTTCCTCTACTGTTACGAAGATAAAGCCCTTTTTCCTGTAGCCGTCGATGATCCCGGGAAGGGCCTCGATGGTCGAGAGAGTCCCCACGTGGAGCAGCAGTATATCGCCCGGAGCAGCCTTGGCAAGCACCTTCCGGGTAAGCTCTTCGCCCCTGAGCGTGTCGGAGTAGTCCCCGGGGTTATTGGTCCAAAGGACGACCCGCAGCCCTTCTTCTGTTGCCTGATCAACAACGAATGAATTGTACTGCCCCCCGGGAGGCCTCCCAAACCGGGGTTTTCTGCCCAGAATGGACTCTATGGCCTCGCTGCAGAGCCTCCATTCCCGGTACACATTCTCGCGGGGCAGGGCGGTGAGATTATTGTGGTAGAAGGTATGATTGGCCACTACGTGCCCGTCATCCGCCATTGCCCGGATCAGGCCGGGATGCTCCGCCGCATAGCGCCCCACGACAAAGAAGGTCGCCCGAACTCCCTTTTCTCTCAGTATTTTCAGTATGGATTCCACGTAGCCCGGCCTGGGGCCGTCGTCAAAGGTTATGGCCACCGTCCGGCCCTTTCCCCTCTCCAGGAGGGGCTGGGCGGCGTACACATCGGACGCAGCTGTGAGCAGGCACAAAAACAGCAGCCATCCGGCAATTTTTCTCTTCACTCTTCTCTCCCTGCTCTCCCGGCAATATGCAAAACAGGGTAGATGATAGCATGCTCTCCTGTTTTCCGCCACAGCCCCGGTGTCGGGAAAAATGCCAGGCCGCAGGAGAGGGGAGGGGCATTGCTGCAGGTCACAGCTGCAGGTCACAGCTTGACAAATAAACGGAAAAATCTTAAGATACTAACATATCAGTTGACATTTTCCGGTCCGTATTGATCATGTTTTTTTGATGAAGGCCTTCTGAGAAAGGGAGGTTGCCGATGCTTTCCTATTTCGACATGAGTGAGCTCAAGGACGGGGTCACACGGCAGGTGTACCTTGCCCTCCGCCGTGACATTCTGAACTGGCGGCTGCTTCCCGGGCGGAGGCTCAGCGAAAAGGATATCGCCGGAAGGATGAACATCAGCAAGACTCCGGTTCGGGAAGCCTTCATCAAGCTCCAGGACGAGGGGCTTCTCGAGATCCGGCCCCAGAGGGGTACGTACGTCTCTCTAATGGACATGGAGCAGATAGAGGAAGTCCGGTTTACCCGCTTCTGTGTTGAAAGTACCGTTCTTTCCCTTTTTATTTCATCTTCTCCCGACGAAAAGATCCTCTCCTCCATGGACTCCATCCTCGATACCCAGGAGCAGACCATCGCAGGCAGGGACGTGGACGGCTTCGTTGAGTCCGACGACTCCTTTCACAGGGAGTTCTTCCTCGCCTGCGGAAAGGCCAGGACCTGGAGTTTCATAGATCATTTCAGCCCCCAGTACAAGCGCCTCCGGTATCTCAGCCTGCAGAACTACCTCGATTTCGGAAAAGTCCTGGCGGAACACAGGGCCATCCTCTCGGCATGCAGGCGCCGTGACAGCAATGACGCTCTTCACTGGCTTTCCATGCACCTGAACAAGATCCTGGGAGAGTCGGAACGCCTTCGGGAAAAATTCCCCGCGTACGTCCTGAAAAGCGGGGCCTCCCGGGATACCGATGCAGCCGTGACCGGAGCAGCTGCACAGGAAACGTGACGGAACAGGGAAATATTCAGGAAAAAGACCGGCAGCATTTTCTTCCATTGACGCCGCCCTGCCGGAAATCGTGTACGGGGAATGAATCTGGTATTATTTTCTCATCTGACACGGAGAGAGGGAGGCCGGACCGATGAAACTTGCAATGGTGTTCTACAGGCATCATCTCACCAGGGAAAACTTCCTTTACGCCAGGCAGCTCGGCTGCACCCACCTGGTGATCCACCTGGTGGACTACTTCCACCGCGAA
>CAYTQC010000124.1:0-5006 GCA_964439735.1 uncultured Synergistaceae bacterium
GTCTCGTTACACTCAACCATTGAGAGCAGGGAGGATCCTATTATGAAAAACGCTCTTTTCCGGTGCAAAACCTGCGGGGCGGAGTACGACGCAAGGAAGCCCGTTTTCCGCTGTTCATGCGGTGAGCCGCTGGATCTTGTCTGGGACGGTTCCGGGATCGATGACAGCCAACGGTGCCAGGCAAAGCGATATTCCGCCTTTTATCCCTTCGAGGACGCCGAGTGGGTTCCCCTCGGTGAAGGAGGCACTCCCCTCGTTGAGGTGAAATCCTTTGCCGCAGAACTCGGACTTGCCGACGTCCGGGTGAAAAACGAAAGCGCGAACCCCTCATGGTCCTTTAAAGACCGGGGAACCGCAGCGTGCGTCGCCCACGCGAGGGCGCTTGGCTACAGCCGCATAGGGACAGTATCGACAGGCAACATGGCAGCCTCTGTCGCTGCTTTCGGCGCGGCGGCCGGAATGGAAACATTCATACTGGTGAAGGGCGATATGGCGGAGGAAAAGATGGCTCCCGTAGCGATCTACGGGGTAAAACTGCTCCGCGTCCAGGGCGCCTATGACATGCTGTACAGCGAAAGCCTCCGGCTCGGAGAGGAACGTGGCATCTACTTCATGAACTCCGACGTGCCGTTCCGGGCAGCGGGCTCCCGGACGATCTCCTTCGAGATCGCGGAGGATCTCGGGTTCTCCGTCCCCGACTGGGTGGTCGTACCAACAAGCGCCGGGGGGAACATCCGGGGGATAATCAACGGTTTCGAAGACCTTCTGAAGGCGGGGATGACGGACAGGATGCCCCGTTTTCTCTGTGCCCAGGCAGCAGGCTGCTCCCCTATCGCAACCGCCTTTGCGGCGGGAGCCGGGAAAGTTTCCCGTTTCCCGTCGCCCCACACCATTGCCCATGCCATAGAAAACCCCTTTCCTCCCAGCGGCAACCGGACCCTTTCCGAACTGCGGAAATACAGCAGCGTCGCGGTCTCCGTTTCCGAGGAGGAGATCGTAAAAGCCCAGGCGGACATGGCGCACCGGGGACTGTTCGGCCAGCCGGCCTCATGTGTGCCCCTGGCGTGCCTCAGGAAAGCGAGAGCTGAAGGGACAGTGGCCGAGGGGCAGACCGCAGTGCTGGTCATGACAGGCAGCGGCCTCAAGTACACCGCCGCATTTGCCGCCCACAGGCTGAACTGGGTCGATTGCAGCCTGGAAGAACTTGGAGAGAAACTGAAATAAAAAAGTCCTGCCGGATTCAGGCATCATAAAAGCCGGTTTTTCCTTTTCGGGAAGAACCGGCTTTTTATGTTCCAGTCGAATGCAGGAGAACTCCTGTTTTAGAACGATATCCCTCCCGGGGCGGCTCTCCCCTTTTACTCCACCGTGAAACTGACCCTGCCGAGCGCTCCCGCGTCGTACTCGTAACTACCGGGCTTTCCGGGGATCATGTTTCCAAGGGCGCCCGTGAGCAAAACGTCCCCCTTCTCCATAGTCCACCCCTCTTCGACCATCCTGTTCACCAGCCAGAGAGCGGCCTTCCACTGGTCTCCGAGCGCATCGGATCCTCTGCCCCGGTTCACTTCCGCCCCGTTCAGGTTGAGCACCGGCACAAGTTCGTTGATGTCGGGAGCCTCCGCTCTCGGAACGGGCTTTCCCATAATGAACGCCCGGGATGAGATCGCCGCCGCATTGATATCGACCCCCTTGAGGACCTTCATGTCTGTAAACGAGAGATCGGGAAGCTCGATCGCAGGCGCCAGGAAGGCGATCTTCCCCTTGAGTTCACCGATGTCCTTCAGGGGAGCTGACACAGGTTCCCCGAGGATAAAACCTATCTCCGACTCTATCATAAGGGTGCCGAAACCGCTTCTTTTCACTACGGGTGCGGCGGATGCGCCATCCATGTACCCGTCAGGGAAAAGGACCGCCGCAAAGGGAACGTCCGAACCGAAACGCTTCATTGTGGCCTCGGTAGTCAGTCCCGCCTTGAATCCGACAGGGCGCTTTCCGGCCAGGAGCTTTTCCGAGTAGAGTTTCTGGACGGCGTAGGAATCCGCCTCCGTCATCCCGGGGTTTTCAACAGTAAGTACGGGGAAGGGGCGTTTTTCCACGGCTGCCTGGTATATTTGAGCCGCCATGGACTCCACATCGGCAGCCGGCGCACATCCCGAGAGAAGAACGACCAGGAGCATCACTCCCACAAAGCGTTTCATCCACTTCATTCCAAATTCCCCCTTAAAAAATAAGATTTACAAAGCTTCTTTATTTATTGTACAACTTTTTCCAGGAATGATTGTATTTTTTTCTGCTCCCCTCCCGGCAGGGGAAAAAAAAGCGCCCCCTCAAGGGAGCGCCCGTGGCATTGTCTGCGGATCCGCCCTACTCCACTGTGAGCGTGCTCTTCTTCTTTCCGACCCTGTTGCAGACCGCTTCAACTTCCACGACGGTCCCCACCGGAAGATCACCCACCTGGAACATTGCCGTGGAGGTCTTTCCGTCTGCCTGCCAGGCCGGCTCGAGCGTGTACATGACCTCACCGTTCACTGAAACGGTGAATAAATTGATATAATGTTTTTTCACATCTGAAACCGAGTGGGGCGCATCCACTTTGAGGATCCCCTCATCCCTGCTGTAGGAAAGGGATACTTCCGAGGGCGGGTGGGCGACTGCTGCCCCTGCCGTACACATGAGCGCCAGTACAAGAAACAGAAGAACCATTTTCTTCATTCTACTCACTCTCCTTTTCTGCCTGAAAAGCAGTATTGAATGAAAATAATAATATCATAGAATAGCTTCTGCAGTTTTCACCAGGAAAAAATACCGATGGGACATAATATCATCAAGGGGTGATCAGATGAATATCTCGCTTCTGAAAAAGTGGTTCCGCGAACTGGAAACAGTGGGTGCAGACCCTGAGGGCGGAGTCACACGGCTGGCCTACTCTCCGGAAGAGGATGCCATGTTCCTCAAGGTAGCGGGTTTTGCAGCTGAAATAGGTCTGAACGTACGGGAGGACTGCATCGGCAATATGTACATTTCATTTCCCGGCAGAGAAGGCATCCCGTGCCACGGAATCGGATCCCACCTCGATTCGGTTCCCCAGGGCGGGCTCTACGACGGCCCGGCCGGTGTTCTCGCGGGACTTCTTGTTATGGAGGAAATCCGGTCGTCCGGGCTTGAGCTTCCCGTTACCACCGTTGTCTTCAGGGCCGAAGAGTCCAGCCTTTACGGACTCTCCACTGCCGGAAGCGGATTCGCGGCGGGAAGCGTGGATATTGCACAGCTGAAAAACGCAAGGTCGATCTCGGGAGACAGCCTTTACGATGCCATGACCAGGAAAGGATATTCCCCCGGCGCCTGCGGTCTGGAGAAAATGCTCGATTTCACGGAACTTCACATTGAACAGGGACGGATACTCTGGGAATCGGGACAGTCCATCGGCATAGTGACGGCCATAGCGGCCCCTACCAGGCTGAAAGTGACCATCCACGGACGGCAGGACCATTCCGGGGCTACTCCCATGGACCTGAGAAAAGACGGTCTCTGCGCCGCGGCAGAGATCATCCTCGCGGTGGAGGCCGCAGGGCATGCAGAAAAACACCATGCCACCGTGGCTACCGTAGGCGTCGCAAACGTGCGGCCGAACGCCCTGAACGTCATTCCGGGACTTGTCGAGCTGCGGATCGATATTCGCGGCATTCTTAAGGACAGCATCTCGAGGACGGTAAAAGCCGTTAAGGAGTCAATCCGGGCGGCTGAAGACGCCAGGGGGATACAGTGCGACGTGGATACCATCTCGTCCATGGACCCGGTTTCCCTTGATACGTCCGTTATCCGGTCACTCTCCAGGGCTGCGGAACACCTTTCCGTCCCCTTTCGGCAAATGGCGAGCGGAGCCGGTCACGACACAATGAAGGTCGCGCCTCTCGTTCCTGCGGGCATGGTTTTCATTCCGTGCAAAGAAGGCATCAGTCATAACCAGAAGGAAGAGGCAAATCTGGAGGATATCGCATTGGGAGCCCGGGTCATCCTCGATGGAATACTGCTGCGGCATTCAAATGCCGCTTCGGATGACTCAGGCAAATAATTACAATATGGTATAGTTCTGAATTTAGGGAATAGTAAATTGCGTGATTTTTCGATTTTGGGTTGTTTTGATACGTCAATTATGGTAATTTAAATCCGGCTTAACAATTCAGGGCTTTTCAATATTATCCTCGGTCCAGATCGTTTTGCGTCTTTCCGTGCAGTTTTGATCCTGCAGTTGGACGCCCCGTTTCGCAGCAGCCTGCCCAAGAACGAAGGAGGTGATGTTGTGAATAACGCCACCATACTCTGGCTTGGAATCATGGCCGTTATCGGTATCGTCATGATCGTTATGAAGAAGAGATCGAACGCAAAGGACGAAGGATGACACCAGTTTGAACGAAAGCCGTACCTCCCTGGAGGTACGGCTTTCGACTTTTCGGGAAGCTGCGGGGTGATCCTCCCCCATTCCTGTTTCCCTGCTGCTGAGCCTTTCAAAGTCAATTACGGAACGAGTGCCCTCCTCCGGTCTCAGACACCGGCCGCCGAAAAGACCCCGTCCACCATTTCCCTTGCCTCTTCCTGTATCCGCTTCAGATGATCCTCCCCCAGGAAGCTTTCAGCGTATATCTTGTACACGTCCTCAGTTCCCGACGGGCGCGCGGCGAACCACCCGTTTTCCGACGTCACCTTCAGGCCTCCGATGGGGGCCCCGTTTCCGGGTGCAGCCGTCAGCTTGGCGGTTATGGGCTCTCCCGCCAGGGTATCCGCTTTTACAGCTTCCGGTGAAAGCTTTTTGAGCAGCTTTTTCCGCTCCGGTGAAGCCGCTGCATCGATCCTGGCGTAAAAGGGAGCCCCCAGCCTCGAGGTTATCCCGTCAAGCCGCTTTCCGGGATGTTCCCCCGTGACCGCGAGGATCTCCGCCGCGAGGAGCGTGAGGATGATGCCGTCCTTGTCCGTGCTCCAGGCGGTTCCGTCCCTGCGGAGGAACGATG
>CAYTQC010000125.1:0-5001 GCA_964439735.1 uncultured Synergistaceae bacterium
AGGAGTTGATCCGTTCATGGAGCTGAAAAAACTGGGCGTTATCGGGGTAGGCCATCTCGGACAGCACCATGCCAGGGTGTACACGGAACTCCTTGGATCGCAGCTGGTCGGGGTGGTGGATCAGAACGAAAACCGGGCAGCGGCAATAGGCGATAACCTGGGAGTCCCCTGGTATACGGATATCGATGAATTCATTGCGAAAGCGAGGCCCGACGCCGTCAGCGTCGTCGTGCCAACAAGCCTTCATTTCGAGATAGCGGAGAAAGCTCTCAGCAACGGCATTCATGTGCTGATTGAAAAACCTGTTACCACAACTGTCAGCGAAGCGGAGAGCCTGCTCCGCATGGCAGCGGATTCAGACCTGGTATTGCAGGTGGGGCACATCGAACGTTTCAACAGTGCTGTTCAATACATATCAAAAATAATACACGAACCGCTGTTCCTTCAGTCCAGAAGGCTCGGGCCTTTCTCCCCCAGAATCAGTGATGTGGGGGTTGTGCTTGATTTGATGATCCACGACATCGATATCATCCTTTCACTTGTCCGTTCAGAAATCACCGACATATCGGCAACCGGTCGGTGCATCCGGACCGATCACGAGGATATAGCCTCTGCCCAGATCTCTTTTGATAACGGTTCAATGGCGCACATACTTGTCAGCCGGGTTTCGGAACGCAGGCTCAGGCAGCTGGAAATTATGGAGCCGGAGCGTTACGTCACCATCGATTACGAGACACAGGATGTGTCCATCAACAGGTGTGTGCGGCAAAACAACAGCAGCCTGGTGGAAGTGATAGAGCATCCGGTTTTCCCCAAGAGTGAACCTCTCAAGCTGGAGCTTCAGCATTTTGTGACATGCGTCCGGGAAGGGAAGCAACCGCTTGTAGGAATTACAGACGGAAAGCGTGCACTGGAAGTCGCTGTATCGGTACTGAAACAGATCCACCTGGAAGAAGGTACAGACGGGCAGCAGGCTTCCGGTGAATGGTGATCTTTTAGAATCGATCGGCAAGTATGAAAAGTGCCCTGGATGGATCATCCAGGGCACTTTTCATGCGGAGTTTTTCTCATTTTTTTCTTTTTTTAAGAAGATAAAAACTCATTTTCAAAGTAGCGTTATGTTTTTTTATGAGTTATCCTAATCTCAATATATATCCCCCTGTAAGAAAGTAGAGTGGAGAATGCCTATAGTAAATGTACAAGCGCTGATAGCACTGGGGATGTTTCTTGCTTCTCTTTTTATCGCCAGGATAGTCGTTCGGATAAGAAATGGTTCCCTTCCCGGAGGAGAAATGTGGGTGCTGTATCTGCGGATGCTCCTCGGGTTTCTTCTTGCCGGAGCTGTGACCCTCGCTTTTTATTCATTCGCAGGCATTGACGTGATTTCAAAGCATTTATGACCGCCATCAGCCCGCGACAGGAAGTATCTGCGCTTTTTTGAAATGCTGAAAAGCCGGCCTTCAGTCTGAATCAGTCCGTACATTTGTTTCCCGCTGATCCGGACAGCCTTTTACTTTTCCGGAATTATCCGCATCTTTCATTTGCCAGAAAAGAACAAATCAGGCTATAGTATGCTGATACAGGGATTTTTTTGAAAAGCATGCACGAAAATAAACGAGCAAAAGCCAAGTCATTTTCCTGAGGAGGGGATGCGCGCATGAACGCGGAGTATAAGGATGCCAGGGAAAAATTTGAAGCAGGTGTTGCAAAATCACTTCAGAAACACAAGGAGAGGAAGGAATCCTTCACAACGGGAGGAGGTCTTCCGCTCCAAAGATTTTACGGGCCTGACGATATTGAATCTCTTGATTACATGAAAGATATCGGTTTCCCCGGCGAATATCCTTTTACGAGGGGCGTACAACCGACAATGTACCGGGGCAGATTCTGGACAATGCGCCAGTATGCAGGATTTGCCACTGCTGAAGAATCGAACGAGCGGTACAGGTATCTCCTTTCACAGGGAACGACAGGCCTTTCCGTGGCCTTCGACCTCCCCACGCAGATCGGCTACGATTCAGACGATCCCATGGCCCAGGGAGAATGCGGAAAAGTAGGGGTTGCAATCGACAGTCTCAAAGACATGGAAATCCTTTTCGACCAGATCCCCCTTGACAAGGTTTCAACTTCAATGACGATCAATGCCCCCGCAAGTGTCCTCCTCGCTATGTACATCTGCGTCGGAGAAAAGCAGGGCGTTCCCATGGACGCTCTTTCCGGAACGATCCAGAACGATATTCTCAAGGAGTACATCGCCCGGGGCACATACATTTTCCCGCCGAAGCCCTCAATGCGCCTTATTACAGATATTTTTGAGTTCTGCAGCGCCAATGTTCCGAAGTGGAACACCATCTCCATCTCCGGCTATCATATCAGGGAGGCGGGAAGCACTGCAGCACAGGAAGTTGCGTTCACTCTGGCGGACGGGATCGCCTACGTGGAAGCGGCAGGCAAAAAGGGACTCGATCCGAACGTATTCGGAGAGCGCCTCTCTTTCTTCTTCAACGCACACAACGACTTCCTCGAGGAAGTCGCCAAGTTCCGCGCGGCCCGGCGCATGTGGGCCCGCATCATGAAAGACCGTTTCGGCGTGACAAATCCGAAAGCGCAGATGCTGCGGTTCCATACCCAGACCGGAGGCAGCACGCTTACAGCGCAGCAGCCGGAAAACAATATCGTCCGCGTTACCATCCAGGCTCTTTCGTCAGTTCTCGGCGGAACCCAGTCCCTTCATACCAACAGCATGGACGAAGCTCTTGCACTTCCCAGCGAAAAGAGCGTCGGAATTGCGCTGAAGACACAGCAGATCATCGCCTACGAATCCGGAGTGACGAATACTGTCGATCCGCTCGCGGGGGGATACATCATTGAGAGCCTGACGAACGAAATCGAAAAGAAAGCCTCCGAGTACATCGGTCAGATTGACGACATGGGAGGCATGCTCACAGCCATTGAGAAGGGGTACGTACAAAAGCATATCCAGGATGCCGCTTACGAGTATCAGCGCTCGGTGGAAGCGAAGGAAGCAATAGTGGTCGGCGTCAATAAATTCCAGGTGAAGGAAGACAAGGGCAGCATGAAACTTCTCACTGTGGACGCTTCCGTGGGTGAACGGCAGATCGCAAAGCTCCGCCAGCTCAAGGAAAACCGTGACAACATCGCAGTTTCGAATGCGCTGGAAGAGATCAGAAAGGCCGCGTCCGGAGAATCACAGAACCTTATGCCCTACATCATAAACGCTGTGAAGTGCTATTCCACCGAGGGAGAAATATGCGGCGTCCTTCGTGAAGTTTTCGGTGAATACACTGAAAATATCGTTTTATAACAGGTCTATTACTCGATAGTATTAATACACTGGAGGGATTTTTCGTGGACGATAGGAAAATCAGGGTCGTTGTTGCAAAACCCGGGCTTGACGGCCATGACAGGGGAGCGAAAGTTGTAGCGAGAGCACTTCGGGACGCAGGCATGGAAGTGGTGTATACTGGCCTTCGCCAGACCCCTGAACAGATTGTTGAAACCGTCCTTCAGGAAGATGCTGATGCAGTAGGAATCAGCATACTGTCCGGAGCACACACGTTTTATTTCACAAAAATCATCACTCTGCTGAAAGAGAAGGAAGCGGGAGACGTTATCGTTTTCGGAGGCGGAGTCATCCCTGAAAACGATATTCCCGGTCTTCTCGATGTAGGAGCAGGAGCTGTATTCGGCCCAGGAACACCTACCTCGGTCTGTGTTGAATGGCTCGAAAAAGCTGTGGCTGAAAAAAGGGCAAAAGAGCAGTAAAAGCTGTGGATATTTTAATCAACAAGGCTCTTGCGGGTGATACGCGAGCTATTGCCCGCATAATAAGCCTGATCGAAAACGAGGATCCCATTGCCGACGCAGTAATGCGGAGGATTTATCCCCTAACGGGGAGAGCCATGGTGATCGGTATCACCGGAAGCCCAGGCGCAGGCAAGAGCACCCTGACCGACAAGCTCATTGAATCGTTCCGCAAGCGCGGAAAAACCGTGGGCGTTATCGCAGTGGACCCCTCAAGCCCCTTCTCGGGAGGGGCCATACTTGCAGACCGCATCCGGATGCAGCGGCACACCGGAGATGACGGCGTCTATATCAGGAGCATGGGAACACGGGGATCCCTCGGCGGACTCAGCAGGGGAACGAGAGAAACTGTTCTTTTGCTTGATGCCTGCGGGAAAGACGTCATAATCATCGAGACCGTGGGAGTCGGCCAGTCAGAAGTCGATGTAATCAAAATAGCGGACACTGTATGCGTGGTTCTTGTTCCCGGCATGGGAGACGATATACAGATAATGAAAGCCGGCATCATGGAAATAGCAAATGTGTTCGCCATCAACAAGGCAGACAAGCCCGGGGTCGACAGGGTGGCGGCGGAAGTCAGGCTGATGCTCGAACTTGTGAAGGACAAGCCATGGACCCCGCCTGTACACCTGACGGTCGCTGAAAACGGTACCGGGGTGAACGAGTTTGTTGAAAGCATCATCAAGCACCATAACTTCATCAAAAACAGCTCCGAAGGGGCAAAATTTGAGCATAGACGGCTTTCCTCGGAGGTAGCGGATATCCTCCTCAAAGTCCTTGCCCGGAAAACTGATAAGGCATGGCGCTCCTACAGGAACGATGAGGTAATGGAGGCGCTTGTATCAAGAAAAACGAACCCCTATTCGGTTGCCGGAGAGATTTTGAAGAAGATATTCAGCGACAGCGAGGAAAGCAAATAGTAGAAAAGGAGGCAAATACAGCACATGGCATACCGCAGTATAGACGAGCTCTGTGAGGAGCTTCACCAGAAGCGTGAGGAGGCGCAGTCGGGAGGCGGCGCGAAGGCGGTCGAGAAGCAGAAGGCGAAGGGTAAGTGGACGGCCCGTGAGCGTATAGAGAAGCTTTTGGACGCGGGGACCTTTGTGGAGCTGGACGAATTTGTCCGTCACCGGTGCACCAACTTCGGACTCGAGAAGACGAAGTACTACACCGACG
>CAYTQC010000126.1:0-4949 GCA_964439735.1 uncultured Synergistaceae bacterium
AAACACGGCTGAAAAACCGATAAAGTATACACAAAAATAACCAAAAACTATCGCTCGGCATAACCGATCCCTATTTTACACCCGTTCGTGTTTCTGATAGTTTAGCCCTGAACAGATACGGAGCAGGTGCGAACCTCAGGAAAATCAGTCGCATCCTGACGCATTTGACTTTAAAGGCGCTTGTGCCGGGAACGGCAGGGCGAGAGGTTCCAGGTATGAAAGGGGGAGTATGTAGTGAGAAAGTTCCAGAGGATATGCGTGTTGTTTTCAGTCTTTGCAGTTCTTTTCGCAGGTTTTGCGGTGAGCCCCTCCATGGCTGCCGGCGGGGATACATTCCCGAACAGGCCAGTCACTTTGGTCATTCCTTACGGTTTGGGCTCGGGCGACCACGAGGCCAGGACGTTCGGCCGGATAATGGAGAAACACCTCGGCGTGACCATGGTCCCCTCCAATCACGAGGGCGGCAGCGGCGCCATCGGTGTCGGCTATCTTCTTGCCCAGCCCGCCGACGGATACGCCGTCTCCTTCATGTCGGCGACCATCGCCTTCGGAATGGCCTCGGGGAACCTCAAGTTTGCCGCCACCGATATCCAGCCCCTCGGCACCTTCAACGCCGACTATCTCTGCTTTGCGGTGGAGAAGGACAGCCCCTTCAAGACCCTTGACGACATGGTGAAATTCGCAAAGGAGAAGCCCGGCTACATGAACGTGGGAGGAACCAACGTCAACGGTGCCCATCACGTGTTCGCCAACCTCTTCTTCAAGGATGCGGACATCAAAGCCCAGTACATTCCCTACAACGGATCGAACCAGACCCTCGTCGCCCTCCTCGGCAAAAACCTCGACGTGATGGTCACGTCGCCCTCAACCATCCGGCAGCACGTTGCCGTAGGCGACATCCGCATCCTTGCCGTAAGCACTTCCGCCCGGGTGAAAGAATTCCCCGAGGTGCCGACGTGCAAAGAGCTGGGCTATGAGACCATCGACGACTTCCTCAACTTCAGGGGATACTTCGTCAAACCGGGAACGCCCGAGGACGTCCTCAAGGTCCTTGACGAGGCGTTCAAAAAAGCCTTCCACGATCCCGAATACCAGGCCTTCATCGAGAAGGAGCAGCTTGTCCCCTTCTACAAGGGCCGCCCTGAAGTGGGGGAATACTTCATCAATTTTGTGACCCAGGCCGAGCAGTTCATTAAGGGGGGCAAATAATCCCTTCCGCACTGAAAGATGGAATGGAAGAAACATGGAGGCCCTGAATGAAAGTAAGCTATAAACTGGCTACGGTACTGGCGAACATCCTGTTTGCGGCTGCAGGGATCTTTGTCCTCAGGATGACGGGGGATTTTCCGGAAACGTTCGGCATCGGACCCTCATATTTCCCGAAGGTCCTCAGCATGCTGCTCATCGGTTTCGCCCTGTACAGCACAGTTGCCGCGCTGCTCGGGGAGGGAGGGCACATCGCCCTCCCCAGGCCCGGCAACATCCTTTTCGTCATTCTGTCCGGAGCCCTGTTCATCTTCCTGTGGCTCCGCTTTCAGCTCTTCTACGTCTCTTCATTTTGCGTGGTGGTCATGATGCTTCTCTTCCTGAACCCTGAAAAAAGCATCCCGAAAAGAATCTTTGCCGCACTGGCGGCAGGGGCGGTCATCACGCTGTTCGTGTACCTTGTGTTCGGCAGGATCCTGAACTTCCGGTTCTGAGGAAGGATGGAAGCCATGGATATATTTGCATTCGATCTCTTGTCGCTGTTTACCTGGCAGAACGTCACGGCCATTCTCATGGGGGTGCTTATCGGCATCAGCATCGGCATGATGCCCGGCCTTGGGCCCACCGTGGGGGTCGCCCTCGTCCTGCCCGTCACCTACACCATGAGCACGGTCCCGGCGATCCTCCTCCTCGTGGCACTGTACCAGGCCGCGGAGTACGGCGGGTCCATCTCGGCCATAACCCTCGGCATTCCCGGGACAGCCTCGGCGGTGGCTACCACACTCGACGGAAACCCCATGTCGAAAAAAGGCTACCCGGGGAAAGCCCTCGGCTACTCACTGTACGCGTCCTTCTGCGGAGGCCTGTTCGGTGGAGTGCTGCTCCTCGTCCTCATCGGCCCCCTCACAAAAATGGCCATCAGGTTCTCCGACCCCGAGATCTTCCTCATCGCCCTCCTCGGCCTTGTAAGCGTCGTGGGGCTCGGATCGAAGGACATTCCCAAGAGCATCATCTCCGTCATCTTCGGCCTGCTCCTGAGCACCGTGGGCATCGACGTGTTCACCGGGGTCTCGCGGTTCACCCTCGACATTCCCTCCCTGAGCGAGGGAATTCCCTTCGTGGCCCTGATCACGGGCCTGTTCGCCGTGCCGGAGGTCATCAGTCTCGCAACGGGGAACCTCGGCACGGTCTACGTTTCCGACACAAAGAACCTCAGGGTGGGGCTATCGCTCAAAGAGTTCAGGCCGGTGATAAAGACCATCCTCAAGGGCTCCGTGATCGGATCGATCATCGGCATCATCCCAGGCGTTGGCCCCAGTGCCGCCACATGGATCTCCTACGCCGAGGCGAAGCGGTCATCGAAGACCCCCGAAGAGTTCGGAAAGGGCGCCCCTGAAGGAATCGCCGCCCCCGAGTCGGCCAACAACGCATGCGTGGGTGGGGCGCTGCTGCCCCTCCTGTCCCTCGGCATCCCCGGGTCCGGGACCATCGCGGTCATCTCCAGCGCCTTCATCATCAAGGGCATCCAGCCCGGCCCCCAGGTCTTCCAGACCCAGCCCGACCTCATCCTGGGCATCATCTGGGGCTTTATCCTCGCAACGTTCGTGGTGCTGGTCGTCGGGAAATATGCCACGGCATTCTTCGCCCGCCTTCTCACCATCCCCAATTACGTCCTGCTGACCATCGTGTTCTTCGCCGCCATGATAGGCGCGTACGGCACGCGGTTCAACCTCTTCGACGTGGGGGTCGCCTTCACCATAGGCACCATCGGGTTCTTCCTCTCCAGGCTCGACTACTCCTTCCCCTGCTTCGTCATGGCCTTCATCCTGGGCAACCTCATCGAGGTCAGCCTTCGGAGGTCCCTCATGCTCTCAAGGGGAAGCTACGCTATATTCTTCACGCGGAGCTACAGCATCGCAATTATGGTGATCATCGCCGCAGTGGTGTTTTTCACCATCTACAGCAGGGTCAAAAAAGCGCGGCAGGAGCAGGCGGCCTGAAGAAAAGAGGAAACCTGGAGAGAAGGGGCCTCTTTCCCCTGCCCGCGGTTTCAGGGCAGCCCGGTAACACATAACAGAAAGGATCGTGGCAGAATGAATACAGCGAGAGAAACACCAGCATTTGCGGCGCCGGAAAACGCCTGCGATTCCCACTTCCACATCTTCGGCGACCCGAAGAAGTACCCCTACAAATCGGACCTTCGCTACACCCCCCAGGTCTCCACAGCGGAAGACTACCGCGAACTCGCAGGTCTTCTCGGGATCAGGCGCATGGTCACCGTCCAGCCGAGCTGTTTCGGTACCGACAACACCTGCCAGCTTGACGCCGCCGCGCTCTACGGCGTCGAAAACTGCCGCGTCATCGTGGACGTGGACGAATCGGTTACCGACAAGGAGATGGACCTGCTCCACAGCCAGGGTGCCCGGGGCATCCGCATCAACGTCAACCCCATACAGCCACTTACCGCAGGCCTTCCCGAGAGCCTCCTTCCCAAAATCGCGGCGATGGAGGCCCGGTGCAGAGAATTCGGCTGGTCCCTGGACTTCCTCTTCCCCGACTGGCTCACCACCGAAATGATCCCCACCCTCGACAAACTCCGGGTGCCGTTCACCATCGCCCACCTGGGAATGAACAAGGCATGCAACGGAACGGAGTCACGGGGCTTCTCCCGGCTCCTCGACCTCGTGAAGAACGGGGAAGGGTACGCTCATCTCAAGCTCACCGCGCCCTACCGCATATCTCTCGACCCCGACTACTCCGACGTTATCCCCCTCGCACGGGCCGCATTCGAGGCAGCCCCGACCCGCATGGTATGGGGAAGCGACTACCCCCACGCATCCTTCGGCCACCACGACACGGTGAAGATCTTCAACCTCCTGCTCCGCATTTTCCCCGATGAAAGGGACCGGAAGACCGTCCTGGCGGACAACCCCGCGGAGCTCTACGGCTTCGGGAAGTGAGCCGGCCATGGACATCCTGAAGAAGAACCCCCTCAAACGGGCGATCCTGGAAAAAAGGGCGGCCTTCGGCATATACGTGGAGGAGCCTTCACCCACCATCGTGGAGCTCGCCGCCCTCGCGGGCCTCGACTTCGTCCGGCTCGACTGGTGCCACGGGCCCTTCTCGCCGGCCACACTGATGAACCAGGTCACCGCCGCAGAGAGCAGGGGGATCACCCCACTCGTTCGGCTCGAGTGCAATGAACAGGACGTGGGCCTTGCCCTGGAGCTTGGGGCCATGGGGGTCGTCATCCCGGGAGTCTCCGATGCCTCCGCAGCCGGGAGGGCAGTGGACGCCGTGAAATTCGCCCCCGTGGGGAAACGGGGGCTTTTCTCCGCGGCGAGAAAAACGGGGTTCGGCACAGTGAGCAGTTCTGAATTCACCCGGTGGACCAACGAGGAAGTGCTGCTGGGGGTGCAGATCGAAACCCTCGAGGCCATCGAAAACCTGGACGAGATCCTTGCCGTGGAGGGGATCGATATCGTCCAGAGCGGGCGGGGTGACCTCTCCAACGCCCTGGGCGTTCCGGGGGAGAAAACCCACCCCCGGGTTCTCGAGGCCGAGGAAAAGATATTCGGAAAAGCCCTCTCCCGGGGCCTCGCCATCTCGCCCCAGCTCGACCCCTACGCCCCCGGGTTCGAGGAAGAGGTCGCTTCCTGGGTGGAGAAGGGGGCCTATCTCATCTCCCTGGGGATCGACCAGGCCATCATAAAAAAAGCCTTCCAGGGCATCGTGAAAAAAAC
>CAYTQC010000127.1:0-4896 GCA_964439735.1 uncultured Synergistaceae bacterium
TTTTTTCCCCGTGTTTGCTCTCCCTCCAAATAAAACTTGGCATGTTCCTGCTCAATGAATATCCGCATACACCGGCCCCCAGCTTCCGTCGGGGTCTGCGATCCTCGGAAGCGGTTCAGGGGTCTGGTCGGGGCAGTCTTTCGGCAGCAGGTATTTCTGCAGTTCAGGCCTAGGAAATGTGAGGCCGTAGGCGACGGAAAGGCGGGAGAAATCTTTGGGTTGGCCGCCGAAATCGGAGGGGGCAAACAGGGTGACCACCTCGTATGGGCCCCAGCTTTCTTCGTACCAGCAACGTCCGAAGATCTCCTCCACGTAGGGAAGGCCGCTTCCGCCGCCGCAGACAAAAATCTTCACCTTTTCCCGTTTCCATTCGCTTTCCTTTTTCTTTTTTCCGTAGGCCGGGCCCCAGGCGAGGAATCGCGATTTTTCCCAGATGCGCTCAAGCTGGTTTTTCACCTCGAGCCGTATTTCATCCTTTTCCCGGGCGACGTTTGCCATTACCTGCTGCAGCCTGGGGTAACTTATGGGCTGATCGTTTTTTCCGAAGAGACGGGCCACCGATGACTCCACCTTCTCCATTCCTCCGGGAAAGGTAATGGCGTTGTACCAGTAGACGCATTTTCCTTCTTCATCGTCGTCGCACAGGTTGAATATGGAAAAATCCGTCGTTCCCGCCCCAAGGTCGACGACACCGTGAATTTTGTTCTCCGCTGAAAGGGAATTGACGTATGAAGCCATCTGGGCGACTGCCTCGGGTACCAGGTGGACGGTTGCCCCCTCTTTTTCGAGGTCAGTGGCGGATCTCCACTGGGACGCCGCCTTCGAGAGCAGGTCGAGGCCGCTGTCGCCGTCCCATTCTTTTTCTATGGACATGGCCACGTTGACGGCGCGCTGGAACTCCCTGCGGACGTTGGATTTCTCAAATGTGTCTATGGGAAGGCAGATGTTGAAGTTGAAGAGAACATTTTCGGCCCGGTATTTTTTGCCCAGCCTGGTTTTGATCCTCCGGAACACCCACGCCAGGTACGCTGAGACCATGTACCCCGGGTTCATGAGCGATGCGTTCAGGACCTGTGCATTGCAGTATTCCCTGAAGCGGGTATCGAGGTCATCGTCTTTGTAGTCTTCGTCAACGTCTCCCGCGAACAGGATTTTCATGTACCTCACCCCCTCGTTCCAGGGCTTGTCGCTGAGGAAGGAATCGGCTTCATCGCCGTAGAGCACTTTTCTTCCGTCGAATGCCAGGAGCGAGGGAACGGCATAGGGCATTTCAGGAATGGAGCTTATGGGCGCAGGGAAGACCTGGCGGCTTCCGCCGAGCACCTTGTAGGCCACCTTGGTAAAGCTGGTGCCGAAGTCCACCCCTGCCCAGATCCGTATCGTGTCCGCCTTCCTGGCGGTTATGGGGCCGGGGCGTTTTTTGGGGTGTACTGTTTTTTCAGGCTCGCCCGGGATCTCATGGGTTTCTTCCCGTGGAACCTGTTCTACATGTTCCGGTATTTCCTCTTCTACACCGGCTTTCTCAGCTACCTGGGGTGTTTTCGCCGGGAAAAAGAGATCCTTCAGCCACTTGAAAGGATTCATGTAACCGCTCCTTCCGTTAGTAATCGCCGATTTCGAGACAGCCCAGGCAGAGGGGGCGGAATTCCACTGTCAGCTTTCTTCTCTCCTCTATCCGCTGGACCTCGACTCTCATTTCAGCTTCGCGGTTCCGGATATCTCCCCTGATAAGGCGAAGGATCCTCTCGTCCGCTGAATTTTTCCGCTGTTCATTGGTGAGCCGTTCCTTTTTCTGGCTGATGATCCGGTCGTAGAACGAGGTCAGCGCCTGGATCCTTCGGTCGACGAACACCTCGTTGGCTATGTTGAGTTCTTTTCTGAGGGCTGTTACCCTTCTTCGAATGACCAGTTCAGCCATGGTATAAACATCCGCCAGTTCTTCGCTCTCAAAAATAGGTGGAGGCGTTTCGGAGCTTTTTCCCTTTTCAAGGATCTCGCCGAAAATGAACTCTGCAACGTCTGGGGAGCATGCTTCTTCGGCGTGGTCGTCGAGAATTACCACCTGCATGAGGTATTCGTCCCGCGCAGCCTTCACCTCCACGATATAGGCAAAGAAGAAATACATTCCGTCAGGGAGGCGTTCCGAGTCGAGGCGGATATAATGGCACGAGCTGCACAGAAAGGCGTCTTTCCTGTAGAAGCCGATGATCGCCCTGGTGATCGGATGGAGGATGTTGATGAACTCCACCCGGGGCATGTTGAAGGCTACATCCCCGCTGAACGTCACTTCCCTCGTTCTGCCGTGGCTGCCCAGGGCATTGAAGTCTTTGAGGCAGTTCTCGCCGGCAAGGATCTCGAGAAGGTCCTGCCCTGGGAAAAGCCTGCCCACTTCAGTTGCCGGGTCGTATTCGAAGCGGGTGAGAGGTGCGTGGTTCCGAAAGAAATCTTCCACCAGGCTCCTGATCTGTTCGGAGGTTATGTAGAGGCGGTTATTCCGCACTTTTTCAACCTCCTGGGCAAAGAAGGCGTCGGTGCCGATAAACCTTGCGGCGTCCGATTCTATTTTCGCAAGGTCCTCCTCCCGTGACTTGAGGACCATGAGCCTCCTCTCCAATGCTTTTTTCTCCTCTTCCGGCGTGAGGTCCCTGGAGAAGAGCTCGTATTCCAGGTCCCTGGTGATCTCGCCGAGGATCAGCTCGAGTTCCCCGATGGAACGCTCGAACACGCCTATCCGTTCGTACAGGCGCTTCAGTATCCGTTCCTCGATGGTTCCGTTGATCCAGAAGTGGTAGATGGCGATGAAGGATGACTCCTGGCCGATACGGTCGAGCCGCCCGATGCGCTGCTCCACTTCCATGGGGTTCCAGGGGAGGTCGTAGTTGAAGAGCACGTGGCAGAACTGGAAATCGAGGCCTTCGGACCCGACCTTGGACGAGAGCATGATTTCCACGGACGGGTCTTCCCGGAAGGCGTTGATGCGCTGCTGCCGTTCTTCGCCCTTGATGTCGCCGTGGATGGTAACCGTTCCGATCTCCTCGGCGGCAAGTTTTTTCTGGAGATAGCGGAGCGTGCCCTTGAAGAAGGAGAAGACGAGTATTTTGACGTTTTTTTCCTTGGCCCGGACTCCGTTGACTGCCCTGATAAAGGCGTTGTACTTCGAGTCCGCGGCGTTCTCCGGCCATCTGAAAACAATGGAGCGGAGATTATCGAGGGCCTCCTCGTAGCTCAGAATTTCCTCGTCCTCCGCGTCTGCGCCGTTTTCGTCCTCTTCGATGCGGAGCTCCATGAAATCATTGTCGATGTCGTCGAGTTCATCCCGTTTCACGCTGTAAGGCACTCCCTCGCCGGTGAGTGTTTCCCGGTAATGCTGCACCATGGCCGGAATGGATGATGCCATGCGCCGCTGGGGGGTGTTCAGCACCATTTTTTCCACCATGGAAGAATAGCCGGCCGCTGCGCATTTTGCCCTGACGTACTGGGTGACCGCGTTGTAGAATTCCCGCTCGAGCTCCGTGAATTCCACGAGGACCGGGTGTGCTTCACGGCGGGTAAAGCTTTCATGGACATCCCGCCTGCGCGTCCTGGTATAGATGTGGCTGATGAGGTTGAGGGATGCGAGGGCTCTCTGGGCGCTTATCTGGGATTTGATCCGCGAATCCTCGTTTTCACCGGTTTCCATGGCCTGTGTCAGGGTTTCAAGTGCCTTGCCCGCCTGGTGGTAATACGGGTTCGAGCTGATGATCTCATATCTTCCGGCGGATTGAAGGAATTCGCCTGCCGCGGACAGATTGGGCGGTATATGGGAGATGGCGGTCTGGGCCATGACGATGTTTTCATTGATCCTGAAGCGCTCCTCCGCCCCGTGCTTTTCTGGAAATTCCTGGTCGTCAAGGATGCGCAGCAGGTTGAAAAGGTTCTCGCGCCCGAGCTGCACGGGAGTGGCGGTGAGCATGACCATGGCCGTCGCGTTCTCTGAAAGAAATGTTCCTGCGTGCCACTGCTTCCGGCCGGGATTCCTGAGGTGGTGCGCTTCATCGACGATGACCATGTCGAAGTCCGGGGATACTTCCTTCAGCCGGGCAAGGATGCGCCTGGAGCGTATTGTCTCGAGAGAGACGATGCCGTTTATCTTTACCCTCTCGGGCATCTCGTCGTAGCGGTCGAGCATTTGCATGAAATCCCGGGACCTGAAGATCTGGAATTCCTCGTCGAACCGTCTTTTCAGCTCGTTCTGCCATTTTTCACGAAGGCCGGAGGGGCAGACGACAAGTATCCTGTTCGCGGTGAACCGGGCCTTGAATTCGGTGAGGATAAGGCCGGCCTCGATGGTTTTTCCGAGTCCCACCTCGTCGCAGATGAGGACACGATATTTTTCGGAATCGAGGAACTTGACGAGGGGCTTGAACTGGTAGGGGTAGAAACGGGTGCGGGATGCGTTGAAGGCGTAGAGCGTGTTCTTTATGGGCTGTCCTTTTGAGAGCCTGTTTACCGTCACCAGCCTGAGAAATTCTTCATAGCCGGAAAAATTGCTCTCGAGGAAGTCCGATTGAGGGCCCCGTTCCGGATTGAAGCTTTGGATGTCCTCTTCCAGTACACTGGTCAGACCGAAAGGATGAGGCCACAAAACCTTGTAATACTGCGCTCCCCCTTCCAGTGGAAACACCTTTTTGACCGTGCCGTACCGGGTCGCATTATTCCTGTCCTGAACATCATCGCCAACCTGGAAACGTGCCATTGTACCCGCCCTCTCGTTTTTCTTTTTGCTGTTTTTTAGAAACTCCCGATCAAATAGAAAGATCGATGATATCTGAAAATATTATGTGCGCCGATTTGGCGACGAAAACACCATCGTCGTCCAGAGCATGTTCCGACCAAGGCCGTCTTTCGTTTCCTCTC
>CAYTQC010000128.1:0-4869 GCA_964439735.1 uncultured Synergistaceae bacterium
AGGGACCTGGAGCACACGAGGAGCTTCTGATCCGAAAGCCGCCGTTCCGTCCGGGCTACATATCCCGAACGGCAAACACCAAAACCGCCTGACCCTGCCCGGCTGAAAGACTGTTGCTGCCCTTCATTTTCAGAATTCCCCTGCACCCGGCATCGAAAAGACCCCGAAAACCGGTCACAAGATCAACCTCCCCGGTTCCCAGCGCCTGAGGCCCGGCTGATTTGCCGCCATGTGGGGAAGAGACCTCTACAGTCATCGACAGGCCTTCGGGCAATGGCGCAGCAAGCCGGCCCGTGAGCTTCCTCGGAGTGTCTCCGGTAGAGGAAAGGAAAACCGAAAAAGTGCTCTCCCCCGGCTTTCCGCCTATCATGGAGGCCATGGAGACAGAGGGTAACGATATGTGAACTCCATAATATTCGGGAATTGTCACCTCCAGGGAGATGGCGGCAGAATCTGCGGCATCCAGGGAGGAGCAGAAGACCTGGAGCAGCAGAACTCCTGCGATAAGAGAGACAAATATCGAAACAGGTTTTACAGATCCGAAACGAGTCTGATGGATTCTCATTTTGCCGTTTCCCCCTTTCCCCGAGGGTTTATTTTTTCCTTCCCGAAGAGGACGTTGTCACAGTTCCGCTGTCAATAAACTGTATGGTCCGTTTCTTCGGGAGGACACGATTCACGATCTCGACAACGTCGCCCGGTGCCAGCTCGATACTCTTCGACTCTGTCTCGAACCTGTATCCTGCGGGAAGCCCGGCCTCGTAGAACTTCAGATTCCAGCTTCCCGGGCGTATATTGTCGAAAACAAACTCTCCGTTCATGTCAGTTGAGCGCCTGACTGTCTGGTCATCTCTCGACAGCTCCACAAGTATATGGGCTATGCTTCCCGGTTTTGCTCCGGAAACCGTCAGCTCAGGAAGTCCGGCTGCGTCCTCCCCTTCATCGCTGCCGCCTGGTTCGGGAAGAACGACCCTGCCCCTGAAAATGGCCCCTTTTGTTATTCCGATTTCCATGGAGACAGGCTTAGGGCCTCCAGCGATCTCGAGAGATATGGGATATTTCTGCACTGTTGTAAAACCGTACCCGATTGATTTGGGATCGATCATAATGCGGTAAAATCCGGGTGCAAGGGATGGAAAGATAAAATTACCGTCCCTATCGGTCACTACAGCTTCAGACCCCACCCTGACAACCACGTCCGGAAGACCCGGCTTTGCGGGATCCATGGAATCAATGACCCTGCCTTTCAGGATACCTACGTTCGTTTTTTTCACTGTCTTTATACCGATCGGTACCTGGTAGGAAAGCCGGTATTCCGTCTCAAAATCGTCTTTGGAAACTTCCAGGGTAAGGAAACGATCTTCCTTCATCTCGTATGTAGCGATAAGATCGAACTGGTTTGTGAGCAGCTCCGCGTTATCACTTATGCCTGACCGCGAATAGGCCAGGGTCAGGGTAAGCTGGGGCGACATCCTCCAGAAGATGGACCCTCCGAAGCTGCTCGATCCCCTGAGAAGATAGCTTTCACTGAGAACGTCATTGTCCCCGAGGTTCCAGAACAGGCTCAGGGAAAGGTTCGGTGAAGGGAAATAGCTCACGAGAAAATTCACGTTCCAGACCGATTCTGATTCTCCGGTGAGACGATTATACTGGTCGCTGAACCTTGGTTCCACGGACCAGTTCAGCTGGCCGAAATTTCGGCCGAAACGGACCCAATATGATTTTTCGGCATAATCAAAGTTCGCGGGAGCCAGCCTGTCTAACCTCTCAAAATCATCAAACCCGAGCATGAGAAACCAGCCGTTCTGCAAATCGTAATCGAGCGTCGCCTGTACGAGGTTTTCTGAGGTGGCCACGTTCGATTCCTCCGCCCTGAGGTCAAGGTTGTTCTCGTAACCGGATGCGGCGATCCCCAGCCTGAGCCGGGCTCCAAGGGGAATGCTCACCGACGCGTTTTCATAGTCATAGCTGTGGAAATATCCCCAGTAATCTGCCCCGGCATGGGTCTTGCCAAGAGAGTAAGAAATCTTTCCTTCCGTCATTCCTCTCCACAGGATCCGGTAGGCGTCATTATCGTCTTTGGCCGATGGACGATCGGTACTCGTCCGTCCGTATTCAAGTTCGAAATTACTGTTCTTTCCCGTCCTGAGACGAGCCTCCAGACTCCAGAGCTTGTCCTCGGACTCAGGTTTTTTATCCGTAGCTTTTGTCTCGGACTGCGCGACATTCAGGCGGATGAAGGAGTCATCGCCGAGGGAGCGCTGCACGTACAGCCCTCTGTCCATCCACTCCTCTTCTCCCATGCGGTCCCTTACGTAGAACAGTCCTGCAGACAATTTTCCTCCGGCCATGGACTTGAAATCAACCCCGAAACCCCTTCCGTAGGAGGAATACACTGTCAGGGGAGATATCCCGTACGGCTGATCTCCCATCAATATCCCGAGGGAACGGCTCGAGTAATTCATCCAGTACTCGTCGGTCCGGGTGAAAAAATATGAATCGTCAACATCCGGTCCCTTGAAGGAAAAGGACAGCTCTTTTTCTCCTTCTTCGTCGAGCGTTCCTGCTCCTTCCCATTCAAATGAAGGCTTCGTGCTGCCATCCGCAGTTCGGGTGGCCGAAACGGTAAGGGTTGACGGCAGGATGTGGTAGGGCTCAGGCTTCCGGAAAACCGCAGGAACCACCTCCACAAGGACTGCTGTGGAAGCGGCATCCTCTGTCCTGCCGTCCTTTTCGATGGTTGCCGTTATCTGTATAACAGCAACGGTACCCTGAAATTTCTGGTCAATCTTTCCAGTGACTGAAACTGCCGCACCCTCTCCGGGACCGAGAAAAGCCTCTGACGGTGCAGCCAAAACCGGCGAATTCGTATCGGTATTCCTGGCCTTTATCTGGAACATACGGGGGATGTTTCCCGAATTCACCAACCTTGCGGCAAACTCGAACTCCTCCCCCGCCATGAGCGAAGATGGGGAATTTTCCACCAAAAAATCCGTCTTCGCGACCGGGAGAACGACCACGTCATATTCCGCCCTGTCCCGTATGGACGGGTCACGGTCCGATTGCACCGAATACACGATCTTTTCGGTCCCTTCGCGGGCATTGATCGGTATCTGGAAGGAGAGGAGACGGGCGGTCGAAGCCTGGGGAGGCAGCAGAAATGAAGTCATGGGGATCACAAGGTTCCATCCTTTCGGCAGCACTGCCTCTTCACGAAAGCGTTCCTGCCTGTTTGTCCGGTTGGTCACCCTGAAACTGATGGTGTGCATACGGCTCGGTTCAGAGACGATCTGGATCGGAGAGACAACCTGCACCTCCACTCCCCTTCCGCGAAACTGGGCAAAGGAAGAGTGCGCCTCCAACAAAAGGATAACCGCGAGTCCTGCCAAAAAATACCTGCCGCCCCGTCTGGCGTTCATGATCCATACCCCCGGCTACTTGAGCTCCAGGGTGTAGTTCGCCCCGAAGACGTTATCGTCGCCGTTGTCAGCTACGACCACTGCCTTATATCCTCCCGGCGCCAGCTTCGACAAATCGAGCACGAACCTGGCTGAACACCCCGGGTAGATACGATGACGACTTCCATCGATCTTTCCGCTCGACTGTCCCTTCTTGTTGTATAATTCGGTCCAAACATGGGGAGTCAAAAGACGGTCCCCCATATTTTCGAGGTCGAGCGTGAGGAGACGCCTGCCCTGCTCTCTGGCCAGACTTCGGCTCTGAAAACGGAGCTTCGCATCACCTGATTTGCCGACGGTTGAAATCATCTGTACTGCGAGCCGGATCACTGTAACTACCTGTATGTTGACATCGTTCTCCGGTTTTCCCGGCGTCAGAAGGCTTTTCGGGACCGGTTCGATCATGAGGAGGCTCCAGTAGGTGCCTTTCAATTTCGGATCAGGGGGAACGGAAAGGGTGAAATTGATCGTGAGTGACCCCTTTGCAGGTATCACCGCCTGGTTGGGAGTAAGATCTATCCATGAAGCGTTCGATCTTCCCACCGCTCCGGGCTTCTGAAAGAGATTCCTCCCGTCCGCGTAATGAAGATAGTCCTGGAGATAGACCTTTACCTCGCTTTCTTCGTCGCCCTGGTTCTGGACGACTATTTCACCCCGTGTCTTTCCGCCGGGATCAAGGGTGAACGACCGGGTCATCGTACCGTCAACGTTCAGGTTAACCTCAGCGAAAATATTTCCGCTGAGCACGAACAGCAAAAAAACAGTAAAAACACACGTCAAAACACATTTGTTCAGAATCGCCCTGCTCTTCATCTCGTTCTCACCACCGTAAAAATCAGGCTGGTTCGGATTTTCGACCCCGGAGTCCGTGGAGAAATCCCTGCAATCCTGAGCTGAAGGGGTATCTGCATCCTGTCCCCCGTCCCCGAAAAAAGAAGAGTGGGGCTTTCACCGACGGGAATATAGCCCATCCCGCTGCGGATCCAGCCCGCCCCATGCCCTTTGCCGCTCCGGCGTATCCACACCCTCACTCCGTCCGGAAGAGGTGAACCCTGCATTCTGACTTCTATTCCCCACTGTTCACGGGTATTTCCCGTATTGACCACGTTAATGACCGCATAACCCGGGGTGCTGTGCATCGAGGGATCGGAAGAAGACCAGAAAAAAGGCTGGAAAGGGAATCGCCAGGTTCCGGAGACAATAACGTCCAGGCCTTCGGCAGTCTGCGGAAAAAAGGCGACCGTAAAAGAAAAGACGTACAGAAGGATTAAAAATACTGATGAAGATGCATGTCCGATCCTCAAAGAAAACCCTCCCCTCGACTATTCCGTAATTTTTAAAGAGCCGGCGGGCCCTTCAAATTCACTTCACTCAAAACTTCCCGCGATCGTGATTCAAACAAATGTTTCCT
>CAYTQC010000129.1:0-4832 GCA_964439735.1 uncultured Synergistaceae bacterium
CTCCGTTATTCGAGAATTTTGATGCGCCCGTCAACATGTGAGCGCATCTCCTTCAGGAAGCGGATATATTCGGCCACCGCTTCCAGGTACATCTGTTCCGTGGATTTGAAGGACGCGCCGTTTCGCTTCACCGCCGCGTGCTTGTCCCCTCCGCCGGCTGTCCAGTCCGTCGTGGCGACGGAGTACTGCCTGTCAGGCTGTATTGGTCCCCATGTGCCGTCTGGCTGCAGCACCTCCGCCCGGACCACCCTGGTTCCGGCCCTTCGGATCACGCTGTTGTTGTCGATGAGGAGGGGCTGCCTTCGGGGATCCATGGTGAACCGGATCCCCGATACCTGGAGGAATCCTCCCGTGGGAACCCGCATGGCCGAGTCGTATCCGTCCCCGGGCGCCTCGTATCCCGAAGCGCTTGTCTCGAGGACTTCAAGAAGGTCTTTTCCGGAGAGAGACCCCTTCCAGAGAGAGCCGCCGAAGGGCATCATGTTTGTTATGGTGGCGTAGGATGCCGATCCGGCCGGGTAGATCCTGTCTCCCCGGATGCTGCCTCCGGCCACGAAGGCCACGTCGGATCCCGTCTTCCAGCGGAAAGCGTCGGCAATAAAACTGCCGAGTGGAGCCTCTGCCCTCCTGAGAGTATCCCTGCGGGCATCCAGGTCCTCGGGCTGAGGGGCCAGCGGTTCCGACAGCTTTTCATTCAGCCTCTCGCGAAAGGGCTCGATCAGCCAGGCCACCCTCAGGTCTTCCGGGATGTCTTTCCCCAGGTTCTCGACCCGCCACATTGACGATTCCCTGTCCACAGACCCGTTTTTCAGGGTGACCTCCATTATTCCGAGATGCCGTGCGTAGGATCCTGCCTGCCCTATGAGGGTGACCCACCCTTCAGGACCTTCAACGAATTCTCCCTGTTCCATGAGCGTATGGCTGTGTCCTCCCAGTATGGCATGGATCCCCTTCACTGAACGGGCGATCTCCCTGTCGACATCTGCACCGCAATGGCTCAGCAGAACGATGATATCGCATTTTTTCCCCTGGAGCAGGCTGACCATCCGCTCCGCCTCCGACGGCAGGTCCTGCCCCGCCCTGAAATGTCCGCTTCCCATGGTCATTGAGCCCAGCTCGGGTGTCACGAGGCCGAAAAAACCCACCGTGAGCCCGTCGGCGCTTTTCCTGATCACGTGGGTGGGGAAGGGGGAGGGAGTGCCGTCCCTGAGGCGGAGGTTCGAGACGATTATGGGAAACCCGGCATAGGAAACCGTCTCGAAGAGTACGTCCTCCCCGAGGTCGAATTCATGGTTTCCCAGTGTACCTGCGTCTGTCCGCAGCAGGGAGAGCCCCCTCATTTCCGCCTTTCCGTGAAAGTAGAAGAACAGGGGCCCTTCGTTCACGTCCCCTATCTGAAGAAAAAATGTGTTGCCGGGGTCTTTTTCCCGGATCCCCTGGATCACTGTCGCAGCCTTTGCCAGCCCCCCCTCTCCGTTTTCCGGGTAAATATGGCCGTGGATGTCGTTCATGGAAAGCAGGGTGACACTGCCGTCCGCACCAAGTGCCAATGCAGCTGAAAGAAGCACGGCTGCAGCGGCAAGGAGCAATTTTCGAGCGAATTTCCATTTCATGCGAATCCCTTCCCTTCCGAAACGGATAATTGTCTATTTCGCTGCGAGTACCTCTTCAAGGACGTCCATGCCTCTCGTTACAAGTTCCACATCCGCCTGGCCGCCCATGTGGCCGATCCTGAAGACTTTCCCGGCGAGGGCGCCGTAACTTCCTCCCACGGCCATCCCGTGTTCCCGGAGTGCTTCATCCAGTTCCTTCCACGTCCAGCCTTCCGGTACCATTGCGGCCGTCACGGTGGGGGAGCAGAGTTCCTCCCGCTTCGGGTAGAGGGTGATCCCCATGGTTGCCAGGCGCTCCCGGCAGTATCGGGCCGTCTTTTCATGCCGCTCGAATGAAGCCTCGAGCCCCTCCCCGAGAAGGCGGCGGAGGGAGAGCCTGAGAGCGCTTACGGCATGCCAGTTGTGGGTGTAGGGGAGATACCTGTTTTTTATCCCGTCCCGCCAGGGGAGGAGTGCGTCATATCCGGCGTAGTTCACCCTCTCGATAACCTCCCAGGCCCTGGGACTCACGGCTGCCATGGAGAGGTCCGGGAGGAGGGAGAGCACCTTCTGGCTCCCCAGAAGCCCGATATCGATGCCCCATTCGTCCGTCCTTACATCGGCGCCGCCTGCACTGGCGACGTAATCCACGCAGAGAAGGGCATCGACGATCCGGGCTATTTCCCCGAGCCCTGCCACGGGATTCAGCATACCGCCGGGAGTCTCGCAGTGGACGGCGGTGATCACGTGGGGGCGGAATTCCTCTGCCGCCTGCCTTATCGTTTCCCTGTCGGGGAACTCGCCGTCAGGGGCCTCAACTATCCGTGCGGTCGCCCCTGCCATCTCCGCCATCTCGCCGAATCCACGGCCGAAGATGCCGTTGGAAACGGCAAGAAGCCGGTCTCCGGGCAGCAGGCAGCTCTTCAGTGCGCCCCAGAGAACTGACATGGCCTCCCCGCTCTGTATGGTCACCGTGTTTCCCGTTTTCAGAACAAGGCGCAGCAGTTCACTGTCCTCCTCACAGAGCCGGAAAAAATCTTCCTCGAGGTCGGCGCTCCCGTAGTCCTCAAGGTAGGCCCTGCGGAATTCTTCCGGTACCGAAACAGGCCCCGGTACGAGGCCGATGGAATATGTCTTCATCTCTTTCATCTCCCCCCGCAAAAAAGTACGAAGGAAACCAGCGGGTCTCCTCCGGCCGTTTTTATTGTACCTCAGGAAAGCGGCGGTGTGCTGAAGGGCGGTCTTCGGAATCGGGTGAGCTGTTCAAAAGAATGGGCTATGGAGATAAGATTTCCCTCGCTCCATGGAGGACCCAGGAGCTCCAGCCCTATGGGAACTCCTCCGGGGGCGGTGCCGGTGGGACCGGAAAAACCGCCGGGAACGACAATGGCCGGGAAACCGGTGACTGCGCCGAGTACACCGTTTCTTTCGGTCTGGGACTCCCCTGCGGGGACAACGAGCTTTCTCTGGTGGGGGAAGAAGAGGGCATCGAGGGAAAGGTCTGCGAATATCTTCATGATCCTTGTCCTCAGCCCCAGCCTGGCGACTGTGCGGGCCGCGTATCCGGTGCTGTCCCTGCCCAGCCCCGCTGCAGTTTTCATGTTGTCCAGGATACCCGGATGAATTTTTCCCGAACCCATGAGTTCTTCAAGGGTATGATAGGGCACTTTTCCGCCGAGGCTTTTCAGGTATCCCTCAAGATCGTTTTTAAATGTGTGGAGGTGAACGCTGACTTCGTACAGAAGACCGTCCGGGTCAGGAGTATCCGGAACTTCCATGAGTTCTGCGCCCCCGTCCCTCATGGCGATCATGCACTGTCCCATGGCGGCGTTTACCTCCCGGTGCTCCGGTCCGCCGCCGAAAAAGCCTGTCAGGATCCCCAGTCTTTTTCCCTTGAGTCCTTCCCTGGCGATGAAATCCCTGTAGGAAGGAGGAATATGTCCCGCGCACCAGGCGGTTTGCGGGTCCATCGGGTCATACCCGGCGATGGTGTCAAGGACGAGTGCCGCATCTTCCACCGTGCGGCATATGGGGCCTGCCGTGTCCTGGTCGAGGGAGTAGGGAGTGATGCCCCGGCGGCTCACAAGTCCGAGGGTCGGACGGATCCCGACGCAGCAGCATGCCGACGCAGGGGACCGGATGGAGTTGACCGTGTCCGTCCCGATCCCGGCTGCGGCGAAACAGGCGGCTATGCCTGCCCCGGTGCCGCCGCTCGAGCCTCCGGGAGTCCTTGTGAGATCATAGGGGTTGAGGGCCTGCCCGAGGATGGAGCTCACGCTTTCACCCCAGACGGCAAACTCGTGCATGTTCGCCTTGGCCAGCACAATGGCGCCGGCTTTTCTCAGTTTCTGAACAATGAATGCGTCATTATCGGGAACATAGTCCGCCAGTGAAAGAGAGCCGCTCGTAGTAACAAGTCCCTTTGTCTCCACGTTATCCTTCAGGAGCACCGGGATACCATGGAGCGGCCCCGGAGCTGCCTTGCCGCGGAACCTGCGGTCAAGGTCCTCAGCTTCCTCAAGGGCAGAGGGGTTCACTGAAATGACGGCCTTCAGTGCGGGTCCCCTGCGGTCAAATTCAGCTATCCGAAGAAGACAGCGTTCCGTCAGCTCCCGGCAGGAGATGATCCCCTCCCCCAGTGCGCGGGAGAGTTCCGCCGCTGATAAATTTTCGAAGCACTCCAGTGACATCTGCCCCGCCTCCTTTTTATGCCGCGCCGCTAGCCGTTCAGGGCCAGAAGTTCGTCCGCAGCTGAAAGCACTTCACCGATGGATGCATGGATCACTCCGTCGGCAAGGCGGTCGAGGTGAGTGGAGGTGTTGTTGACGATGAAAAGGGATGCCCCGTTTCTTTTGGCTCTCTCGGGGAGAAGATTCGCCGGAGAAACCGCCAGGGACGAGCCGAGCACAAGGAAAAGTGAACAGGAAGAGGCGAGTTCCATTCCCTCTGACAGTGCATCCTCGGGGAGCATCTCTCCGAAGAGCACGACTGCGGGCCGGAGTTTCCCCCCGCATTTCCCGCATGCCGTTTCCGTTGAGTACATTTCGGCAGGATATTCCTTTCCGCACGATTGGCAGCGGACCTTCCTGAGCGTACCATGGAGCTCCCACACCGTTTTCGATCCCGCTGCCTGGTGGAGTCCGTCTACGTTCTGGGTGACGATGGCGGAGATGATCCCCCTTCGCTCCCATTCGGCGAGGAGGAGATGCCCTTTGTTGGGCTTCACTTCGCCAAGGGTTT
>CAYTQC010000130.1:0-4788 GCA_964439735.1 uncultured Synergistaceae bacterium
TCCCCGAGGCGGTCAAAGTATATGGATTCGAGGGCAGGGACGAAAAAGGCTTCGCCTCAGCGGTCGGCCAGGAGAGCGGACCCAATATCGGTTCGGTCGGATTAAAGCTGGTGGACAAAAAGGAGAGAAAACGGAGCGCACTCCAGGTGGGGGAGGACATCCGGAAATGGCTCCGCACCCAGCCCGGAATAGAAAAGAGCAACGTTCTCGTGACATCCCCCATAAAAAGCATGTTCCTCGGGTCCAAGCCGCTGAACCTCGAGGTCTTCGGGGACGACCTCGATGAGGTCCTCGCCGTATCCGAACGGCTGCGGGGAATACTCCGGTCCATACCCGGAACAGTAGACGTGAGCATAAGCCAGAAACAGAACCGTCCCGAGATATGGGTGGAGGCTGACCGGGAGAAGGCGTCCATGCTGGGTGTCAACACGGCCCTGATTGCACAGTCGCTGCGCACATACTTTTATGGTTATGAGACCTCTGAAAACTACTGGGAGGGCGAGGACGACTACCCGATACGATTCCGGCTCCGCGAAGAGCAGCGAAACTCCCGGGATATCTTCAACAGGCTGATGGTTCCCTCGGCATCCGGGAAAATGATCCGTCTTTCCACAGTCGCACAGCCGCGGGATACAATGGGACCCCCGGAAATACAGAGAAAAAACAAGCAGCGGTACGTGGTCGTGGAATCCAACGTTCACGGCAGATCCCTCGGCGACGTTACCAGGGACACGAGATACGCTGTGCAGAAACTGGAAATACCCCAAGGAGTATCCATTGAATTCGGAGGCCAGGTCAAGGAACAGGCTGATGCCTTCCGGCAAATGGCCCTGCTTGTACTGCTCGGTGTCATCCTCGTTTACATGGTAATGGCAGGACAGTATGAAGCCTATCTCGATCCCTTCGTCATCCTGTTCAGCATTCCCTTTTCCCTTACAGGCGTCGCACTGGCCTATCTTGTCACGGGGTTGTATATATCACTCCAGGCACTCCTTGGTATCGTCATGCTCGTTGGGATCGTAGTCAATAACGCCATTATCCTTGTTGACTACATAAACCTGCTCCGGGCACGGGGAGCCTATATGGAGGAAGCCCTCATACAGGCCGGAGCCCGCCGCCTGCGCCCGGTCCTTATGACCTCCCTCACCACGTTCTCCGGCATGCTTCCCATGGCCCTCAGCCGTGCCATAGGTTCAGAAATATGGAAGCCGCTGGCCGTTTCAGTTATGGGCGGACTCTTAGTTTCCACTCTCGTCACTTTGGTCTTCGTTCCGGTCATGTACAGCATCTTCGAGGAAAAAGTCCGCAGAACAGGACGTTTCAGGGAAGGAGTGAACGGCAGATGAACCTGGTATGGATATTCTGCAGTGAGATCCTGTCCGATGAGGTGAGAGATATGCTGTACTTCTGCTCTGTTCCCTCATACACTGTCTGGAAGAATGTTCTCAACCGAAACATCGACGGAAATAAAACCCACTGGGACGATGCCGTTTTCCCGGGCAAGAACGTGGCATTCTGCCTTTCCTGCGATCAGGATCTCCTGGAAAAGCTCAGGGAAAAATTCCTGGAATTCACGGCCGGGGAGTCAACGCGCAGGGAATGGCTTGAAATCTATGTTCACGAAGCACGGAGACTGATCTGAACTTTTTGCAGGCATCAATTTGCCCGGAGATGCCGCTTTTTCATCCGGCGTGGGCCGAAAGGCTGTCCTGCAGGAGCAGGGCAGCCCGTATTATTTCATTATTCGTTGACAAACACGCAGAACTGAGAATACAATAAATAAATAATATTTGAAGGTAAATAGTGGAAAGCATTTGCAGCGCTTGGCGGAAGGGAACGACATATGCCTTTTCTTGAGTTTTTTTAAATGCCATTACACTAAACCAGCAATGAACATCCTCGTCCTTCAGCAGAAAAACCTTTTTCCCTAATTTCCAATCCGTATCCGCCATCAATAATGAGTCTCTTTTCATCAACTGAGACTGCAGGATTTTTTTATTGTGAAAATTCTGCAGCACTAATATGGGAGGTGATGCTCTGTGAAAGTGAATGACAGATACGTTTCTTTTTATTATGAACCTGATACTGACTGGGGAAAGATCGAGATTGAAAAACAAAGAACAGCCCTTTTGATTGTAGACCTTCAGAGATTTTTTGTTGAAAGGCCATCCGGAGAAAATTTAACGGAAGAAAAACGGAAATTTGCTGAACGGTGGAAGCTTTTTTTTGACAAGATTGAAAATGTGGTACTTCCCAATAATCAGAAAATCCTGAAAGCATTCAGGGAGAAAAAGATGGAAGTAGTATTCGCAATGATCCAAAGCCGGAAAAAGGACGGCAGAGACAGGTCGCTGGTACAGAAAGCAACAGGCTTCAACGAACTTCTCCTGCCTCCGGGGTCAAAAGATGCAGAGATCATGCCGGAAATTTTCCCTATTGAAGATGAGATTGTAATATGCAAAACAACCGATAGTGCCGTAACAGGTACAACTCTGCGTTTAATTCTGAGTAACATGGGGATTGATACAGTCGTTGTAACAGGTGTTTTTACAGACCAGTGTGTATCGGGGACAGTGCGAAGCCTCGCTGACGAAAGTATCAAGGTGTGGTTGATTGAAGATGCCTGCATGGCAGCAACGGAGGAAATCCAAAACCATGAATTAACAGTACTCAATAATATCTACTGTCACGTCATCAACACGGAGGAATTACTGGAGGCAATAGGGTAAGCACATATAGCGTACTTCATAGAGGAGGCGGTAGAAATGGCTCAAGGGAAACTAAAACGAGAGTTAACTTTTGTTTCTATGGTGTCAATTGCTGCCGGTTCTGTTATTGGTGGGTGGCTTGCGGAAGCTCCCTACTGGTTTAGCGTAAGTGGTGCCGGATCAGCGTTTGTTTTCCCGATCCTTGCCATTTTATTGGTTCCTGTCGGACTTGCGTTCGCAGAATTGACCGCAATGCTTCCGTTTGCCTCGGCTGTTGATGTCTGGACCACAAACGCATTCGGACACAAGGCAGGCTGGAGTACCCAGTGGATGATGTTTTTAGTCCAGGTCGTTGAACCGCCCCTGATGGCGTTCATCTTTCTGACAGCGATAAACTACTTTATTCCCATTCCTGCCGGCATGGCGAAAACAGTCGCTATTGGGCTTGTGTTTCTCTGGTACGTCATCTCCAACTTTGACATCAAGCTCACAGGGACTTTGGCGAACATCTTTTTCTTTTCCATGGTTGCAATGTCACTGTTCGTAGCAACAGTTTTTTTCATGAACGATAGCTGGTCCATGTCCAATATTACAGGGCATGGAGGTTATTTTCCAAAAGGCGGATACGGGATTTTCATCGCAATGGCAGTTTTTTCCTTGAAATTCATAGGGTTTGAATTTACGCCTACACTCATTGAAGAAACCAATTTCCCCGCGGGCAAAATGTGGATCGTCGTTATGTCAGCACTGTTTATACCAGCCGTTTTATACCTTATCGTGGTACTTGCCATAGGAGGCTTAGCACCCTGGGGAGAGATAGCTCAAATGTCTATGCCCGAACCTGAACTGGTGGCCAAGTTAGGTCTGCCCGGTATAATCGGAATTATCGCAATTATTGCCGGCATTCTCCATGCGCTCACCACGTTGATGGGGTTTTGGGCATCTTCAGCCAGGGTTCTTTATGGCGCTGCGCAGCTCAACCAACTTCCCAAGCTTTTCATGGAAGTTAATAAGCACGGACAGCCCTGGTTTTCTAATCTGACAGTGCTTTTCTTTTCGGTGTTTTTCTGTATGTTCACAGAAACGAACTGGGTTCAGTACATATACGCTGTTTCTTGCATAGCTGCAGGGGTGGTCTATTTCGTCTGTTGCCTGAATGCTATGAAACTCCGCAAGACTCACCCTGAATGGGAGAGACCTTTCAAAGCACCCGGCGGTGATCCGCTTTTTATAGCCGGTATGGCGATTTCTGTCTGGATAATTATCGGGTCGGTGCTTGAACTGGAAATCGGAGGCTATGTTTCCCTTGCCATTTATTTCCTCATTGGTTATGGGCTTCACTTGCTCATGACAATTTTAAGAAGAAAATATCCTGAAAAATATCAGATGCTTGGGACATTGACTCCGGAAGACAAAGAAAAATTCGGAACGCTTTAGAACACGAAAGCGCTGTTTTACGGCCCCTTACGAGGGGCCTTTGTTTTTTCCGGTTTTTGTGCTTGTGATATGGAATTTTTCGTATGACTTAATTAGCCGTGTTATTGATGAAAGGTTTTTTAAAACCTGTAATTCTTTCACAGTGAAACTGAGAGAGTAGCGTTCTCAGTGGTGTGATTGCACTGATCTTTTGAAACAGAATAGTGCCGGACTCACGAATGGTTTGCGTTCCCCGGGGAAGGCGATGTATTCAAGGGCAGTTGGCTGCCATGGGGAAAAGGGATGAACTGGTTATGGAAAGAAAAAATCCCAATGAGAGCAAAATAAGGTTGACATCTCCGTTTGACCCGCTATAATATACCTTCGTTGAGCCGGTGTAGCTCAGCTGGTAGAGCAGCTGACTTGTAATCAGCAGGTCCCCGGTTCGAGTCCGGGTGCCGGCTCCAGCTTGACAAGGCAAGGAAGTGGTGGGATGGCCGAGTGGTCAAAGGCAGCAGACTGTAAATCTGCCGACACCGTCTACGAAGGTTCGAATCCTTCTCCCACCACCATTTTATATATGAACGCCGACTTAGCTCAGTAGGTAGAGCACATCCATGGTAAGGATGGGGTCTCCAGTTCGAATCTGGAAGTCGGCTCCAGC
>CAYTQC010000131.1:0-4768 GCA_964439735.1 uncultured Synergistaceae bacterium
GGCACGAGCATGGAATTCATTACCAGGAGCGCCGGTGTCAGCAAAGGCGCCGTGTACTGGTACTACCCCGGGAAATGGGAAATTTACAAGGCCGTACTGTCAGAAGAGGCGGAAAGGATAAAGCGGATCGTTATACCTCCCGGCCTTCACCTGACCCCTGCTGATGCGCTGGATTTTTTTCTCATCAGGGGAGAGGGGCTTATCGATATCCTTGCAGAAGATCGCCTGTGCAGGCTTCTTTTCATTCATCTTCAGCTCGAGGCCATGAGGGGAAGGGAAGAAATGGCGGAGTTTGTGGCGTCTCTCCATGGATCCATGACGGAGGATGTGATCCCTCTCCTCGAGCGGATATTCCCGGAAAACATCCTCTCCAGCCGGGGTATCACGCACAAAAGTTTGATGAATATGTTCATAAGCATCCTCTATGGAATCATTCTCAATATTGACCTTACGATCACAAGGGATGAAGCGAAACAGAACTGGAGATTTTTCATACAGAATGTCATAGGAGGGATCACCAGTGAAGCGTAGGTTTCTCGGCTCACTGTTCTTTCTCCTGGTTTTTCCTCTCCTGATGCCGGGAAAGGCCCATGCCCTGAGGACTGAAGATCTTCCCGTTCTGGGCCTTGAGGAAGCAGTCAGGCAGGCACGGATGAATAACCCGGTGATCATCGCCGGAAAAAGCCGGATCCATCAGGCAGAGGCACAACTCGACCAGGTGTCTGCGTCGGCACTTCCCCAGCTTGCGCTGTCCCTTTTATACCAGACTTCTGATAAAGATCCCATCCAGCCTGTTTTTATAGGCGGACAGCAGGCAGGGTACTCCCGTGCCGGGTTCAAAACCACCTGGAAAGCTGCCCTCACCCTCACCCATCTGCTGTACAGCGGCGGCACGGTACATCATTCGGTGGAGTCGAAAAAACTTGCCCTGAGAGGCGTCATGGCGTCGGAGGAGCGAACCGTGCAGTCAGTTGAATGGGCGGTAACCTCTTCATGGTACGATCTGCTCCGCGCCCGGAGAAAACTGGAAGTCGCCGAAGAAGCCCTCGCCCTGGCTCATGAACACCTGGCGCAGGTAGATGCCCTCTACAGGAGCGGTGTGGTGGCGAAGAACGAAGTTCTTCGAGTCCGTGTCTCTGTTTCCGAGGCGGAACTGAACCGCATACAGGCCCTGAATGCAGTTGACGTGGCATGGAAGGGCCTTGAGCGGTCTGTCGGCGTTTCCCTCCGAGGGGCATGGAGTCTTCCTGCCGATGAGAATTACCCGAAAGGCGAACCTCTTCCGGAACAGACTTTTGAAACGGGCCTTTCCTCCAGGCCTGAGATGGAGGCCCTGAAATATGCAATGAAGGCTTCGCTCAGTGCGGCGAGGGCGGCACGGGGACAGTCATCTCCCCAGGTGTACCTCAGGGGTGAGGTCTTGAGGGCGGATGAAGAATTTTTCCCCTCTGAGATGAACGACTGGAAGATAAGCATTGTTGCCGAGTGGACCTTTTTCGACGGAGGAAAGGCGGCAGCCCGGGCAAGGGAGGCTGACGCGGCTGCGGAAGAATTCCGCAGCCGCGCTGAAGATCTCAAACGGCAGATAGGGCTGGAAATATCAGTTGCTCAGCTGAACTATGAATCCGCCCTGAGGAGTATCGACGTAGGCAGGGCCATGGCGGCTGCAGCCGAAGAGGACCACAGGATGGCCATGAAGCGCTATGCCGCGGGAGTCGGAACAAATATCGATGTGCTCGACGCTGCTGTCGCGCTGACGAACGCCCGGAACAGGCTCGCTGAAAGCATATACGATACCCGCAAGGCCAGGGCCGAACTCGACTGGGCCATGGGAATCACCGGGAAAAAGCTCTCCGGGGAGGCAGTGAAATGAAAAAAGTGATCGCTCTTCTGATTTTTATCGTCATGTTCGGCGGACTCATCATATACAGGTGGAACCAGACGCTTGCGGGAGGCGGGGAACCTGATGCTGACATTATTCCGGTTGAGACCGTCACACTTTTTGATGTAAATTTCGAAGAAAAAATTTCATTTGCGGCCGGCATCGAACCTGAGGAAAAAGCTGCCGTGGTATGTAAAGTTCCCGGCAGGACCGTACTTCGTGTGCTTGTGAGCGAAGGGGACCAGGTAAAAAAAGACGCGCCTCTTGCCGTAGTGGATGACAGTCTTGTACGGCAGCAGGTCATCCAGGCGGAGGCCGTTCTCGGCAGGGCATCGAGCTATTCATCCGTAGTCCAGTCTGACTACAAACGGATAGCGGGGCTCTACAGGGAAGACGTGGTCAGCCGCCAGCAGTACGAACGCATGGAAGGGGAGGCCAAGGCGGCATCACGGCAGGTCCAGGAAGCGAAGGCGGCCCTGGCGCAGCTGAAGATAATGCTCGGCTACCATACTATCCGCGCTCCCATTTCGGGAACTGTCCTTGCGAGAAACATAGACCCCGGCGACACTGTGTCCCAGGCTCCGGCCTTCCTCCTGTCGCGGCAGGAGAACGTGAAAGTCTCCGGAGGAATTCCGGAACGGATGTTTCCTTCCGTCCGCGTCGGCCAGGAAGCCGTAGTCACAGTGGACGCTTTCCCGTCCAAAACCTTCAGGGCCGGAGTTTCCCGGATACACCCGTCACTTGACCCTGTCACACGGACAGGACAGGTGGAGGTGCTTCTGCCATCGAACGGAGAACTTTTGCCCGGAATGTACGCGAGGGTCACTATAAGCACCGGGCGCAGAAAAGCCGGCGCACTTCCCCTCGAGGCTGTGGGAACACTTGCCGGAACAGGTGAGTCTGTCTGCTACGTGATCTCAGGCGACAGGGCATTCCTGCGGAAAATTCGGGGAGGGGCCAGGCAGGGGAACTTCATGGAGGTTCTTTCCGGCATAGGGCCCGAGGAGCAGGTCATATCTTCCAGGTCGGAGAAAATCTTCGATGGTGTGAGGGTGGGGGTGACCGCCAAATGAACCTTCCGGAGATCTCTGTAAAGCGCAGGGTAGCCATGTTCATGGTCTTTGTGGCGGTCTTATTGATAGGAGGCATAGTTCTGTTCAGCCTCAAACTCGACCTTCTGCCCGATATCGAGCCTCCCGTCGTCAACATACTTACCACCTGGCCCGGCGCATCGGCCAGCGACGTGGAGCAGCGGGTCACGAAGACCATTGAAGATTCCGTCGCGCTTATCGAGGGCGTGGATACCGTGACTTCCAGGTCCATGGACAATATTTCCGCTGTTTCCGTGAAGTTCAAGTGGAGCGAGGACCTCGACGTTAAGATGGGCGAGATCAGGGACGCGGTAAACATGGCGAAACGCGATCTTCCCGACGATGCGGAGGAACCGGTTCTTCTGAGGGTAACATCGGGATCCGTTCCCATTCTTGTGATCGCACTCACCGCAGACAGGTCCTACGAAGGGCTCTATCACTTCGCGGACAGGGTCGTGGTGGAAACCATATCGAAGGTCCCGGGGGTGGGGCACGTGCTCCTCAACGGCGGGCTGAAAAGAGAAATACACGTTCTGGTCGACGCGGGGAAAATCGAAGCCTGCGGAATTCCCGTATCTGCCGTCATTGCGGCGGTGGAGCGGGAAAATCTCAACGTCCCGGCCGGGTCTCTGAAACAGGGGGGAACAGAATACTTCATCCGTATCCCGGGGAGGTTTACGTCCGTGGAGGAAATCGGCCGTACCGTAGTCGGCGTCTCCGGAGGCAGAACCGTTTCCCTTTCGGATGTTGCCGACGTTGAAGACACCTACAAAGACCAGGATGTGAAGGCGTACTTCATGGACCGGAAATCTGTCATTCTCGTGGTATTGAAAACAGGCGGGGCAAACACTGTGGAAGTATCGAACGCGGTACTCGGGAGACTGGAAGAGCTTAAAAAAGGCGCATTCCCCTCAGACGTGGAGTACAGCACTGTCATGAACACCTCCGAGTTCATACTGAACTCGATCCGGAATCTCTCCCGGTCACTTTTCGCAGGCATAGCACTTGTCTTTATTGTCACGTGGCTCTTCCTGAAGCGCCTCTCGGCGTCCATGATAGTATGCGGGTCCATTCCCTTTTCCCTCGTCATCACTTTTATCTTCATGGGAGAGCTCGGCTACACCATCAACATCTTCACCCTCTCCGCCCTCGCCATGGCCAGCGGGATGGTTGTGGACAATTGCATCGTATCCACAGACCAGATCGTCCATCACCTGGAGAACGGGGCGAGAAAATCAGTGGCGAGCGTGATCGGAACAGTTGAAGTCCAGTCGGCGATGACTGCTTCGACCCTGACGACCGTGGTCGTCCTTCTCCCCCTCGCCTTCATGTCCGGTCTCGTGGGCGTGTTTTTCTCCTCCCTTACCGTCGTCATGGTTGCGGCTGTGACAGCCTCACTTTTTGTCAGCCTCACCTTCGTTCCAATGATGGCCGGCATCTTTTTCCGGAAAGAGGAGGATCGTTTCCGTATCCATCGCTACAGTGACATGTTTATTTCGAAAATGGAAAGAGGATACCTGGAACTGCTCGGATGGGCCCTGGGCAACCGGGTAGCGGTTATCCTCATGGGTTTTCTATTGCTCGCTCTTACCGTAGTTTCATTCCGCATAATCGGAACGGAGCTGACCCCCGAACCGGATACCGGTGAAATAAGCATCACCATGACCATGCCCGAAGGGACCATGATCGACGTGACTGACACCCTTGTACGGAAGACCATGAAGTTTGTCCGTGAAAACATCCCCGAGGCGGTCAAAGTATATGGATTCGAGGGCAGGGACGAAAAAGGCTTCGC
>CAYTQC010000132.1:0-4746 GCA_964439735.1 uncultured Synergistaceae bacterium
TTGTTGTCGGGTATTCAGGCGGGATTGTCATTGAACGATGCCATGATCAATTCTCTTCTATCCCTTATGTTGTCGGTGGAAGATACGAATATTCTCTCCCGGGGCGGCAAAGAGGGGCAAGACTATGTAAGGAAAACTGCCGGGGAAGCGCTCAACGCGGGAGGAATGGCTTCAGAGAAGGGAAAAGAGGCTGTCCGGAAGATGGACACCCTCTTTTCGGAAAAGAAGCTTAGCCCCGGCGGGAGTGCTGATCTTCTTGCCGTGACCGTTTTTCTGTATTTGCTTACTCAAGCCAGCGGATGATTTCCTCGAGAAACGTGTGATGAAGCATCCGGGTCACGGGTCCGGGAATTCCGGAACCTACGGCCTGTTCGCCGATTTTGACTACAGGGACCACCTCTTTTACCGAACCGGTGATAAAAGCTTCACCGGCTTCGGCAATCTCGGAAAGGAGCGGACACCGTTCCTCTATCTTCATTCCCTTTTCCCGGGCTAACTGCAGAATGATATCCCGCGTAGTTCCCTTCAGTACCCTGGAAAGCGGTGCGGTGATCAGGGCGCCGTTTTTGTAGAGAAAAAATGTGCTGTGGGCTGCCTCGGTTATTTCTCCCTCGGGACAGTAGAGGATTTCGTACGCGTCGCTTCTCCCGGAGAATCCGGTATACGAGAACATATAATCCACGCTCTTCACGCCGGGAGTATGGCGCCCTCCGTCTACAGGCATCAGGAGCACTCCCCTGTCGTATACTTCGGGAGAGGGTTTCTGGACTTTCTCGAAGAGCGTAAAGAACCTGGAAGCCGGAAAAGCTCCCTGGTGAAAAATATCTCCGCCCGTTATGAAGGGGCGGACGAGGCAGTCTTCCTTCATACGGGCAATTCCCTCGCGGATTATGTCCTTTATCTCGTCAACGGGAATGGGCAGTGCGATAGATGCGCTTTCGGCGGAGCGGACCAGCCGTTCCAGGTGCGGTGTGAGCATCAGTGGCCGCTTCCTGAAAGTGCAGATGGATTCGAACACACCCACGCCCCGGAGAATGATATAGTCGGAAACGGGAATGGATGCCTTTTCCCTGGGCTGGAATGCCCCGTTTATGTAACAAAGAGACATGAACGATCACCTCGAAAAATCTGTATTGGAACCTTTGCAGTATAAGGGTATTATAGAAAATATGCACGGTATTATTTCCTAAATTTTTTTTGGGGATCCAAAAGGTGGAGCTGATGGCACAAAAAACTCTTCGCTTTTTAATAACAACTGTCATGCTGCCGCTGTTTTTTCTCCTGTTCCTCCCGGCGACCGGGGAAGGGAAAGAGGACACGTACAGGATTCTTTTGCTTAATTCCTACCATGACGGATTTTCATGGACTGACGGAATAACGAAGGGAATTCGGGAAACACTCCAGTCATCCGGGAAAAAAGTGAGTCTTTCAGTAGAGTACATGGATACCAAGCGATATGGATCAATTACCGCTTTCTCTGCGTTCGCCGATTACTTTGAATCAAAGTATGAAGCGTCCGAACTTGACCTCATTCTCTGCTCGGATGACGATGCTTTTTCATTCCTTCTCCGGATGAGGAGAAGAATTCTGGGAGAGGTACCCCTTGTTTTCTGCGGCGTCAATAATCCCCAGCTTGCATCTTATGAGAAAAGCGGTCTGGTTGCGGGGCTTATTGAAAAGGTTGACATATCAGGTACTGCGGAACTGGCTCTCCGTCTTTTTCCGGAAACTGAACATATTGCACTTGTGAGTGATCTGTCCACCACGGGGATGACTGCCATAAGCCAGGCGAGAGAAGAGCTTTTCCATTTGTCCAATAAAGTTTCCATAATCGATATTTTCGGGCTCACGGCGACAGAACTCCAGGCGGAGGTTTCTCTTCTTCCGCCGAAGACCGTTGTTCTTATTCTTGTCTACTTCCAGGATGCAAACGGTCGGTTTTATCCCCCGGAACGGAGTGTTTCTGTCATAAAGAAAGCCTGTCCCTTTCCTGTTTTCGGCCTCTGGGGCATGATGGTGGAAGGAGGGGTTCTTGGAGGAAGCGTTATTCTTTCGGAAAAACATGGGGCATCCGCAGCGGGGATCGCGCTTAAAATTCTCGACGGTACAGAGCCGTCTTCTCTTCCGGTGGAGTCCGACACCTCTCTGATTCCCGTTTTTTATTACCCGGAGATGGTCAGGCATGGTCTGACCACCCGTGATATCCCTGCCGGATCGGTTGTTCTTGATGGTCCCGGATCCTTTTTTTTCAGGCACTGGAAACTTATTCTTGTCAATTTGGTATTGCTTTTTGCTGCGTGTTTGTACGTGGTCACTCTTCTTCTCAACGAAAAAAGAAAGAAGATTGCAGAAAAAGACCTTGAAATGAAAAAGGCTCAATGGGAGGGGCTTTTCCATAATACTCCCGTCGCATGCGTCGTTTTTAACAGCGGAAACGATATTACCTCAGTCAATGAAAGCTTCTGCAGTTTATTCGGATATGAGCGGGAAGAAGTCCTCGGAAAAAACCTGGACCAGATAGTAGCAGATTATCCCGGTCTGAATCAGGAAGCCGAAGCTATTTCAGGGAAAGTACTTTCGGGAGAGCCGGTTACCGGTGAATCACTCCGGCGGAAAAAAGACGGAACCCTGTTCCCGGTGGAATACCAGGGAGTCACATTTCCGCTGGAGAAGGGTTCTTTTATGGGGTACGCAATTTACCGGGATATCTCTGACCAGAAAAAAAGCGAGGATAAGATCCGGCACAATCTGCGGAAGGAGTCGCTTATCTCTTCTGTTTCGGCGCGCCTTCTCGAAGAAGGTGTCGATGGTGGGCTTCCTTCGTCTTTCATGGAAGTCGCATCCTTTCTGGGGGCCGGCAGAGGCGGGATGATTGAACTGGACGAAAACAGGCGAATAGCAAGAGAGCTGTCTCTTTCAGGAGGGATGGCGAGTTTTCAGGTTCCTCCCGGAGCCGCATCGGCCATTTCTCCCGGAGATGTGGAACAGATCGCCGGTTACCTCTGGGAAAAGGGAAAAATCGAAATCGGCAGCAGGAGAAACCGGAAAGAAAAAGATATGCCCTGGGCAGATTCGCTTCTTGAGGTATGGGGCGAACCTCTTTTTGTCCAGCCTGTTTATTCCGGAGGTGCAGTAAAGGGGTGGCTTGCCCTGAGGCTGCCTTCAGTCCCGCTGCCGCACAGCGAGGAAGCTTTTGCCGCCATGTTCTGCGACCTTGCGGGGAGTGCATTCTACAGGGAAAAACGGGTCAGTATGATGGCCGAGGCGAACAGGATGCTCGACGAAGCGGCGAAAGGTGTGGTAGGAATACTTGGTCATGCACTGGCCATGAAAGACCCTTATACTGTAGGGCACCAGATCAACGTGGCAAATCTTGCACAGGCCATGGCAAAACGCGGCGGATATGATGAAACGTTTCAGGAAACCGTTTATTATGCCGGACTTGTTCACGATCTGGGAAAGATAACGATTCCGTCGTCTATTCTCTCGAAACCCGGGAGACTGTCTGAGATAGAGTTCTCAATTATCAGGAACCATGCGCTCTATGGATGGGAAATACTGTCGTCAGCCGATCTTCCCTGGCCGCTTGCAGACATAGTGATCCAGCACCATGAGCACATTGACGGGTCAGGATATCCCTTTGGACTGCAGGGGGACGCTATCTGCAGGGAAGCCCGCTTTCTCTCGGTTGCCGATGTTGTGGAAGCCATTTCATCCGACAGGCCGTACCGCCCCGGGTTTGGAATCGGGAAGGCTTTCGGCGAAATAAGGGAAAACAGGGGATCGTGGTATGACCCTGAGGCGTCTGATCTTTGTATTGAAGTGATAGAAGAAGGTTTTTCCTTCGACCGGAAAAGCTACAAGCTTTTTATTCCGTAATGCTTTCTGCATTTGAGATATACTGTATAATATGTTCTGTTTAGACACATGGAATCAGAAAAATGTAGACATGCTTCTTCGGCAGGAAGGGGAGAAATTCGGAATGGCCTTTCAGATTCTTGCGATAAATCCCGGCTCCACCAGTACGAAAATTGCCTGGTACAGTGACGAAGAAGAAATTTGGAGGGAAACCGTACGGCATGATCCTGAAGCTATAGGTGCCTTCCAGTCCGTTGCCTCCCAATTCGAGTTCCGCCTGGAGACTATCGGAGAAGCGGTACGGAACCACAGTTTCTCGTTTGATGACCTTTCTGCAGTTGCGGGGCGCGGCGGGCTTGTCGAACCCATTCCCGGAGGAACCTATAAAGTGGATGATGTCCTGCTGATACGGCTCCGCAAAGGAAAACCATGGGAACACGCGTCCAACCTGGGAGGGATACTTGCTGACGCCATCTGCCGTCCCAGGGGGATGCCGGCTTTTATAGTCGATCCCGTTGCGGTCGACGAAATGAATCCACTGGCCGGGATCACCGGTATTCCTGAACTTCCCAAAATATCTCTCGGGCACGCCCTCAATATAAAGGCAACAGTGCGCCGTGCCGCCAAAGATCTCGGGAAAGCCTGGGATGAACTGAACTTCATCGTAGCCCATATCGGCGGAGGAATTACGGTCTGTGCTCATGAAAAGGGGAAAATGACCGATCTTAACAGCGCCAATGACTTCGGGCCTTTTTCCCCTGAACGTTCGGGGGGACTTCCTGCGGGAGACCTTGTGAGAATGTGTTTCAACAGCGGGTTGTCTGAAAAGGAAGTGTTGAGGAAACTTGTGGGCAGGGGTGGTCTCGCAGCCTATACAGGCACCTCGGA
>CAYTQC010000133.1:0-4731 GCA_964439735.1 uncultured Synergistaceae bacterium
ACCTCGGCCCGCTCTTCCAGACCCTCCGTCTTGCCGTCGAGACCAGTCGGCCCCAAAGCCTGCGATTTAGTCTTCCCTGTTCCGCTGCCGTACGACACGCTCCATGTCTCTTTTGGCGTCACGCTCGGCTATGGTGTCCCGCTTGTCGTGAAGGAGTTTTCCCTTCACCAGGGCGAGTTCCACTTTGGCCCGCCTCCCCTCTTTCAGGTAGACGGAAAGGGGAACGAGGGTGAGCCCTTTTTCCCGGACCTTCGCGAAGAGACGAAGTATTTCGTTCTTCTTCATGAGGAGCTTTCGGTCCCTCAGGGGCTCGTGATTATAGTAGCTTCCCTTTTCGTAGGGGGAGATATGGACCCCCACGAGCCAGAGCTCTCTGTTCCGGATAATGGCGTACCCTTCCTTGAGATTGACCTTGCCGTCCCGGACAGACTTTATCTCGGTGCCGGTAAGGACGATGCCGCATTCAAAGGTCTCAAGGATGAAATAATCGTGCCGGGCTTTTCGGTTCTGCGCTACTGTACGGTCAGCCATATTTTTTCTCCGGAATGTGATTATACCAACTTCATCAGTATTAGTCAATAAATTATGCCGACAGGGAAATGAGAAAGAGGCTCCGGGTTTTCCGGAACCTCTCCAGAGTTCTTGTTTTGGTCGGGGCGAGAGGATTTGAACCTCCGACCTCCTGGTCCCGAACCAGGCGCGCTTACCAGACTGCGCTACGCCCCGACATTGAAGATGCCGGTATTGTGACCGGCAACGGCGAAGATTGTAGCACCCCTTGGCTACCTCGTCAAACGATCGTCCCGTTTTCTTTCGTCTTCTCCCGGTGTGGCTTCGTCTTTCCTGTTGTTCCAGACGATCCTGTTTCCCGGAGCGTTATCCGCTGCAAGGGGGATCTCCGTCCACCCCCACGGCGTGACCTGAAGGAAACGGAAGACCACTCCCTGGGCACCGAGCGCCTTGATGTGGGAAAGGTAGCGATAGATGTCGGAGATGATGAATGTATCGCTGATCATCCACACGCGGCGGCAGAGTTTCCGGTTGAAAAGGGAGGCGTAGTCGATGGCCATCCTGATGCTGTCCTCGAAGTCCGTGGGTCCGACGTTGAGAACGATCACATCCTCGTGGCCGGAGGGCTTCTTCAGGTTGGGGAGAAGGTCCGCATATTCATCTACCCATTCGAGCCTGGTGAAAAGTTTCTCCCCGTCCATTTCCATAACACTGTCGAAGAGTGCTGACAGGGGATCGCCCCCCTGGTCCGCCCCTTCCGGCGACATGGACTCTTCCATCCACTGCTGCAGCTGCAATATTATTTTCTTTATGTACCCGGGGTGTTCCGTTCCCGCCATGGCCGAAAGAATCTCCCCTACCGTCCAGTTTTCCTCAAAACCCCGATCGAATGTCATAGAAACCTCCGCGGATCATATTATGGGGGAAGCATAACACATACTTGAATGCCCCACAACTGAAAAAAAGCGGGGGGGAATACTTCGGGAAAAGGAGGTTCAACCTGCGGTGGACTCGATCTTTCCCCGCTTCATGGACACGGTGCGGCTGCAGACACCCTCAAGCCACTGGAGATCGTGGGAGGCCACAAGGGATACAGTCCCCCATTGTTTCCACGAGTTTTTCACCACGCCCGCTATGAGGATAGCGTTTTCCTCGTCAACGTTGGCGGTCGGCTCATCGAGAAGCAGCGCCCTTGTACGGAGCACCAGGCGGGATGCAAGGGCGACCCGCCTCGCTTCTCCACCGGAGAGCTGGAACCACTCCCTTTTGGCGAAATCAGCGGGAAGGCCCACCATTTCAAGCCCTTCCGCCACCCTGTCTCGAAGCCCTTTTGTATCGTTCCTTGCCCGCAGGCCGTAGGCAATGTTTTCAAAAACGGTGCGTCTCAGGAGGTAGGGTTCCTGGAGCAGGAGTGTGGCCTGTCGGCGAAACTCGTTTTCCCTGCCCGCCGTATCGCCGCCGAGGAAGCGGATGGTTCCCGATGCGGGCTTCAGGAGAAAGGCCAGTGCTTTGAGCAGGGTGCTCTTTCCGCTCCCGTTGTGCCCGATGAATGCAGTGGGTCCGTCGGCGGGAATATCGAGCCTGTCGATGAATAGTACAGGATCGTCCCCGTAGGAACACGCAAGGTCCCTGATCTCGTACAGCGGAGCGGCAGCGCTGTTCATGACTCCGTCCTCCGCCGAAGGAATGCGAGAGACCAGTTGAGCACGAAGGACAGGGCGAGAAGGAGCAGTCCGAGGGCTATACCCGTGGAGAATTCTCCCTTCCCCGTTTCCAGGGTTATGGCGGTGGTGATGGTCCGGGTGTGCCACTTGATGTTGCCCCCGATCATCATGGACACGCCTACTTCCGCGGTGACCCGTCCATAGGCCGTGACCGCCGCAAGCAGGATCTGGTGCCTGCTCTCCCAGAGGGTGGAAAGGAGGAGTCTTTTTCCCCCGGCACCGAGGGTGAGGAGAGTGAAGCGGAGCCTGCTGTCCATGGTTTCAACGGCCGACGCGGTGAGGGCAACAACTATGGGAAGGGCGAGGATCGTCTGCCCTATGGCCATGCCGGGAATGGTAAAGAGAAGGCCATACTGTCCCAGCGGGCCCCGGTTTGAAATGAAGGCATAGACAAAGAGGCCTACGACGACCGTGGGGATGGACAGGAGCGTGTCTACCGTCACCCGAAGTATTTTTTTGCCCGGAAACGAAAAGTATCCGAGACAAAAGCCGCCCGGCACACCGAAAAGGAGCGTGACAACCATGGAAAGTCCCGAGAGTTTCAACGTGGTGAATACGGCGGTCCAGACTTCCTCCTCCATGGAGAAGATGAGGGATATACCTTTGAAAAAGCCGTCGGCAAGATAATCCAGGAATCTCCACCTCCTAAAAAAAAGCCTCCCCCGCACGGATCTTGCGGGAAAGGCGCAGGGAAAGCGTCCTTCCCTCCTTGCCGGATCGGGAGGCGCGCCCGTTTCCGGATGCGCCCTGTCGGCCATGGACCCGTGGGCTGTGCCTTTAGGCTCCATGGCTCGGAGGGAATCTTTGTATATCATTGTACCGTGCAGAAGACCTGAAGGCAACCGTACAGGGCCTCCATGGGGTACAATAGGGAGAGATTTTTTCCGGAGGTGGCAAAATGATTCCATTCAGAGTGCGGCGCGAAAGTGCCCGGATGGTGATGGTGGACGTGCAGGAACGGCTTTTGCCGGCTATTTTCGGTTTCGAGTCTGTTCGGAGAAACACGGTGAAGCTGGCGAGGGCGGCACAAGTGATGTCGGTGCCGTTCTTCTACACAGAGCAGTATCCGAAGGGGCTTGGTCCCACGGACAGCGAGATCCTCGCCGCTATTCCCCGGGATGCGCCACGATTCGAGAAGACCTCATTCTCCTGCTGCGATGAGGAAGGTTTCGAGTCTCTTCTCGCATCCCGGGACCGGCCGGTCACGGTGATCTTCGGCATAGAGACACATATCTGCATCCTGGCGACGGTTCTGGACCTTCTTGAAAAAGGACGATCAGTGGTGCTCGCAGCAGATGCCTGCGGAAGCCGGGACCCGGAGAAATCAGACATGGCGCTGGCCGCGATGTCCGACGCGGGGGCACTGGTGGTGCCTTCGGAGACGGTGATCTATCACCTGATGGGAAGATCAGGGACCCCGGAATTCAAAGAACTGCTTCCCCTTTTCAAGGATCAGGACTGACCCGGGAAACTCCGCTTGTGAACGGAAGGAGGCCATCCGAAAAGTGATCATCGACAGGGAAAAGGCGCTTGAGCTTCACCGCAGGGCCCGGGGCAAGATACGCATCTACCCCACAGTGAACATCCGGAACGAAGAAGACCTCGCAGTGGCCTACGTCCAGGGAGGGGTATGGGCGGCCAGGGCGATCCAGGAAAATCCCGAAGATATTTACGAGTACACCGGAAGAGGCAACCGTCTCGCCCTTATAAGCGACGGCACAGCCGTTCTGGGTATGGGGAATATCGGGGCGGAGGCAGCACTGCCGGTCATGGAGGGAAAGTGCCTTCTCTTCAAGAACTTCGGAGACGTGAACGCCATACCCCTGTGCATCAACGCGAAGGGTGCGGAAGATATAATTGCCATGGCAAAACTTGCGGCACCTACATTCGGGGCGATCAACATAGAGGACGTATCGAGTCCCAATTCCTTCACCGTAGTGGAACGACTCCAGGAAGAGCTCGATATCCCGGTCATCTGCGACGACCAGCACGGTTCTGCGGTGATCGTTCTCGCTGCGCTCATGAACGCCCTCAGGCTGGTGGAAAAGGAGCTCGGGGAGATCTCCGTCGTTATCCTCGGGGCCGGAGCCGCAGGTATCGCGGTAGCCCGTCTGCTTCTGCACGCGGGAGTTGAGCGGATGACCATTCTGAACAGGTGCGGCATCCTGGGGCCGGGAAACGGGTGCATGAACTTCGTCCAGGAAGAGATGGCAACGAGGATCAATACTGAAGGAAGGACAGGTTCGATCGACGACGCGATGAACGGCGCCGATGTCTTCGTGGGACTCTCGTCGCGGGGAAAGATATCGGCGGATCATGTCCGCAGGATGAATCCCGGTGCAATAGTCCTCGCTCTTTCAATGCCGGACCCGGAGATCTCCTTCGATGAGGCCTCGGCAGCCGGAGCGGCAGTCTTTGCCGAAGGGCTCACGGGGACACTGAACGCCATGCCCAATCTCCACGCATACCCGGGCATCGCAAGGGGCCTGCTCGATGT
>CAYTQC010000134.1:0-4727 GCA_964439735.1 uncultured Synergistaceae bacterium
TCCCATGAGCCCCGTAGCGGTCTGTACCGAGTACATTTTTTCCGGGATCTTCACAAAGTTGTGGTCAAAGCCGCAGAGGGCTTTCCATTCGTATTTCCGGAGCAGGGACTTTTCCGCCATTTCCTGCAGGCTTGAGCTGTCCCATTTCAGACCAAGGGCTGCAAGCCCCTCGAGAATGATCTGTCCGTCATAAACGCCCCGTGCGAAGAGGCAGATCATGAGTGAATTGAGCACCATGCGCCATTGTGCTTCCTTCACCTGGGCCCTAACCTGTTCTTCCAGGGGCTGGTCAGCGTTCAGGAGCTTCTGGTCGATGGAGTATCCCGTGTCGTCCAGGTGGGAATGGCGCACCCCCATCATGCAGGTGAGGGCGAAGTTCTCGCCGGTCATGTACCCTCCGGGCTCGACGCCCCCGTACTGGATGGCCCATTCATCCCCGCCGTATTTTCGGGCACAGAAGGCACACCCCTTTTCGAGGTCCCTATAGAACTCTCCCTGCCCTTTTACCATGCGGCCGAGCATCTCAAGATAGGCGGCACCGTCGCCGAAGGCCAGAGGAAGCCCTCCGGTTTCCTCGAGTGAAAGTGCTCCCCTGAGGAATGATTCAGTCGCCCACGCAAGGGTACATCCGAGGGAAATGACATCCCATCCCTGTTTTTCAGTGAGCAGGAGAAGCTTCATTATATCCTCCGGCGAGGATAGGCTGAGCATGCTTCCCATGGCGTAGATCAGCTCATAGTCATATGACACCCTGTTCGTGCTGTAATGGAAAGGTGCGAACTCTTCCCTGAGTTCCGCGAGATGGATGCAGCCGCACTGGCAGTGGGCGCAGGCGGTATGCTGCACCAGGAAATCCTTTGCGAACCGCTCTCCGGAAATTGCCTCTGCACCCTCGAAGTTGCCCTGGGTGAAGTTTCTCGTCGGAAGACCCCGGATCATGGAGAGGGGGCGAACGTTGGCCGCAGTACCGAGATCGTGGTATTTTTTCATTTCCTTCGACTTCACGACACGGTCATAGAGTATATCATAAACAGTCTTGAATTCCTTTGGTTTCGCAAGGGGAAGGGTTTTCGTCCCGCTGACGACAATGGCCTTGAGGTTCTTGCTCCCAAGGACGGCGCCCAGCCCCAGTCTGCCGAAGTGCCGGGAGCCGTCCACCGTAGCGCAGGCCATGGGGGAGAGCCGTTCCCCCGCAGGACCGATCCTGACTATGGAGATTTTCCGCCCGCTCCTGCTCTCTGCTTCACGCAGTATCCGGTCTGCAGCGGAAGCTGACTGGCCCCAGAACGTCGATGCGGATTTAACGGCGACAGTTTCGTTTTCGATCACCATATACGAAGGGCGCTCAGCCTTGCCGGTCATGATAAGTGCATCGATGCCCGCCTCCCGCAGCGACATGGCGAGGCGTCCCCCTGCGTGGGATTCTCCAAGTTCCCCCGAGAGAGGGGACTTGAACAGGGCTGCGGTCTTTGTGGCTACCGGATATAATGCGCTGAACGGGCCGATGGCGAAAATGACGGGGCTTTCCGGTGCAAGAGGGTCGGCCCGGGGGTCCCCGTACCTGAAGAGAAGCTCGGTGCCTGCAGCCGAACCGCCCAGGTATCCGGAGAAAATGTCTTCGTGAAGAACGATTCGGGATGTTCCTGCTGTAAGGTCCACGTGCAGAACTGTGCCTTTCATCGCTGATCCGCCTCTTTTTCCGGCATTTCCTGCATTGCGAGGACGTCGTTGGGGCAGTACTTCACGCACTGGCCGCAGAAGATGCAGGGTATGGGCTGCTTTTCCTCCTCGTCCCACTGGAGTGCGCTGATAGTGCAGGCCTTCACGCAGGCTCCGCAGGAAATGCAGAGATCCTTTTTCAGCCGGACGCCCCCGTCCGGTGCAGGGGAGAGTGCCCCTGTGGGGCATGCTTTTGCGCAGTCAGGATCGGCACACCTGGCGCATACTCTTATTGAAAAGGCCCCCTCCACACCGGCGTATCCTTTCACGCGAAGGGCTGCCTTGCCGCTTCCTGCAGAATTGCGGACCATCCGGCTGCAGGCGTACATGCAGCTGAAGCAGCCGATGCACTGATCCCTGTTTATGACCCGAAGGTATTTGATTGACATGATTTCACCTCATTTTTTCCTTTCCCGACATAATCCACTGTCCTTTCCCGGCTGTCAACTGGTAAAATATGTTTTTAGGGGTTACGTTTACAGAAATTAAGTTAAGAGAAGGAGTGAGAAGAGTGAAAAAATATTGGGGGATATTGCTGCTTACGGCAGTATTGTTGGCGGTTTCGGCCCCGGGGTGGGCCCAGTCGAAGCATTGGGCGTGGAGGGGTGATATCCGGAAAGCGGCTGAGCAGGACGGTGTCGTATACTCTCTCTTCGCAGACAAAACAAAAATGGTGAAGGACTGTGTTCCGGGGGCTGAACCCGTGCTTGAGACCTACGTTCACCTTGTTATCCCGGAGCAGAACCTTCTCGAGGTCCAGCAGTGGAACATCAAAAAGGACGGCACGGGCTACAGGGTCCAGGATCTTTACGATTTCACACTGGATTCTCTCGGCCTCGTGGACCAGTGATTCGTTTTTCCCGAGTGGGCCTCGTGGAGGCCCGTTGAAAAAGGGTCGGTGCAGGAGAAGATCATAGCTGCGGCCATGGAGATAGCAGCTGAAAAAGGTCTATTAAAGGAGCCTGACTGATGGAAAGGGATACGCTTTTTTTCCGGATGCTTGACGTTATCGAGGGAGATATTGTTCCTCTTACGGCACGGGGCGTGACTCTCGGAAACAAGGTATTCGGAGCCGCAGTCCTCCGGAGAGACGATCTTTCCCTGGTGGTCGCCGGGACGAATCACGAGGCTTTTTCTCCCCTCTGGCACGGGGAGGTGTACACTATCAAGCTTTTCTACGAGCTGCAGGGGCATCCTGACCCGTCTGACTGCATTTTCCTGTCCACTCACGAACCCTGTTCCATGTGCATTTCCGCCCTTGCCTGGGCCGGTTTCCGCGATATCTACTACTTTTTCGGGTACGAGCAGACGCAGGACGATTTCAATATTCCCCACGATCTGCGCATGCTTCGAGAGGTCTTCGGATGTGCGGAACCCACGAAGGAGAATATCTATTATACGAGCAGGTCTCTGCAGGATTTATCCCGGGGAGTGAAGGAACCGGACCGTGCCCGGTCCCGGATGGATACGATCAGGGAAATTTATGCCGGGCTCTCTGCAGTCTACCAGTCCGGGGAGAAAAAGATGGTGCTGAAGTAGGCCGGATCACTTTTTTGCCGCCCCTTTGCGGGGCGGTTTTTTATTCGGTCAGAACCGGTGGTAAGAAGGCATGGAAGGAATGATCCCTGAGAAAATGAGAAACTGGTAAATATTTTGCCTTATTTTTGTTGACCATGCAGTATAGTGTGTTACTATAAATAACAAATTCCTTCAGCCAGTGTTTCCATGCAGGTCATTCCGTTGTCCACACTCATTTCAGAGAGGATGAAATTCATGAAAAAGCTTTTCATGTCAGTATTTGTCGTGCTTTTTACCCTGTCATCCGCCGTTCCCTCATTCGCTGAATCCTATGTTCTTAAGGGGGCGGGAATTTCTTTTTCGCTTCCCTCATCATGGAAGCCTGCAGATTCAAGGATAGGGACAATGTTTACCTCTCCCGCAGAGGATATGGTGATATTTTTCGGAGAAACGGAAGGCGAAGAAGCGTTTGAAAAAGCCATGGACATGGTGGCTGAGGTTGCGGATGATGTAGTCTCCGATCTCGAGCTCGATGACGGGACCGAGTTTGACATCAACGGCATCAAAGCGATCGAGTTCAGCGGTTCGGGAACGTCTGACGGGGCTGAGATATTTGTCAGCGTTGTTCTCATGGCCGGAAAAGGAGAATGCCTGGCCTTCATGGTCTCCATTGGAGAAGACAGCGCCATGGATAAGCATGAATCCACCTTTACGAGTCTGCTCAACTCAATTTCCATGGAAGAGGGTATCTCCGGTCCAGGATCCGGAAAAAAGGAATTTAAGCCGGCCCCCAGGCAGGGCAGTACCTGAGGAAGCTGAAGACCCCCGTGAGGGGTTATGAGTGAAAGAAAATCAGGCAATGGAATTCAAGGGCCTCCGGAGTTCGGAGGCCCTTTTTTGACGTGCGATTGCCCCTCTTTCAAAAATGGGGTACTCTGGTAAAGACCGTAACGATACGTATCCTGCTTTTAAGGAACTGGAGGGAGTATATATGAAGATCGTGCGTTCGGATACAAACATCTACGCTTTTTCCACTGACATGAAGCCCGTCCTGGAGGTTTTTCCCGGGGAGAGGATCCTCTTCGAGACGAACGACTGTTTCGCCGGGCAGATCAGGTCGGAAAATGACCTGTGCACAGAGATCAACTTTGATTACATCAACCCTGCCACAGGCCCGGTGGCTGTCAAGGGAGCGGATAAGGGCGATCTCCTCGGAGTTTTTATTGAGAACATCGAGGTGGGAAAACAGGCCGTTTCGGTGGTTATTCCCGGTGAGGGCGTTCTTCCGGGCAAGGTCGGATCATCAGTCACCAGGACGGTCATGACGGACGAGGAGAAAGGAACCTGCACTTTCGCCGGAATAACGCTGCCCCTGAAACCTATGGTGGGCGTCATTGGAGTCGCCCCGGGTGAAGGAAGCTTCCCCACGGGAACGCCTGCCGCCCACGGAGGAAACATGGACACGAATGATATCCGCAAGGGAACCACCG
>CAYTQC010000135.1:0-4720 GCA_964439735.1 uncultured Synergistaceae bacterium
TCTCTTCCCACCGAGGCCATGATCAACGCGGTCGTGCTTCTTGCCAGGAGCGAATCGATCCTGCTGGACCCCGTCTACACCGGGAAGGCTTTTGCAGGAATGCTTGACCTTATCGGGAAGGGATTCTGCAAAAAGGGAGAGAAGATCCTCTTCGTCCATACAGGGGGAATACCGGCCCTTTTCCACTACCGGCAATATTTCGACGGGGTACTGTTCCCCGGCGGCAGGGAGTAAAGATCCGTGAAACCGGACAGAAAAAACGCCCCGTTTCTCTTTTTCATGGCTGCAGTAGTGATTCTTGCCCTGCTTCCCCAGACGAAGACCTGGGCCGTAGGGATCGCTCTGGTGCTTGGCGCTGCAGTGGCCAATCTCGTTCCTTCTGCCGCGCCTGCAGACCTGGGCAAGATGCGGAAGCTTGCCCTAAATACCGCTGTGGTGCTCTTCGGATTCGGGCTCAACATCAGGCAGGTCATAACGGTCGGAGGCCAGGGATTCTGGCAGACTGCCGTCAGCCTGGCCGTCATCATCTCCCTCGGGTTTTTCCTGCTTCGGTTCTTCCGCCTCGATCCGGCCACCATGAAGCTCATTACTTTCGGGACCTCCATCTGCGGAGGAAGCGCGATCGCAGCGGTTTCATCGGTGATGAAGGCGAAGGACGAAGAGATCGGCGTCTCCATGGGAGTGGTCTTCCTGCTGAACACAGTGGCCCTTTTCGCCTTTCCCCTTCTTGCGGGATTTTTTTCTCTCACCCCGGAACAGTACGGGATCTGGTGCGCCCTGAGCATCCACGATACCAGTTCAGTTGTGGGGGCGGCGGCTGTCCTCGGCGACGCATCCCTCTCCACAGCCACCATAATGAAGCTTACCCGGACCCTCTGGATAACGCCCATCGTATTCCTTCTCTCCCTGCAGCGGGGGGAGAAAGGAAAACTCTCTGTCCCACTGTTCATCATCCTCTTCCTTCTCGCTTCGGTTACGGCCTCGGTGCTGCCCTTTCCGGCTTTTTTTAAATCCCTTGCTTCTGCGGGAAAAGTCTTTATGGCAGTCGCACTCTACATGGTCGGATTCGGACTTCACAGCTCTGTGGTGAAAAAGGCCGGAGTACGGGGGATGCTCTTCGGGGCGTCGCTCTGGTCCGTCTCCATAGTTGTCGGTTTCCTTCTTGCCTCTTTAAGCTGAAGTTCCAACAAAGAACAGAAGGGAAAAAACGAAAAGCGTTCCCGGGGCCTCTGCCAGGTTCCGGGAACGCTTTTTCAGAAGGAAAAACGTGCCGGGAGCATCCAGGGGATTGGACTGACTCTTTGTTTCAGTCTGTCCTCGGCAGATGCCAGAGACCTGTTTCCCGGTCAGGATCGAACAGGTCCGGAAGTACGGTGATCCTCCCGTCGGGCCGGCGGAAATCCCCTTCGCCCGGTGTATCGGCGTCACCCATGAGCAGTGCTGTTATCCCCGCACGGTGCGCTCCGAGGATATCGACTTCGGGAGTATCCCCGATCATGACGATCCGGTCAGACGGCAGCCTTACGGAGTCGAGAGCCTCCCGGAACATGGGCTCAAAGGGCTTGCCCACGACCACGGGATCTTTTCCAGAGCCTGTGCGCAGGGCTTCCGCAAGTGCGCCCACTCCCGCTACAGGCCCCTCGGGAGTGGGAAACGTCCGGTCCATGTTCGTGGCGATGAAAAGGGCGCCTTTGCGTATGGCAAGGGCCGCGCGCCTCACCGCCGCCAGGGTTGCCGTTTCGTCCCACCCGATCACCACGGCTTCACAGTCCTCCTCACCAGCGGCGGATATGCCTGCCATTTCGATCTCCCTGTGAAGTCCCTGTTCCCCGATGACCCAGGCCTTCTTTATTCTCTCAGCAGCAAGATATTTTGCGGTGGCAGACCCTGCTGTGATGATCTCATCCATCTCGGCTGCAATTCCGTGTCCCCTCAGCCGATCGGCGATACGTATCCGCATGGTGGGGTTGTTGGTGAGGAAACGGATATTTTTTCCCATGGAGCGAAGGGTATCAAGGGTCTCAGCTGCACCGGGCGTTGCAGTCCCTCCCACGTACAGCACTCCGTCGAGATCAAAAAAGAAACAGCCGAACTGCGAAGCGATCATGAACAATCCTCCCCTCTTGTGCGCCGTCTCTATTGTAACTTTTTACTTCGGCCGGAAGGATGGTAGTATAAAAGAAATATGAAAATCTTTTTTGGGATCAGAGGCATCACCTGTCAAACCCTACAGGAAAGAAGGATGAAAACTATGGAATACAGAATAGAGCGGGATACCATGGGAGAAGTGAACGTCCCGGCGGACAGGTACTGGGGGGCCCAGACCCAGCGGAGTTTTGAAAATTTCAGGATCGGCTCCGAAAAAATACCCGGGGAAGTCATTCAGGCACTCGCTTTTATCAAAAAGGGCGCGGCTATAGTCAACAACAGGCTTGAAGTGCTTGATGCCGCCCGTGCCGCAGCGATCTCGGAGGTGTGCGATGAGATCATCCGCGGAGACCTGGACGGCCATTTCCCTCTGTCGGTCTGGCAGACCGGAAGCGGCACGCAGACGAACATGAACGTGAACGAAGTTGTTGCCAACAGGGCCAACGAACTGACCGGAGGAACGCTTGCCATTCACCCCAACGATCATGTGAACAAGTCCCAGAGCTCCAATGATACGTTTCCTGCCGCCATGCATATCGCGGCGCTGGCGGTCGTTGAACGGAAGCTGCTTCCGGCGGTTGCGATGCTTGAACACACTCTTTCCCGTCTCTCAGAGGAGTACATGCACATAATCAAGATCGGGAGAACTCACCTGCAGGATGCGACACCCTTGACGCTCGGCCAGGAGATCAGCGGCTGGAAAGAGATGCTGACAAAGGGCAGGGAGATGATTTCAGACTCTTCGGAAAAGCTGCGTGAGCTGGCTCTTGGGGGGACGGCTGTGGGAACCGGACTGAATGCGCCGTCAGGTTTCGCTGAAGAGGTCGCTCGGGTCATATCGGAGCTGACAGGTCAAAAATTCGTCACGGCGCCCAATAAATTCCATTCCCTTACGAGCAGGGATGCCCTGGTGTTCGTCCACGGGGCGCTGAAAGCGCTGGCGGCGGACCTTTTCAAGATCGCCAATGATGTCCGGTGGCTCGCGAGCGGCCCGCGCTGCGGACTCGGGGAGATCCTCATCCCCGAGAACGAGCCGGGGAGCTCCATCATGCCGGGGAAGGTAAATCCCACACAGTGCGAGGCCCTGACCATGGTGGCCGTTCAGGTGTTGGGTAACGATACGGCAGTGGGAATGGCGGCATCTCAGGGAAATTTCGAGCTGAACGTATTCATGCCGGTGTGTATCTATAACTTTCTTCAGTCGGCAAACCTGCTGGCGGACGGTATCCGGTCCTTCAACGACAACTGCGCCGAAGGCATACGCCCCAATGAAAAGAGGATCAGGGAAAACCTGAACAATTCCCTCATGCTCGTGACGGCCCTGAACCCCCACATAGGATACGATAACGCGGCAAAAGTTGCCAAGACTGCCTACACGGAAGGACTGACTCTGAAGGAGGCTGCAGTAAAACTCGGATTTTTGACACCTGAAACGTTTGACGAAGTCGTTCACCCCGAAAAAATGATTTAAGTTTCCGCAAAAACACGGGCCCGGAATTTCTCCGGGCCCGTGTACTTTCGCTTCGTTCCGTTTCTTTTACATCAGCGCTTTCAGCGCACTCAGCGCGGCATCGTAGTCCGGTTCAGCAGTCTGCTCCGGTACGATCTGCGCGTAGCGGATCACATTTTCCTTGTCCACTACAAAAATGGATCGTGCGAGGAGGCGGAGCTCCTTCATGAGCACTCCCCAGTTTGTTCCGAAGGATGCGTCCCTGTGGTCCGAGAGCGCCACTGCCTTGTCAATCCCCCCGGTGGCGCAGAATCTCTTTATGGCGAAGGGCAGATCCATGGAGATATTGAGCACCGCCACATCCTTGGGCTGATTGGCTGCGTCCTCGTTGAACCAGTGGATCTGGAGATCGCACACGGGGGTATCGAGTGACGGCGTAACCGATATTACTTTGAACTTGCCGTCGAAATCCCTGAGGGTCTTCGGCGCCATTGTCTGGTCGAGTACGGTAAAATCAGGTGCTTTATCGCCCGGTTTCAGTTCAGGGCCGATGAGTGTCATGGGGTTTCCCTTCATAGTGGTGATTCCTTTTCTTTCCATTAGATATTCACCTCCGAAATAATTCTTATAAAGAAGTGTATCATAATAAGTCAGGAAAGGTCAATCCCAGGATTTTTCCCGGTTTTTCTTTTTTTCAACCCAGAATATCCCGATGAAGGTCATTGGCAGGGTAGGCGGGGAAAACTCCTGGCAATTTTTTGAGACAGGATCGTTACAAGAAGAACGCCGTAAAGCCCCGGATTTATCCGTGGGGAGTACGTCAAATCTTGTACAGATCTCCATATTTTACCCGGAGGTATCTGATATAGGGTTCAATATCAATGCCCCTGCCGGTAACCCGCTCGATCAGTTCCGGCGCGGTGAACTTGCTCCCGTGCCGGTAGATGTTCTCCCTGAGCCATCCGTGGAGAGTATCAAACTTCCCCCCGGATATTTCAAGAGGTATTTCAGGCCTTGCCTTCAGGGCTTCCTCGTAAAACTGGACCGAAAGGATGTTTCCGAGGGCGTATCCCTGGAACTCTCCGCCGATCTGTCCTCCGAACCAGTGAACATCCTGCATGC
>CAYTQC010000136.1:0-1412 GCA_964439735.1 uncultured Synergistaceae bacterium
GTCGGCAAGGATCTTATGGACCGTATCTACAAGGAGTCGGGCATAGCCCGCTGATCTTTGCTCCTTAGAGAGGCGGGAGGCAGCGGCTGTGTCCGGCATGCCTCCCGCCTTTTTTCACTGTCGTGCGGAAATCGCCGCGCCTGAAAACAACTGCAAGGAGATGAACACGAAATGTTTACCGGAAAAAGAGATATCAGCCAATGCCTTCGCCTCGTGGAAGAAGACAGGGCTATAACGTCGCCGGCGGCCAAGCTGCCGTATTATCCCCTGGTAGTCAGGAAAGGGAGAGGCGCCACCGTTGAGGATGTTGACGGCAACACCTATATCGACTTCCTTGCAAGTGCAGGAGCAGTGAACACGGGGCACTGCCATCCGAAAGTGGTGGAAGCGATCCGCAGGCAGGCAGAAGACCTCATTCTCTATACCCACGTCTATATGTACCATGAACCCATCATCGACCTGACGAAAGAACTTCTCGCCATAACCCCGGGAGATTTCCGCAAAAGAGCCTATTATGGTCTCGCAGGTTCAGATGCAAACGACGGAATTATCAAGCTCGCCAGGATAGCCACGGGGCGTCCTAAAATCCTCGCATACCTCAGGGCTTACCACGGAAGCACCTACGGCGCCCTTTCAATGAGCGCTGTAAGCCTGAACATGCACAGGAAACTTGGGCCGCTGCTTCCGGATATCTACCATGTTCCGTATCCTGATCCGTATCGCACCCCTTTCCCCGGGATGACCGAAGATGAAGTCTCAGACTTCGCCATTGAGCAGATACGGACAGCCTTTTCAACGAATATTCCCCCTGATGAAACTGCTGCTATTGTGATCGAGCCCATACAGGGAGATTCAGGGCTTGTGGTGCCTCCGAAGAAATACATGCAGTCCCTCCGGAAACTCTGCGACGAATACGGAATTCTTCTCGTTTCGGAGGAGGTCCAGCAGGGCTTCGGCCGGACCGGCAAATGGTTCGGAATCGAAAATTTCGATGTTGTGCCCGATGCCATTGTCATGGGAAAAGCCATAGCTTCGGGACTTCCGCTCGGCGCAGTCGTTGCGAGGGCTGACCTTATGGAAAAATGGCAGGCCCCTGCCCACCTTTTCACTGCAGCCGGGAACCCTGTCTGCTGCGCTGCCGCCCTTGCAACCATCTCGGTCATACGGGAGGAAAATCTGCTGCAGAACGCTGTTGATCTCGGAGCGCATATAAAGAACCGTTTTCTCGAAATGCAGAAAAAATACGAAATCATCGGCGACGTGAGAGGAATCGGGCTCTCCATCGGTGTAGACCTTGTAAAGGACCGTGAAACAAAAGAACGCAACGGCGAAGCAGCGGCAAAAATCTGTTACCGCGCATGGGAAAGAGGACTGCTGCTCTCCTTCTTCAGCGGAAGCGTCCTGAGAATACA
>CAYTQC010000136.1:1512-4676 GCA_964439735.1 uncultured Synergistaceae bacterium
GGTTTCCCGAAATGACGTCAAATTTGCAGAACGGGGGCAGGGCCCCCTTCCATAATGGAGGCAAGGCATGATAAAAAAAATTGCTTCGGTTTTTCTCGGTCTTCTGATTCTTTCTTTTCCGGCTTTCGCGGGCGCAGAGATTTCCGTATTCGTCTCGGTGCCTCCCCAGAAATATTTCACGGAACAGGTAGGCGGAGAGAGGGTCCGCGTCTCCGTTCTCGTAGAAAAGGGACAGGATCCCCACACGTTCGAGCCTCTTCCGGCACAGATGGCAGCGCTCTCAAGGGCAGAACTCTACCTGTCCATAGGCCTTCCTTTCGAAAGGTCCCTCCTTCCCAGGCTCAGAAAGATAAATCCCGGTCTCAGGGTGTTTCCCGCTGACAGGGGGGTGGAAAAGATCATGGGAAAAGACGAAGAGCACCATGGTCATACCGATGAGCACGGCCATAATCACGATCACGACAGGAGCGATCCCCACGTATGGAACGGGGTCCGTGAAGCGGGCATTATCGCAGAGAACATCCTCGCCGCACTGACTGATCTGGACCCCGCCGGAGCGGAACATTACGTCCGGAACTACAGGAATTTCAAGGCCCGGCTGGACAAACTTGACAGCGAACTCAGAGAGCTTTTCCGGGGGAAGGAGGGAACTGCCTTTCTCGTTTTTCATCCTGCATGGGGATACCTCGCAAGGGAATACGGACTGGATGAAGTCGCAATCGAGTCTGAGGGCAAAGAGCCCAAGGCCTCCGATTTGGCAGCCCTTATTTCTTCCGCGAAAGAAAGGGGAATCAAAAGCATACTGATTTCCCCCCAGTTCTCTCGACGGACAGCTGAAATCATCGCCGGAAATATCGGGGCGAATGTGGAAACCGTCAATCCCCTCGCAGAAGAGTGGGAAGAGAACATCAGGGCGGCAGCTCATACCATAGCGGCAGCGGCGAAATAGGATTTCTTGACTCCCGGCATTTGTTTCATGTATTGTGTCCTTGCCGGATGCATTTTTACAGGGGGAATACGATCATGGAAATGGAAAACCTGCTTTTCGCTTTCGGACTCACGCTCTTCGCGGGGCTTTCTACAGGAGTAGGCAGCGCACTGGCCTTCTTCACGAAAAAAACGAACACCCGGTTTCTCGCTTTTACTCTCGGGCTTTCTGCGGGAGTGATGATCTACGTCTCCATGGTGGAAATCTACTTTAAAGCCAGGGAAGCTCTTGCGGCGGACCTGGGCGAGAGATTGGGCTCCTGGGTGACCGCAATCGCGTTTTTCGTGGGAATGTTCGTCGTCATGCTTATCGATAAATTTGTCCCATCCTATGAAAACCCCCACGAGATGCACAGGGTGGAGGAAATGAGGGGACTGGCAGGGCAGAAGGGACAGGAACAGTCACTCATGCGAATGGGAGTGCTTACCGCAATGGCCATCGCCATCCATAACTTCCCCGAAGGTATTGCCACGTTCATGGCGGCCATGCAGGATCCGCGTCTCGGAGTGCCGATCGCCGTCGCCATTGCCGTGCACAATATTCCCGAAGGTATTGCCGTGTCGGTGCCTGTCTACTACGCGACCGGGAGCAGGGCAAAAGCCTTCCGCCTCTCCTTTCTCTCAGGACTGGCCGAACCTGTGGGCGCCCTTCTTGCATGGCTCGTCCTTATGCCTTTTCTTACCGATACCCTTTTCGGGCTCATATTCGCGGGAGTGGCAGGGATCATGGTATTCATATCTGTGGACCAGCTTCTTCCCTCTGCACGAAAGTACGGTGAACATCACGTTTCAATATATGGGCTCATTGTCGGAATGATGATCATGGCGGTGAGCCTTCTGCTTTTTATTTAAAGGAGGAATTTCCCATGAATGTTTCGTTAAACACAGAGCAGTACCTGAAAGATCTCGAATACCTGGTAAATATAGACAGCCAGTCAAAGGATACTGAAGGAGTGGCGAAAATCGGGGCCTTCTTCGAGAAAACCTTTGCCGAAATCGGCTGGTCGGTCGAGAAAAAAGAACTTGACTCTTCCGTGGCACCCAGCCTGAAGTTCACCAACGGAAAACCTCCATACGACGCATTCCTCCTCGGGCACCTTGACACTGTATTCCCGAAGGGAACCGTAACCGAACGTCCGTTCTCAAGGGATGAAAAACGGGCCTACGGACCGGGCGTGAACGATATGAAATCCGGCCTGCTCTTCGGATTGTATGCCGCCCGCGCTCTCACCGAAGAAAAGGCGAAAGGATCTTTCTGCATCGTCTACAACAGCGAGGAGGAGATCGGATCCCGGCATGCCCGTTCATGGATAGAGGAACTGGCGAAGCAGAGCCGTACGGCTGTCATACTGGAACCTGCACGGCCCAACGGCAACCTGATGAACGAACGGAAGGGGCTGGGCCGCATCGAGGTCACGTTCAACGGGAAAGCCGCCCACGCGGGGGTGGAACCGGAGAAGGGCGTGAGCGCCGTTAACGAGATGGCCTACTGGATCCTGGGACTTCACAGCCTCACGGATTTCGAAAAGGGCACTACCCTTAATGCAGGCCTGGTTTCTGGGGGAACCGGAGCAAATGTTGTCCCTGAGAAGGCATCCATGACAGTGGACGTTCGTATCAGGATCCCGGAGGAAAAAAACCGTATAGCGGCGAAAATTGCCGAACTCAGGGCCAATCCTGCCACACCGGGAATATCAGTGGACGCCGACTTCTTCCTTACAAGACCACCCATGAATCCCACTCCCAAAACCATGAAACTCTGTGCCCTCGTGGAAGAAGCCGGACGCCTGGCGGGCGTGGACATACGCTGGCAGGGAACGGGAGGCGGCTCCGACGGGAACTTCACTGCCGCGATGGGTGTCCCCACAGTGGACGGCCTCGGGGCAATGGGAGGCGGTTCACATTCGGTCACCGAATATATCGAGATCAGTGACCTTCCCTCAAGGTTTGCCCTTCTTCTCGGCGTACTGGAACGGATACCGGAGGCAGATTTTTAGGCCATGACGTCGAGAGGGATCATCAGGGCGGTCTGCACCGCACCGCAGAAAGGCATACAGAAAAAAGACCTTGGAAAGGGACTTCTGATCCCGGGAAAGGGGCTTGAAGGCGACGGGCATTTCGGTTTCGCCCACCGCCAGGTAAGCCTTCTTGACGCTTCCGAGATCGAGCGGATGAAG
>CAYTQC010000137.1:0-4672 GCA_964439735.1 uncultured Synergistaceae bacterium
ATACTACGCACCGGTCAAGGTGCGGCTTGAGAAATTTCATGGGCTACACTCCTTTTCTCCTTCATGATCTCCGTTTATCCTATGGAAAAACACCGGAAAAAAACGGCGGCAGAATATGCCGGGGGAAATACTGCCTTTTTCTTTTTATTGTACTAGGAAGAGCGTCCGGGAGGCAACCCTGGAGAACAGGGAACGATCCTCTTCCTTCATCCGGAAGTGCTTCTGTTTTTCGGGGATGCGCCGCCGACTGCCAGCAGGGCTACCCCCGCAAAAAGGAGGACGATTCCCGCACCCCCGGTGAAATTGACCCGCTCGCCAAGGAGAAAAACACCCAGCAGCGCGGCCGTGAGGGGTTCAGCCAGGGAGATGGTTACGCTGGTGGATGCCGGGACGGACGAGAGCCCCTTGAGAAACAGGAAGTAGGACAGGGCGGTAGCAATGAGGCCGAGATGAACGGCCACGAGGATCCCACGGGGAGAGGCGAGCCAGAGGGGTGGCGACGACATGAGCACCGGCAGCAGGATGATCCCCGCGGAGAAAAAAACAACGCCGTTTACTGCGTCCGCACTGTGCTCCCGCAGGAGGTACTTGCTGCTCAGCACGAACATGGAGTACGAAAAACCCGCACCCAGGGAAAAAAGCACCCCGACAGGGTCCACTGTCTCCACTGCCCCCCCGGAGAGGGTAAGGATCGCACACCCGACAATAGCCATTGCGCTTGACAGGTACCATTTCCTCTCGGGCTTCTCACCGAGAAAGAGATACGCCAGGGCCCCGGAAATGACGGGAGAGCTGCCGATGGTCACGAGGGTCCCCACCGCAACGCCCGTCTTTGAAACGCCGGTGAAAAAGAAGGGCTGGTATGATGCCATTGCGAGGACAGCTATGACAGTGGGCATGAACGCCCATTTTCCGCCTCCCCTGAAGGAATTCCGCACAATGGCAATGAACAGCAGTGCGGAACCGCCCATGAGAATTCGCACGGCACCTATGACTGCAGGGTCGGCGCCGGCTGGAGCCAGGGCCTGTGAAGTACCCGTGGTTCCCCAGAGGACTGCCCCCAGCAGGACGAAAAGGGTTCCCCGTGAGCTTCTTTCCTGTTTTTCCATATATCTGTCTCCCTTCAGCGGAGTGAATGAAAAACGGGATATCATTACCTGGACAGGCAGTTTTTCCTGCACGCCCGGTTATGAGTATAGCGGAATTCCCCTTGAAAAAGGCGCTTTTCTTCGGGAAGCGTTCAGGAACTTCCCGCCGGACACCGATAAAAAGCAAACACTCCTTCTTTTCAAAAAAGTCTTGCATTACAGCCCCTCCGGCTTATAATCGGGAGTGGCTTTTATTTCTTCAAGGGGGGGCTTCTTATGTTCAGAAAAGGTGTTTCTTCTGCGCTGCTGCTACTGTCCCTTTTCCTCTTTCCCCGGTCTGTCGACGGATGCACCACCATCATCGTGACCAGGGGAGCCTCGGCCGACGGTTCGGTCATGGTCTCACATTCGGATGACAACGACCTCATGGACCAGAGGATAATCTACGTTCCTGCCGCAAAACACGCTCCCGGAACCTCGAGACCTGTCTACTGCACTGCCGCCGCTATGGGAGAATTCCCGCAGTTCAATTCGTTCTCCTATCCCAGGATCGTCACTGCGGAGAGGGGGCCGGGCTACGACACCGCCGGGCTCAAATCGATCCCCCTGGGGACGATCCCCCAGGTGAGGGAAACATACGGGTATTTCGACGGGAGCTACGGCATCATGAACGAACATCAGCTCATGTTCGGCGAGTGCACCAACGGTTCAAAAGTCACCCCCGAACCGGAGCCGGGAAAACGGATCATGTACTCGGCGGAGCTCTCCCGGATCGCCCTCGAGCGGTGCCGCACGGCCAGGGAAGCCATCCGCCTCATGGGGGATCTCATTGAACAGTACGGGCTTTACGGCACGGGGGAAACCCTCCCTGTAGCCGATACGGAAGAAGCGTGGGTTTTCGAGATGGCTCCGTCGCCGGAGGGCACAGGCGGGCTGTGGGTGGCGAAGAAGGTTCCCGACGGGGAGATTTTCGTGGGTGCCAACCAGTTCCGCATCCGGGAAGTGGATCCTGACGACCCGGATATAATGTTCTCGGGAAATCTCCACTCCGTTGCAGAGAAACACGGGTGGTGGAAACCGTCCGACGGAAAGCTCGACTGGCTGAAGACAGTGAGCCTGGGCGAATACAATCACCCCTATTACTCACTCCGCAGAGTATGGCGCGTGCTCTCCCTTGCCGCCCCGTCGAAGAATTTCTCTCCCTGGGTGAAGGACGGATTCACGAAGGACTACCCGTTCTCGGTGAAACCCGACAGGAAGCTGGGCGTCCGCGACCTGATGCGGCTCCACCGGGACCATTACGAAGGAACGGAGTTCGATCTTACGAAGGGCAATGCCGCAGGTCCTTTCGGATATCCGGACCGATACTACGGTCCCTATGACGGCGCCGGAGACGTGGGAGACCCGAAGCGGAAGCTGGAGGGCGCCTGGGAACGGCCTCTTTCAGTCACCTACTGCGGCTACGTTTTCGTAAACCAGGCACGGGGGTGGCTGCCCGATCCCATAGGGGGGCGGATGTGGCTGGGCCTCGACAAGCCTGCTGACACCCTTTTCCTCCCATTCCACGTCGGGGTGACCGGTCTGCCCCGTTCCGTGGAGGTGTGCGACACCACGAAGTTCTCCCGGGAGAGCGCATGGTGGACCTTTAATTTCCTGGCAAACTATGCGGGACTGAAGTACAGCTATATGCACAGGGAGATCGAATCCCTGCAGGAGCAGCTGGAAACCGGATTCCTGAACACCCTCGAGGCAGTGGAGCGCAAGGCCCTCGATCTGCACGGCACAAACCCGTCAGCCGCCAGGGATTATCTCACAGACTTCTCAGAGCGGAACACTGCCGAAGCATTGAACAAATGGATGGAACTCACTGAGCACCTGATCGTGAAATACAACGACGGGCTTCTCACCGAAGGCGGCAAAATCGGGCAGCCCCTCGGCTATCCCAAGGAGTGGCTGAAGACCACGCACTGGTCCCAGGGTCCCACGTCATACGAACGCCCGAAGGGAAAATAGAAGGCTGCGGGGCCGGTATATTTCTTCCGGCCCCGCTTTCATCTCTTTTCTCCGGTCCACCGTTTCTTTCCGGCGAACATCTCCTCACGGAATGCGGAGGCCTGTCCGAGCAGGGCTTCAAGTTCCCCGGGCGTTGCCAGGAGGAGCCTGTCGAGTATGGCCCTGTATTCTCCGGCGAGGCGCTTCACCTGTTCCCCGTTCGTGACCGCCATGTCGGCACCGAGCCACGGCGGCCCTCCCGCGACCCGGGTGGTATCCCTGAACCCTCCGGCGGCAAGCAGGGTAACGAGGGGATTCTTTTCCTGCTCCCTTCCTGCGAGAAGGGCCAGCGATGCCGCAAGGAGTACCGGCAAATGGCTGACGCATCCCGCAGCGGCGTCATGGGCGGCTGCGTCTGTGACAAGAGCCTTTCCCCCGAGGGCTGCCGCGAGCTCTTCCGCAAGGGCGGTCACGGAAGGATCGGTGGTCTCGAAGGGAACAACGGCGCAGACTGCTTCCCTGAAAAGGTCGGGGTCAGCGTTTTCCACCCCTCCCCGCTCCTTTCCCGCCATGGGGTGAAATCCTGCGTAGCAGGGTCCCCAGATCGGGGCAAGCTTACGCCCCACGTCTGTTTTCGTGCCCGCGAGGTCGAAGACAGCCCGGACATCGGGGCGGGCAGCGGAGCGTATCATCAGGCTCACTTCCGTCATGGAGCGTATGGGAACGGCAAGGACGAGGACGTCTCCAAGGGCGGCACACTCCTCCGGAGATTCGCAGGGCAGCCCGATCATGCCCGTCTCGTGGGCCAGCCGGACCGTTTCGGGTCTCCGGCTCCATCCTGCGACATCCTGTACAAGTCCGTCCCTCCGAAGCTTCCACGCAAGAGAACCCCCGATGAGGCCGAGCCCGAACACAGAAATGGTGCAGTTCTTCAGGGACATTGCTTTTCATCCTCCCCCGGCCCGCCCTTTTTTTCCGGCGGGCATTCCCTGAGCATCATGACCACAATGTCCCCCAGAAGAAACACCCCGAAGACAACCCGGGACATCCAGCCGCGGGGAACAAAGAGCCAGGTGGACGTGCCGCCTCCGACGGTCATCATGAGAATCGACCATATCTTCATTTTCCGGGAGACGCAGCGTTCTCTCTCCCAGTTCCGAATGGTCGGCCCATATTTTCGGTGCTGCCGCATCCACCGGTGCATTTTCGGCGATGATTTGGCGAAGCAGGCTGCCGCAAGCAGAACGAAGGGGACTGTGGGCATGATGGGCAACAGGGCACCGATAAAGCCGAGGGCCAGAAAAAGGATTCCGAGAAAAGTCCAGATATTCATTATTGACCACCCTGGTATCGGTAATTTTCGCAACGGGAAAAACATAGCACAAATCAGGGGCGTTGTGGTGAGGATTTTCTGCAAAACAGATACTTCCGGTGACTTTGCAGTTTCCGGGAAACCATTGGATAAAATATTCCGGGCAGATCAGGGAATAACCCCACCCCCGGTTATCGGCAGCGATTTCCTCTTTCAGTCATCGATATCTTCATACGCCTCGGGAACGAACCTGGGGGAACAAACGCAGAAGAAGACCAGG
>CAYTQC010000138.1:0-4660 GCA_964439735.1 uncultured Synergistaceae bacterium
CGGGAATATTATGTTTGGAGGGAATGCAAATGGCAAGTCTGACGAGAGTCATTGAAAACTACATCAATAACCTTTTTGCCGGGATGGATGAAGAAGAGGCGGTTTCTCTCAGAAGAAAGGAGCTTGCCGAGATCTTCGGATGCGTGCCCAGCCAGATAAATTACGTGCTCCGGAGCCGTTTTACGCCGGAGCGCGGGTTTATAGTGGAAAGCCAGCGCGGAGGCCACGGATATATCAAGATCCTGAGGCTTTGCTACGATGTCCCCGAGGAGAAGATCAACCATATTGACGACATTGTGGGCGATGCAATTACTGACCAGGAGGCAAAGCGGCTTCTCGCCTCGCTTCAGGAACGGGGAATAATTGTTTCAAGAGAACGCCTCCTTATTGAGGTTGCCCTTCGCCACGCGGAGGAACTGGGGAATTCGGAGTTCGACGTGTCGCCCTACAAGAGAAACGCGATCCAGGCCGAGCTGCTGAAGAGAATGCTCCGTAGCCTTGCGCTGGCGTAGAAACGCAGAGGCCCCTTTTCGGGGGAGAGAGTAAAGGATGATGGGAAATGTGGCAGTTTTTTACTGAAAGGGGCAAAAAAGTCGTTCAGCTTGCCCATCGGGAGGCACTCCGTCTCGGGCATGATGTTATCGGGACAGAGCACCTGCTTCTCGGCATACTTGCCGAGGGTGAAGGTGTTGCCGTCCAGGCGATGGAAGCTCTTGGAGTGAACCTTGAGGAAATGAGAGCGCGAATAGAGGATGCGGTCGGAAAAACCCATCCCATACTGAAACCTGTTGATCTTCCTCTCAGTCCGCGCGCGAAGCGGGTCCTGGATATTTCCATTCGCGAGGCACGGAACATGGGCGTCAACTATGTGGGAACAGAACATATCCTACTTGCCGTACTTACCGAAGGAGAAGGGCTCGCGGCCCAGATGCTGAACGGTGTAGGGATAGACCACGGGATCCTTTCACGGGAAATCATGAAATTTCTTCCGGGCAGCGACGCTGAAGGTGAGAAGGGAACTGATGCCCTGCCTGAGGGAGCCAGGAAGAAAGGCAGGACGAAAACCCCGACCATAGATCAGCTGGCTCTGGATCTCAGCGAAAAAAGCCGGAATGGTGAGCTGGACCCGGTTATAGGCAGGACGAAGGAGATAAGGAGGATCATACAGATCCTTTCCAGGAGGACCAAGAACAATCCTGTGCTCATCGGTGACCCGGGCGTGGGAAAGACTGCGATAGTCGAAGGCCTCGCGCAAAAGATAGCGGAAGGTGACATCCCTGAGATCCTGAGGGACAAGAAAGTGATGCAGCTCAATATGGGCAACCTTGTCGCAGGAACGAAATACAGGGGAGAGTTCGAGGAGCGGATGCGCAAGCTCGTGAAGGAGCTCTCCGAATGCCGTGACATTATCCTGTTTATCGACGAGATCCACACGATCGTGGGAGCCGGCGGGGCCGAGGGCGCAGTCGATGCGGCCAACATCCTGAAACCCAGCTTGTCGCGGGGTGAGTTCCAGGTAATAGGAGCGACCACTCTCGACGAATACCGGAAGCATATCGAAAAAGACGCGGCTCTTGAGCGGCGTTTTCAGCCCGTTTATGTCCAGGAACCCAGCGTGGACGATTCGATCCTTATTCTCGAGGGGCTTCGTGACCGGTACGAGTCCCATCACAGGGCAAAGATACGGGATGACGCTCTTGAAGCGGCTGCAAGGCTTTCCGCGAGATATATCACGGACCGCCATCTTCCGGACAAGGGGATCGACCTTATAGACGAGGCTGCCGCCCGGGCGAGGATCAATGCCATGGAAACACCGGAACAGTTAAAGGAAATGGAAAAAAAGATCGAGGAGTTCAGGCGGGAGAAGGAAGAGGCCGTAAATGCACAGGAATTTGAAAAGGCCGCCCGGCTCAGGGACGAGGAACGTCGTCTCTCTGACGAACTGGAAGAGGAAAGAAGGAAATGGCGTTCGAGAAGGAACTCCTTCCAGCCGATTGTCACCGGCGAGGATATAGCCGACGTAGTGGCGGAATGGACAGGGATCCCTGTCGTCCAGTTGACGGGTGAGGAATCCGAGCGGCTTCTCCGCATGGAGGAGGAGATAGAAAAGAGGCTCATCGGCCAGAGCGATGCCGTCGCGTCCATCTCAAGGGCTATCCGAAGGGCGAGAAGCGGACTTAAGGATCCCAGGCGCCCCATAGGGAGCTTTCTCCTGCTCGGTCCTACCGGGGTTGGAAAAACGGAGCTTGCCAGGTGCCTGGCCTCCTTCCTTTTCGGTTCAGATGAATCCATGATACGTCTCGACATGAGCGAGTTTATGGAAAAACACGAAGTATCGAAGCTGATCGGGGCCCCTCCCGGCTACGTGGGATACGAAGAGGGAGGCAAGCTTACGGAAGCGGTGCGCAGGCGCCCCTATTCCGTGGTGCTTTTTGACGAGATAGAAAAGGCTCACCCTGATATTTTCAACATTCTTCTGCAGATCTTCGACGACGGCCATCTTACCGACGGCCAGGGAAAGACTGTAGATTTCCGTAATACGGTGATCCTTATGACCAGCAACGTGGGAGCGCGGGAATCGGCAAAGGGGTCTTCTCTCGGCTTTTCCGGCGGTGACGAAAAGGATCCCTTCGACTGGGGAAACATGAAGACTATCATTCTTGATGAAGCGGGCAGAATCTTCAGGCCAGAGTTCATCAACCGGCTTGACGAGATGATCGTTTTCAGACCGCTAAGCAGGCAGAACATGACGGCAATCGTCGGAATAATGCTTGAGGAAGTAAAAAAACGTCTTGCAGGCCGCGGCATTTCCTTCTCGGCAGGAGAGGATGTTACATCCTTTCTTCTTGACAGGGGATATCAGCCCAAGTTCGGGGCACGTCCCCTCAGAAGGGCTATACAGACCTATATTGAGGATCGGCTAGCGGATTTCCTTCTTGAGAAAAGGAGCGGGGCGTCGGATAAAATAGAAGCGTATATTGCTGACGGGAATGTTGCGTTCAGGATGATTTCCGGAAGCGTTCCGGGGGTTGCAGAAGCAGTAAATCATCAGTAGCCGCGAGGCTGAAGGAGGTTTTCATGGACGGGTCTTCTCTTTGGATCCTGTTTCTTTTCATATTCATTATTGTGCCCCAGATGAAGCAGCAAATGATCAAATGGCGCAGGATAAATGCTCTAAGAAACTGTGAAAAGCGCAGGGGAACCAGGATCATCACGCTCATTCACCGCCAGGAAAGTATGGGCTTCTGGGGAATGTTCTCCAGGAACTATATCAACATTGAAGATTCGGAGGAGGTACTGCGGGCAATACGGCTTACATCGGACGATACTCCCATTGATCTCATCGTGCACACGCCGGGAGGCCTTCTGCTCGCTGCGGAACAGATAGCCAGGGCGTTGAAGCGCCATCCCGCGAAAGTGACAGTTGTTGTCCCACATTACGCCATGTCCGGCGGAACACTGATTGCCCTTGCCGCAGACGAGATACTCATGGATCCCCATGCAGTCCTGGGTCCGGTGGATCCCCAGATAGGACAGTACCCGGCTGCATCAATTCTTAAGGCCGTTGAGCAGAAATCGGCGGACGAACTCGATGATGAGACGCTTATCCTTGCCGATATCAGCAGGAAAGCTATCCGGCAGACGCGGGATCTCGTTTTCGAGTTGATTTCCGACAGGATGGGCGAAGATAAGGGGGCGGAAATAGCGTCCGTTTTAACCGAGGGGCGGTGGACCCATGATTATCCGATCACTCCCTACGAGGCCGCCTCGCTTGGTCTTCCCGTGGTTTTCAACGAACAGGATTCGTTCTGCAACATGATGAGCCTCTACCCGCAGTCAGGGACGGAAAGGCCTTCCGTTCAATATATTCCCGCTCCATATCCGGGCAGGCCTTCCGCATCCGGAAAAAACTGAAAGCAGGAAACCGTATTTTCAGGAGCATTTTTTTTTTAGAAGGGCGTTCCTTTAGGAACGCCCTTCTTGCATGGCTTTTTATAGACAGATGTAAATTCTCTCTCTATAATGAAAAACAGCCTTGGATCTGCGGGCGGAATCTCCCACATCAGAAAGGATGGATATGAATGGAGCACCACAATGGAAGAATGCCGACTTTCGGCGAAGCTCTTTTTGTTCTTGTCGTCGACGCACTTATCATAAGCTACGGGGTTCTGGATATACACTTTGAGTCGGGAGCCGTTTTCGGGCTGGCTCTTTCGGCCCACGTTCCGCTTTTCTTTGCCGCAGTTTTTACAGCCATTATGGGCGTCTTTTTCCTCGGAAGGCGATGGAGAACAGTTGAAGAGGGGATGATCAACGGAATAACCGTCGCCCTGCAGGCGGTGCTCATCCTTCTTACGATCGGCGGGCTCATCGGGGCATGGATACAGAGCGGAGTTGTTCCGACACTTATTTTTTACGGCCTTAATCTTCTTTCACCGGAGTATTTCCTTCTTGCGTCTCTTTTAATTTGTTCAATAGTATCTCTTTCCACGGGAAGTTCCTGGAGCACGAGCGGGACCGTCGGAATAGCCCTTATGGGCATCGGCGCCGGTCTTGGTGTCCCTGCGCCTGTCACGGCGGGATTTGTCATCTCCGGCGCATATTTCGGCGACAAGATGTCTCCTCTTTCAGATACGACAAACCTTGCCCCTGCAGTAGC
>CAYTQC010000139.1:0-4647 GCA_964439735.1 uncultured Synergistaceae bacterium
CCTTTTGCAAAAACAGCCGCCATCATGAGATTTTCAGTCGCGCCGACAGACGGGAAATCAAGGTAGATCCTGCCTCCTGAAAGGCCCTTGGTATGGGCATGAACGGCGCCGTGCACCAGTTCGATTGTCGCTCCCATTTTGGTTAGCCCTTTCAGGTGGAGGTCAATAGGCCTGCTTCCGATGGAACATCCCCCGGGAAGGGGCATGACCACTCTGCCGCACCTTGCAAGCAGCGGGCCGAGGACAAGGGAAGAAGCCCTCATTTTCCTGACGAGGTCGGAAGGGGTCTCCCATGATATTTCATCAGGAATGGAAATGAACATTTCATGATCTGAAAAAACCACTCGTGCACCGAGGTTCCTCAAAAGATCAGCCATGGTGTTTACGTCAAGAAGGTTCGGAACACGCGAAATACGCAGGGAACTGTTTTTCAGCAAAAGAGCGGCGGCCATTACGGGAAGGGAAGCATTTTTTGCTCCCTGGGCTTCCACTTTTCCCATAAGCGGCTTTCCGCCGTTAATTCTCATTTTCGAATCCACTTTTAAATTCCTCCCGCAAAAAGGTGGGAAATCAAGATATTCTTTTATTACTATACCATGATTCAGGGGGTATTATCATAATGCCTGAGTATATTTTCCGCTATCCGCTTTGCCGCAGTTCCGTCACCGAATGGGCTGCCGCATCGTTCTACGAGATTTCTGCGGTATTCTTCATCGCTCAGGATACGTGAGACCCCGGACACAATTTTCTCCCTTGATGTCCCTACCAGAATGGCAGTTCCGCTTTCAACAGCCTCCGGACGTTCAGAAATATCCCTCATGACAAGTACCGGTTTCTTCAGGCCGGAGGCTTCTTCCTGGACTCCCCCGCTGTCGGTCAGAATGAGGGTGCTCCTGTTCATGGCCCAGACGAAGTCAGGGTAATCCAGGGGTTCGCACAGTATCACCCGCTGTTCCCCGGAAAGGCAATGCCGTATGATTTCCCCTACAGTCGGATTTTTGTGCACAGGAATCAGGATCCTGACATCTCTGTGGTTTGCGAGGATATCCTTTATCGAACTGCAAATGCTCTCCATGGGCTTCCCCCAGGACTCTCTCCGGTGGGCCGTCATCAGAATGACCGGGCCGGAAAATTCTTGAAGTTCTTTCAGCTGGGAGCAAAGTACGTGGTCCTTTTTCTCCAGTGTTGAAAAAAGTGCGTCTATAACTGTATTCCCGGTTACAAAAAGCGTCTTGTCAGATACAGGAAGGCCCTCTCCTGCAAGATTGGCCGCAGCGCCGGGTGTCGGGGCAAACCAGAGGGTCGAGAGGCGGTCGGTGATGATCCTGTTCGCCTCCTCGGGAAAAGGCTGCCCGATGTCATGGCTTCTCAGGCCTGCTTCAATATGTCCCACGGGGATATGACGATAGAATGCTGCAAGCGCCGAGGCCATTGTCGTTGTGGTATCGCCGTGCACAAGGACGAGGTCCTGCGGATGTTCATCAAGAAACCTTCCGACTCCTGAAAGGACTCGTGATGTGACCAAGTCGAGGGTCTGCCGCTCCTCCATTATCGAAAGTTCCACATCGGCAGTGATTCCGAAGTAGGACAGCGCCTGATGAAGCATCTGGGAATGCTGTCCCGTTGAAAGGACCTTTGTACTGAATTCCATTTCCCTGAGCGAATGAATCACGGGGGCCATTTTTATCGCTTCAGGCCGGGTGCCCACGATGCAGGTTATTTTCTTTTCCATTGGAAGAACCTCTCAATTTCATGTAATCGTTTGAAGTAGGCGGGAAAGGATCGAAAAAGAGCCTTGCTCCCCTTTCCTCAGGCAAGCCTTGCCCTGAAAAGAAAAATTCCGAGGCCCACAACCGCAGCCTGGAAGAAGGCCAGGAGAATCACCGTCCAGAAAGGGGAAAGACCTTTGTCCATCAACCGGTGATGGATGTGTCCCCTGTCGGGAGAAAAAGGAGAAACACCTCTCCATAACCTTCTCATTATAGCAAAAAGGGTGTCGGCGACAGGAACACCCCCTGCCAGAAGAAGGAGAAACGGGAGTTCTACAGTCTTTGCCATCGAGAGAACTGGACTTGCCGTATAAATAAAAAAACTGGAGAAAAGATACCCGAGAAGGGTCGTTCCCCCGTCACCCAGAAATGTCCTCGCACGGGGAAAATTCCAGTAAAGAACTCCGCCGGCCAGGCAGGCCAGGGAGAGGAACACAGTTGTATTTCCAAGCGCTGAGGATAACACCGAAGCAGTTATAAACATGAGAAGGCACAATCCGTTTGCGCCGTCAATAAGATTGTACGCGTTCGTCATTCCGGTAATCCAAAGAAGGCAGACCGCAAAATGTACCGGGGGCAAAGGAACTGCCAGGAGAAACAGTACGGCTGCGAAGAGGTGAATTCCCAGGCGGGCCAGGGGGGACAGTGTTTTCATATCGTCCCAGTATCCGCTGAAGAAAATAAAAGTACTGCCGGTCCCGATCAGGCGAACAGCGGGGTGAGCCTTGACCGCAAAAAGGCACCATAAAAGGAAACCGAGCCAAAGAACGATCCCGGCCCCCCGGGGAGTCACCGAACTGTGGATTTTTCGTTCTCCGGGAAAATCCACGATCCTGTACCTGTTCGAGAGACTGATCGAAAGAGGAGTTATGCAAAGTCCCCAGAGAAAAAGCAGAGGTGCGGCCACGAAAAAGTTCTTAAGCGCAAATTCCACAGAAGAACCTACTTGGTACCGAAAAGTCTGTCCCCTGCATCGCCGAGGCCGGGAACGATATAGCCGTGATCATTCAGGTGGCTGTCAAGAGCTGCAGCGTAAATGTCAACGTCAGGATGCTCCCCGTGCACCTTTGACACTCCTTCTGGAGCAGCGATAATGCATACCAGGGAAACTTTTTTTCCTCCTTTTGATTTCACAAGGCTGATGGCTGCGGAGGCCGACCCGCCTGTGGCAAGCATGGGGTCGAGTATAAGGATATCCCGTTCGGCGATGTCTCCCGGCAGCTTACAGTAATATTCCACCGGCATCAGTGTCTCGGGGTCGCGGTAGAGACCGATATGTCCCACCTTGGCGTTCGGGACCAGCTGCAGGATTCCGTCCACCATTCCAAGCCCTGCCCTGAGAACAGGGATAATTGCAAGTTTTTTCCCTTCGAGGGCATATGCATCTGTTACTGCGAGAGGAGTTTCAACCTGGATCTTTACAAGGGGAAGGTTCCTGGTTATCTCGTAAACCATGAGGCCTGCTATTTCCTGGACCAGTTCCCGGAATTCCTTGACCGAAGTATTCTTGTCCCTGATGATGCTTACTTTATGCTGGACAAGGGGGTGATCGAATACGATGGTTTTCCCTTTTTCTGAAAGGCAGCAGCTCGGGCAGATTTTCTGCTCGTAATCGGAAATTTTGCTGAGCCTTCTCAAATGTCGTTCTCCCTCGAAATCCGACTCGAGCCATGCGTCAAGGATCTTCCCCGCCAGTTCGGGTGAAATAACCCGCGCACCCATTGTAAGCACATTCGCGTTATTATGTCTGCGGCTCATCCTGGCTGTCTCCGGCTCATGACAGTGAGCTGCGTACACACCGGGTATCTTGTTCGCAGCAATCGACATCCCCACTCCCGTTCCGCAGAGAAGCACGCCTTTATCCGCTTTTCTCTGGACAACCATTTCTCCGAGGCGGAATGCGATGTCCGGGTAATCGCACGGCAAGGATTCGGTTTCCGTACCTATATCAAGGATCTCATCAATTCCTTTTTTCCGCATATGTTCGATAAGAAAGGCTTTCAGAGTAAATGCAGCATGGTCTGACCCTATTGCGACTTTCATATAGAAACCCCTCCCCGGTTTGAAAACTATAGTACGAGCTTTTGCCAGCTTGTTTTTTCTCCAGATTATAATAACACTTGGCGGATGAAAGGCATATAGAAAGGCCCCTTCCCCGCACGGGAAAGGGGCCTTCGTTTCTTCCCTCAGCCTCAGCTGAGGAGGGTGAGCATGACTCCTGCCGCCACTGCGGTGCCTATGACTCCCGCAACGTTGGGTCCCATGGCGTGCATGAGCAGGAAGTTCCCCGGGTTCTCCTTCTGGCACACCCGCTGCACCACCCGCGCCGCCATGGGCACGGCCGAGACTCCCGCCGAGCCGATCATGGGGTTGATCTTCCCTCCGCTCAGCTTCTTCAGCAGCTGCCCGAACAGCACTCCCCCCGCCGTGCTGAATATGAACGCCACCAGCCCCAGCAGGATGATCTTCAGCGTGGCCGCCGTGAGGAAGTGCTCCGCGTTCATGGTGGCTCCCACGGACAGCCCGAGGAAGATGGTGGTGGTGTTGAGGATCTCGTTCTGCGCCGCGAGGTTCAGACGGTCCGTGACTCCGCACTCACGGAGCAGGTTCCCGAACATGAGGATCCCTATGAGCGGCACCGACATGGGCAGGATGAGCCCCGCAGCAGTCGTGGTCACTATGGGGAAGAGGATCCTCTCGAGCTTCGACACGGGACGGAGCGTGTCCATCCTGATGGCACGGTCGGCCTTCGTGGTGAACATTTTGATCACCGGCGGCTGGATGAGCGGCACGAGGGACATGTAGCTGTACGCCGCCACCGCCACGGCCCCGAGGATCTGGGGCGCCATCTTCATGGTGAGGTAGATGCTCGTGGGGC
>CAYTQC010000140.1:0-4075 GCA_964439735.1 uncultured Synergistaceae bacterium
CACGGACTTCACCGATGACGAAAAATTTATGCTCCCCGGCCGGGCAGCGGATTTCTCCTGACATCATCCTGCCCTCCTAGAGCACGGCAAGGTCGCGAAGCACCGCGACAAGCCGCTCAATACCCTCTTCTGTCCGTTTTTCATCGAACATCTCCGTTTTCCGTGAAATTGTCGGGTAGGAAATTTTAACCACCCGCGTGGCCGACCCCATGAGCCCCGTCTCCTCAGGAGAAAGCCGTATCCCGTCGATTCCCGCGGACCTGATTTCCGCCCTCCGGGCACGTTTTTTCCCGGCGAGCGTGGGCATTCCGGGTTCATTCAGGGCATGGAGCACGGTCAGGAGACAGGGAAAGGGCAGTTTCTGACGCTGGGTGCCTTCCTCCACCGTCCTGAGCACTTCGATGCCGCCTTCCACGAGAGACAGTCCGCTCACGTACGTGCTGAAGGGGATCCCGAGAATAACAGCCGTCTCCGGCCCGACCTGCCCTGTCTCACCGTCAGTGGCCTTTTCCCCGGCGAGCACAAGATCATAGGGGCCGGAACTCTCCAGGGCTGCGGCGAGCACTTTTGCAGTGGCCCATGTGTCGCTCCCCGCAAAGGCACGGTCCGTGAGGAGAAAACCGGAGTCCGCCCCCATGGAAAGACATTCCCGAAGAGCCTCGTCCGCTTTCCGGGGGCCCATGGCAAGAACTGTCACCTCGCCAGCTTCCCCTGCAAGGGATCTCAAATCGAGTGCGGCCTGCAGGGCGTTCAGGTCGAGAGGATTGACGATCGCTCCCATTCCCTCCCGGACCATGGTCCCCGTCTCCGGGTCCATGCGCACGTCGTCGGAATCGGGAACCTGCTTGATCAGAACTGCGATCTTCACGAAATATAACCTCCTGTCGAAAAATTCCGCCGCAGGGGGAAAACATGTTCCGGAAAGAAAAATTGAAGAATCTCCCGGGGCTGCTCCCCTGTTCAGTTATTTCGTTATTGCTTTTCCCGGGCGGACCCTGTTGGACACTGAAAGGGTGTACTCCCCCGCAAGCTCCAGGTCTTTCTCCAGGTCAAAAACCAGGTCCACGCCGTCCATCAGCAGCGCCTTGCACTCGTCAACGGCTATCCGCTCGAAGGTGAGAACATAGTGGGGAATTTTCCCCGGTCCTTCCTCGTCCTTAACCACCCGAACGGTGAAGGACGACTTGTCAGTGCATCCTCCCGACGCCACATTCACCACGACGGTTCCGTCTTTCACCGTGAGGCTTCCGAGGACGGCCTCACCGAGCTGTCTCTGCCCGTCGGGAAAAGAGAACCCAAAGCAGGTTCCCGCAAGGATAAGGATCATGGCAAGCGCAAGGATCGATCGTTTCATCTTCTCTTCCTCCTCGTATAACCAACTCGTATAATCAGCTTGCGGTGGAAAAAAGTGAAGGGAAGCAGGTCACCGCATACACCTGCGTCCTGAGAACATGGGACAATTGTTCCGTGCAGGCAGGGGCGCTGTCTTCCTCCTGCCGGATGCCGAATGAACCGGGGTTTTCCGGCTCACCATTTTTCCTCCAGAATTTCGGTCCGTTTTTTCCCGTACTCTTCTTCTGAAACAAGGTGGTCCCGCCGAAGTTCCTCAAGCTCTCTCAGCCTGGAAGAAGGGGAATCCTCATCCTCAAGGGAAAAATCCAGGGCAAACGTTCCCTCCTTCAGCTCCTTCATGGCCCTCCTTCCGCGGCAGAAGAGAAAGCCGCACCCCACTGTCCAGACAAGGCCGAAAAACAGGGCGAAGAGCTTCGCTTCCCCTTCGGCAGTCCAGGCAAAGAAGGCGCCTGCGGGCAGAAAGAGGAGTGCCAGGACTGTCTGGGCCAGGACAGCAGTTCTCATGCCCTTCGGAGGATTCAGCTTCATCTTCTTTTCCGCCATGCAGATCTCCTCTTTTCCGTAATGGTACAGGCAGGGAATACGGCGACCATGTCATGGCGAAACTATATCACAGGGAAAAGAACCAGCACAGGGTAAAAAATATGAAAGCGGTTCCTGCGGGTCTGGCGTCGGCACATCCTCGGGAACCGCTTTTTTATGACGGGAAGCCGCCGATTTCCCTCCGCAGGAGGGCCTTCCCCTCACGAAGACAGTCAGCGACAGAATAGACGAGCATTATTAATGATGAAACAGGCATGCAGGAGTACAGGAGCGATTTCGGAATTTGAAAAACCGTGGTCAGCTCCGTGGAACGAAGGGTCAGGCTCAGGGAATACCGAAAGAAGACGGCCATGAAAGCTGTCCCGAGAATGGCTACCAGCAGCCGGTAGGCGCTCCTGGCACGATGGTTCCTGATCCTCGGGGAAATCCAGTCTCCAACGCAGAAATGTCCCTTCTCCGACCAAAGGGATGCCGAGCCGTAAAAGATCATGGCGGCGAAGCACATCTCCACGATCTCATCGAACCAGTGCATGGAGACGATCGGTATGATGCCCCGGACTGTCTCCGCGGTCCCGGTGAATCCTCTTTCCGAGAGGACGGTGGCAAGGTCGTTGGTGAGCCTCAGGGCCACGTTGGTGGCCAGAAGGAGGGCCAGCACAAAAAACAGCACGATTACGAGCGTGCGGAGCAGACGCCGGGTCAGGAGGTCGGCGGAGCGGAAAAAGCCTGCCATGTCACATTCCTCCCATCATCAGCCGGGGCAGGAAAAGAGAGATGCCCGGCACGAAGGCAATGAGCAGGGTGACCGCAAAAATCACCGCCAGGTAGGGCAATACCTCGCGGGAGAGAGGGATAATGCCCACCTTTGCGAAGTTGTCCACTGCAAAGAGGCACATGCCCACCGGGGGGGTCAGGTTGCCGATCATAATGAGCAGGGTCATCACCACGCCGAAATTGACGAGATCGATATTAAACATTTTTGCCACGGGCATGAAGATGGGAAGGGTAATGAGAAAGATGGCGTTGCCCTCGATAAAACAGCCAAGTATGAGGACTACAGCCATCACTATGAGAAGCACGTGTGCCTGGCTTGCGCCCATGGCAACCAGGCCGGCTATGATCCTGTCGGGAATCTTCTGGTGGATGATCAGCCATCCGAAGAAATTGGCCGCCGCTATGATGAAGAGCAGGCTTACCGACTGTTGGAGCGACGCGAAAAGGATACCCGGAAGGTCACGAAGTTTCAGGTCCCTGTATGCGAACCCGAGGACAGCTGCATAGATACACACCACCACCGATGCCTCCGTGGGGGTGAAAAAGCCGGTCATGATGCCTCCGATGATTATCACCGGAGCCATCAGGGCCCAGAAAGCCCCCCGGAAACTTGCCCAGGCTTCCCTGGCAGGTGTTCTGCAGGCGGAACAGGGATAGTTCCTCCTCTTTGCCAGGACAACAAGGGCGGCCATCATGCCGAGACTCATGATAATGCCGGGGAGGAATCCCGCCATGAAGAGCCGGGCCACGGAGACCCCCGTGATGGCACCGTACAGGACGAATGGGATGCTCGGCGGGATCACGGGCCCTATCACCGAAGAAGCGGCCACCAGCGATGCTGAGACAACGGGGTCGTATCCGTCGTCCACCATGGCCTTGTGCTCGATCTGGCCCAGTCCCGCGGCGTCTGCTATGGCTGATCCCGACATCCCGGAGAAAATGACGCTCGCGATGATATTCACCTGGCCGAGGCCTCCGGGAACGTGACCCACCATGGCGCCCGCGAACCGGAAGATCCGTCTCGTAATGCCCCCGGTATTCATAAGATTCCCGGCGAGGATGAAGAACGGAATGGCCAGGAGTGTGAAACCCGTGGTGCCGAAGTACATCCTGTGTGGCAGCATGGCAAGGAAATTGCCCTGTCCGAGGACGGTGAAGAAGATCACCGATGTAAGTCCTATCGCCACGACGACCGGAACATTTATCGCCAAAAGGCCGATAAGGACGGCAAAAATGTACAGGGTCAGCATGAAGGAACCTCCAGTCTGGACGGTCCGGAACAACAGGGAATACCCGGGCGCCTGATATGGCGCCCGGTCCGCTGCCTGATACCGCCGTTATTTTGCTGTTGCCTTGGCCATCTCCATCCACTTGTCGAAGTTTTCCTCGCCTATGTTCTTCCTGA
>CAYTQC010000140.1:4085-4585 GCA_964439735.1 uncultured Synergistaceae bacterium
GCGGGCCCCATCTTTGCCTGGAAAAGAGAGAGATCGGGCGTATCGATCCGGATCCCCTTTGCCTTCATATCGGCTATCTGGTCCTGCTCCTGCTTCCGGACGAGATCCCTCATGAGCAGGCGGGACTTGTCAGACTCCTCGATTATGATCTTCCGCTGCTCATCTGTAAGGGAGTCGAACACTTTTTTGGAAACCACGTGAGTCATTGAGCTGTAGAGATAATTCACGATGGAGATGTATTTCTGAGATTCGTACAGCTTCAGGTCGTAGATGACGCCGATGGGGTTCTCCTGGCCGTCCACCACTCCCTGGCGCATGGCCATGACGAGCTCTCCGAAAGCGATAGTCTGCACGTTGCCCCCCAGGGCTTCGATGGCAGCCTGGTAGGCCATGGCCGGCGGGGTGCGGATCTTCAGGCCCTTCACGTCGTCCGGGGAAAGGACGGGGCGCTTGGAGTTGGTGATCTGCCGGAATCCCCATTCCCAGCTGTTGATGTACAC
>CAYTQC010000141.1:0-4582 GCA_964439735.1 uncultured Synergistaceae bacterium
GCTATTTTCGGGCTCATGAACATTTCCTCCGTAGACGGCAGGATAGTCCTGTTTCTAAAAAAAGTCAAATATATTAGTTCCTGATTGTGACGGGAAAAGAATAGAATTTTCATGGATAAAAAAGGGTGCGGAAAAAAGAAAAACGCCGAAAAGAGAATTTTCTTTTTGAGATGCCCGGGGACTCGCGGCCTCTTTAAAAAGATATCTTTAAGTATATATATATGCTTATTGACATTCTTACAGTAGTTGTTTATACTCTCAAAAGAAAACAGGCTGTAAATATTATACCTCAAAAATTTTCTGAAGGAGAGTGTTCTGCATGGCCGTTCACATGACGCAGAGCAACGAGATTCAGGGCAGCACCGCCGGGCGCCTCCTGGATATGCTTCTTCCACGGCCTTCCTCCACGTTCCTGCTCCGGTGCGCCGAAGCGCCGGGAGCGATTTTCGTGGTGGACCGGGCCGTTCCCCCTACGGAGGGGCGAAAGGCGGTCCTGTCCACCGACAGAGGACTGCGGCTCGCAACGCTCGACTCCCGCTTCGAATCTTCCCGTGTATGGGGAGTGGTGACATGGGTGATACGGGACCCGTCCTGAAACCATGCGGCAGACTGCTCGCCCTCTGTGACTGCAATAATTTTTTCGTCTCCTGCGAACGGCTCTTCCGTCCCGACCTCGAGGGTCGCCCGGTGGTGGTGCTCTCGAGCAACGACGGGGTGATCATCTCCAGGTCCAACGAGGTGAAAGCTCTCGGGATAAAAATGGGCGAGCCCTACTTTAAAGTCCGCGGTTTCCTCGAGCGCTGCGGCGCCGCAGTGTTTTCCAGCAATTTTCAGCTCTACGAGGAAGTGTCCGCCCGGGTTATGGCGGCTCTCCGCCGGATCACCCCGTCCATGGAGGTCTATTCAGTGGACGAGGCCTTTCTGGAGTTGCCTCCCTCCGTGGAGCTGTCACCCCTCGAGTGGGGGAAGGACGTGCGGTCGATGCTCTTCCGGGAGACGGGGATCCCCGTATCGGTGGGGATAGCTCCCGCCAAGACCGCAGCCAAGCTTGCGGCGGACAGGGCCAAAAAACACCCGGAGACGGGAGGGGCCTTCGCTCTTCTCCCCGGGGGGACCTGGGACGATTTTTTACTGGATGTTCCGGTGGAGGATGTGTGGGGGATCGGACGGCGGTGGAGCGATTTCCTCCGCAGGAGGGGCATATCCACGGCCATCCGCTTTAGGGATGCCGGGAACGACTGGGTGGAGAAACATCTCGGTGTCCGGGGTCTCCGAACGAAATGGGAGCTTGCCGGTATCCGGTGTTTCCCGGTGGAGGAGCAGGAGAAACCCCAGAAGTCCATCCAGTCCTCCCGGTCCTTTGCGTCCCCTGTCCGGAGCCGTGAGGGGCTCGCCGAGGCGGTAACGGAGTTCGCCCTCGTCGCGGGCAGGAGACTGCGTACCCAGCAGTCCCTCGCGGGCAGTCTTTCAGTGAGCATCTCCACCAGCCGCTTCCGGATGCCCTTTTACGGCAGGCGGGCCGAGGTGGTTCTCGATCCCCCCACCGACAGCGATATTCATATCATCCGTGCGGCCGTGGAGAGTCTTTCCTCCATTTACCTCGACGGGCACGATTACGAGAAGGCCGAGGTGGGGCTGGGGTGTCTTTCATCCGCCAGGCGCCCCCAGCTGCTTCTTTTTCCGCAGCGGGAAGGCAGGGGGTCGGCCCTCTCCAGGGCTGCGGACAGGCTCAACCGGGAGGCGGGACGTCCGCTGCTCCTTCCCGCCGTACTGCTGGGGGAAAAGGCGTGGCGTCCCCGGAAGGACAGGCATTCGGGATTCCGCCTCGAGGACCTGGAGAAGCTTCCCGTGATTTCCGGGGAAGGTATATGAGTCTCCCCAAAAACCCCGTGTTACCGGTGAAAGGACGATAAAAAAGGAAGGAGCGGAACTCCGCTCCTTCCCCTCCAAAACCGTCTCGGGGAAATTACTTTACGGCCTGCAGGGAACCGAAGAGAGCCTGGATATCGGCTCCGTTGTTCTCGGGGGCGCCCGCTTCGCCAAAGCAAACGATGAGGCCTACAGAATCACCTTCGCCGTTGAGCACGGCCACGCTTACAACGGCATCGGCACCGTCGCTCTTTCCGGCACCGTCGATAGTCACTGCGGGGATGCCGTTGATTTCCGTTTCCTTGGCGTCCTCGTATTCCACGTCGGTTATGGCTTCTGCCACGATTTCGTCCACGAGTGCGAAGGCTCCGTCGAGCCCTTCTTCGCCGTCCACTTCGCCGAAGAAAGCGACCATGTCACCCTTCGGGGAGACGAACATGGTTCCGAGCCTTGAGTCCGCGGGCTGCCAGGAGTCGGGAAGGGTAAACCGGATTCCGGCCTTCTGCATGGCGTAGGTGCCGGCAAAGGCGGAAGCGGAGGAAAGAACGGCAAGGGCGACAAGAACAGTGACAGCAAACAGCTTTTTCATAACGGAACCCTCCTGGAATAGTATGATTTTCACCGCATATACGGTGCAAAAAACCTGAAAAAAGGGACCTCTGTCCTCCTTTCACCCGGAATAATGTCAAAAGATACCAATAATATCTCGAATAAAATATATTAAAATGTAATAAAATACAGGGAGAAGTTTTTCTTGCTAATAGTAGCACTTTTTTATCGTTGTGCAAGACGTTTCTCAGGGAAGGTGAAAAAATCAGGCGAATTTTTCCTTGCCCGGGCCTTATAATGATCCTGAAAAGAAACAGACCATCCATGCGGGGAGTGTATTCATGAAAAATCTGCTCATCACCGGAGGAACTCTCTGGAACGGAAAACAGTTTGTCCGGGGGAATGCCCTGCTCCTTTCCGGAAGTCTCATCCAGGCGGCGGGGAGCGAAGAGGACGTGCGCGCTGCAGCACCTTCCTCAGGCCCGGTTCTCCGCCTTTCGGGGGAATCGGTACTTCCAGGCATCACCGACGGCCATATCCATCTCACTACCTGGGCGAAACAGAAAGCCCTCCTTGATCTTTCACCAGCGGGGTCCCTCCCTGGTATGCTCTCCATGGTGAAGGCGGAGGCTGCACAAATCGGGCCGGGCCGATGGATCAGGGGATGGAACTACAACGACACCCGCTGGCCCGGAGGTCGGTCCGTCACACGGGAAGACCTCGACTCTCTCGGCATACCGAACCCGGTACTTCTCCAGAGGGTATGCACCCACGTGAACGCAGCGAACAGCAGGGCCCTTGAGCTGTCCGGGATAGAAAGCGAAGACGGGGTGCTCCTGGAAAGGGAGGCGATCCCGGCGCTACGGGCCATGGAGCGGGATGTCTTTTCCCGTTCGGCCGTCAGGGAGGCCCTCAGGAAAGGACTCTTTGAACTGGCGTCTCACGGCATCACGTGCGTCCACCCCTGCGGCGCCGATGATTACGGCATGGAGGAAGACCTCTCCCTCTACTCGGACCTCAACAGGGATCATTCGCTGCCCCTCCGCGTCTTCACATACCACGATACCCTTCCCTACCCGTCGCTTCCATCAGGATTCGGCGACGGAAGGGTCCATTACCAGGGGCTCAAGATTTACCTCGACGGGAGCCTGGGAGGGCACACGGCAGCTCTCTCGTTCCCCTACTCCGACGATGTCTACGAGGAAGGGAGGCTCAACTGGACCGATGAGGAGGTTTTTGAGAAGCTTCGGTCCGCCAGGGAACGGGGCCTCCAGACCATGCTCCACGCCATCGGCGACCGGGCCCTCGACCAGGGGCTCAGGTGCATCGGGAGGGTGGATGAAGAATTCGGAAGGGACGGGCTGAGGGACAGGATAAATCATGTCATGGTCTGCCGGCCTGACCAGCGGCGAAAGCTTGCATTCCTCAGCCTCTTCTGCGACATCCAGCCCGCCTTCGTGGCGAGCGACATGAATATGGCGGAAAAACGGCTCGGAGCGAAACGCCTCTCCTGGGCCTACTCCTGGCGTTCCCTTCTGCAGGAAGGGCTTACCGTGTCGGCCTCAAGCGACGCTCCCGTGGAGGACGTGAACCCCTGGCATGCAGTCCGCCATCTCATGGATCGTTCAGGAGTGGACGGGAAGGAAGTCTTCCGCCCGGAAGAACGGCTCTCCCTCGAAGAGGCACTGCCCCTTTTCACATCCAATCCCTGGAAGTCCCTGGGGCTCGGAGATTTCTGCGGACGTCTCGCCCCGGGATATGCAGCGGACCTTGTTATCCTCGACCGGAACATCTCCGGTGCGTCCGGCAAAGACCTGACCCCTGTGTCGCCCTCTTACGTGTTTTCCGGCGGAGTTCTCTCCAAAGGGAGCCTGGAGGACTGGCCCCGGTTCGAACAATAGCCTGCTGAAAGAAAATCAATCTTAATTACTCCGGATCGGATTTCAGATTCCGGGGTTTTTCGTATTGGTGGCTAACTGTAATAATGTAAAATTTGCAAATATAGGTCTATTTACAATAATGAGAAAATATCTTATGATGCAAGTCCGGTAAAAGTTTATTGATGTTTTCCCGCCCTCTCCTCCTTTCTCTCCATCCCGCGCGGGATACGGGAAAGGGGGAGTTCACGTGAGCAAATGGAAAAGAAGAGTCTCCGCGATCCAAG
>CAYTQC010000142.1:0-4532 GCA_964439735.1 uncultured Synergistaceae bacterium
GAAAGGATCATCGGTCTGTGAAGAGCTGTACCTCGTCCGTGCCCGGGACATGCGGAGAGCTGTTCCAGGGGTCACTGGACGGGATCCCCTGCCTGGTCTCGTGCCCCGTGGACCGGATGGCAAGGCTCAGGATCACGGAGATGCCGTCCGGGGGAGTGGTCTGTCCTCCGGACATGAGCAAGACGAAACGGGCGCTCGAGCTGGCTCTTGATGAGCGGCAGTGCAGGGTTAAATCGCTGCTGGTGGAGCGGCTGAACGCCCTTCCGGAGGGGAAGGGGTACGCCAGCAGCACCGCGGACATCCTTGCCGCCGTCTCGGGGCTTGCGGCACTGTCGGGGGAGCCCTTCGACCCGGAACGGGCGACCCGGACGGCGCTGGCAGTGGAGCCTACTGACAGCATTGCCTGGCCGGGACTGGCACTGCTCGCGCATCGGGACGGCAGGGTCATGGAATTTCTCGGTCCTCCGCCGGCCATGTCCGTCTACATACTTGACTGGGGCGGTACGGTGGACACGGGGGAGTTCAACCGGAAGGATATGAAGGACGCACTCTCGGCTATGGCTCCCCTTCACAGGGAGGCCTTCAGCCTTGTAAAGGCGGGAGTGGAGCAGGGCGATCCCGGACTCGTGGGGAAAGGGGCCTCTCTGAGCGCAGGAGCGTGGGCGGTGATACTGGAAAAGCCTCACCTTGAGGAGTGTTTCAGGCTGTGCGCACGGCTGGACGGGTACGGCGTGTGCATAGCCCACAGCGGAACGCTGTACGGGGTACTGCTTCCCGGAGGCGGAAAGATGGCTGAAGAGGAGATCCTGCGGCAGGCCGGCGAAGTGCTTTCCCCCGGATGGGAAGGCCGCCTTCAGCCGGTGGTGTGCGGCGGCCCTCGAGTGGAAGAAAGGAATGACGGATAATGACCCTTGTTTTTATTCTTTTATGTGCGGTTATAGTCGATTTTCTTTACGGGGAACCGCCGTCGAAATATCACCCGGTGGTCTACATGGGGAAATATATCAAGGCCTTCTGGGCGAAGCGCCCGTCGGGAAGGGAACGCCATCTTCTCTACTTCGGGGGTGCGCTGGCAGTCTCCGGCGCCCTTCTTTTCTCGTGGCCCCTGAGGCTTCTCGGCATATTCCCGGACGTGGTCATGGTCATCCCGGCGATTCCGCTGCTGAAGACGGCGTTCTCACTGTCAGGGCTGCTGGGGGCCGGGGAGAATGTGCTTGCCGCGCTTCAGAAGGGGGACCTGCCCCAGGCGCGGAAGAGCCTCTCGTGGAACCTTGTGAGCAGGGACACGTCGGACCTTTCCGACGAGGAAGTCACGGGAGCGGCAGTGGAGTCCATGGCCGAGAATATGACCGACAGCCTGGCATCCCCCCTCTTTTTCTTCGGTTTGCTGGGGCTTCCCGGCGCCTTCTTCTACAGGTTCTGCAACACCTGTGACTCCATGATCGGGTACCGCGCGGGGGACATGGAATGGGGCGGAAAGGCGGCAGCCCGTCTTGACGATATCCTGAACTGGATCCCTGCACGGATCACGGCATTCCTGCTGCTCGCGGCGGGGGCCATTGCAGGGGAAAACATCATGGCGGGGGCGGAAGCCCTCAGGACCCAGAGGAAAAATACCCCGAGCCCGAACGCCGGCTGGACCATGTCCGTCATGGCGGGGATGCTTGGGGTGACCCTCGAGAAGCGGGACACCTACATTCTTTCCGGAGGGAACGACCCCGTAACGGCGGACGTGCTCCGGAGATGCCTGAAGATCGTTCGCATTGCCGCCGGGCTTATCCTCGTCGTGGCGGTGATCCTCGGGGGTCTTCATGGGATGTTCCTTTAGGCCCGAACTCGGGGCCTATTCGCCGCCCCCGCACGGGGGGCTGGAATACGGACGGCTGCGGGAGGAGGGGGTGGACCCCGGAGAGATCCTCGACTTCAGCGTATCAACGAATCCCTTCCCTCCCTGCGGAGAGGTACTGAAAGCGGTGGGAAAGGCTGCCGTGGGCCGGTACCCCGATCCATCCTCCGGGGAGCTGTGTGCCGCTCTTGCCGGGAAAAACGGGGTTTCCCCGGACCGGGTCCTCGCGGTGAACGGACTTGCCCAGGCCATTTCCCTGGCGGCCTTCGCTTTCTCCGACAGGGGAAAGACTGTAGTTGTCACCGACCCCGCCTTCGGCGAGTACGCGGCGGCATGCCGCCTGGCGGGAGCTGATGTGGCGAGCGTGCGGGCCGTGAAGGAGAATAATTTTGCCTTTCCCCTGGAAGGCCTGGTCGAGGCGGTGGAGCGCTGCCGGCCCTCCCTGGTCTGGGCCTGTTCACCCAACAACCCCACGGGAACTCTTCCCCGGAAAGGGGAGATAGCGGTCCTGCTCGGGGTATGCGGGAAAAGGGATGCGCTGCTCGTCGTGGACGAGGCTTACATTAATTTCGCACCTCCGGGGTCCTCAGTGCTGCCCCTCCTGTCGGAGAATATGCTGGTGATGCGGTCCATGACCAAGGATTACGGTCTGACAGGTCTTCGCCTCGGGTATGTCCTGGGAGATCCCCGTCTCCTTGGGGCAATGAGGAGCCTTCAGCCGCCGTGGAGCGTCAATGCCTGCGCCCAGACGGCCGGGCTGGCCGCCGTGGCGAACAGCGCGTACTACGAGGCCCAGTGGTCCCTTCTCCGGGACCTTGCGGCCCGTCTTTCGGAAGGGCTGCGGCAGGCAGGCTTCGCGCCTGTGCCGTCCTCGGGCAATTTCCTTCTCTTTGCAGTGGACCGCACGGATGCCCTGAAGGCCTTTCTCTGGAAACACCGGATACTCGTCAGGGACTGCGCATCCTTCGGCCTGGAGGGATTTGTCCGGGTCGGGGTGAAGTCGGCGGAAGAGAACGAACGGCTGCTGCAGTGCCTGAGGGAATTCCGGGAGGAGGTGCGGTGATGGGAAAGAGTATCCTCGTCCTTGGGGGCGCCCGGAGCGGCAAGAGCGAGTTCGCCGAAGGGCTGGCCCGTGAAGCGGAAAAGGCCGGGGCCTCCGTCGTGTATCTCGCGGCGTGCAGGGATCTTCCCGGGGACGTTGAGATGGCCGCACGGATCGCGAGGCACCGAAAACGAAGGCCGTCCTCGTGGGTCACCGTAGAGGAGCCTCTTTCTCCCGAGCCGGTCATCGGATCCCTTCCCGGGAAATCAGTTCTTCTTATGGACTGTCTGAGCCTCTGGATAAGCAATCTTCTTTTCGAAGGCCCGGAAACAGGGGACGAAGAGACGGCGGAAAGGGTCCTCGACCGGGTCCGGGGACTGATGGTCTCGGCGGCATCGTCCCGGGGAGACGTGATCCTGGTGTCGAGCGAGACGGGGTGCGGCGTGGTGCCCCCGACGCCGCTGGGAAGGCTGTACCGGGACATTCTCGGGTGGACGAACCAGGAGGCGGCGAAGGCTGCCGCCGAGGTCTGGTTCATCGTGGCAGGGCTGCCCCAAAAACTGAAGTAGCTGCAGAACATATTACCCGCGGAAACGGGATTTCTCGGAGGAATCATGACAAAACTCGATCAGACCATCGCAAAAATACAGCCCCTCTGCACCAGTTCCATGGAGGAGGCACGACGCAGGCAGAATTCGCTGACGAAGCCGAAGGGAAGTCTCGGCCGGCTGGAAGAGCTGTCGGTGATCCTCGCGGGAATACAGCGGACGCCGAACCCGGTGATCAGGAACAAGGTCATCCTCACCATGGCGGGAGACCACGGCGTGGTGGACGAAGGAGTCACCCTGTATCCCCGGGAGGTCACGGTGCAGCAGGTGCTCAATTTCCTCCGCGGCGGGGGAGGGGTGAATGTGCTCGCCAGGCACGTGGGGGCCAGGGTGGTCCTCGTGGACATGGGAGTCGCCCATGACTTCGAGCCTGCGGAAGGGCTGCAGATACGGAAAGTTGCGAAAGGAACGGCAAACATGCTCCGCGGTCCGGCGATGACGAGGGAGCAGGCTGTGCGGTCCCTGGAGGAAGGGATCGCGGCGGTTGAGGAAGAGGCCGGGAAGGGGATGGATATCCTCGGAACGGGAGAGATGGGCATCGGGAACACGACACCGTCGACGGCCATCGCATGCGCGGTCACCGGCGTTCCCGTTCCCCTGGCAACTGGGAGGGGAGCCGGGCTCACCGACGAGGGAATGAAACGGAAAATATCCGTGATCGAGCAGGCCCTGGAGTTCCACAAGCCTGACCCGAAGGACGGGCTGGACCTGCTTTCCAGGGTCGGCGGATTTGAGATTGGAGGCATCGCCGGCGCGATCCTCGGCGCAGCTTCCCTCGGGATCCCGGTGGCGGTGGACGGCTATATTTCCACGGCAGGGGCGGTCATCGCCAGCCTGCTCTGCCCCGAGGCGAAAAATTACATGATCTGTTCCCACAAGTCTGTGGAAGTGGGGCACGAACACATGCTTCGCTTCCTTGACGCGGAACCTCTCCTGGATCTCGAAATGAGGCTTGGAGAGGGGACAGGCGCGGCGCTGGCCATTTCCATCGTTGAGGCATCGGCAAAAATCCTCGCCGAGATGGCGACCTTCGAGA
>CAYTQC010000143.1:0-3058 GCA_964439735.1 uncultured Synergistaceae bacterium
AAACCGGGTTTCACCCTGGCGGAGGTCATGGTCGTCCTCGCGCTGTTCGGCCTCATTGCTTCACTGGCGTTTGCACCGTCGGTATCCCTCGTCAGGAGGCTGGAAGAAGTCCGGAGTGAAATCGCGGGGGAGCAGCAGGCGGACTACCGCATGGGCCGGCTTGCGGCGGAGCTCCGCAGGTCTCCCCGTAATTTCCCCGACGGCCCTGCCGTGGTGTCCGTCAGGCATGATGTCCTCGGCGGACAGGCGGATGACAGGCTGGCATTCTGGAGTGACTGGGGCGGCATCACCGGAGTCCGCGCGTGGATGATCCATCGTCCGGGAGTATCAAAAAGGAGCGCCCCCGGCATGTACCGGTGGATCCTTCCCCTAGCGTCCCCATCGGCAGTGGATTGGGATGCCCTCGATCCTGAGGAGGGATACCCCGTCATTCCCGGTGCGGTTTCCCTCAGGATCGCCGTCATTGACCACGGCACCGCGGAATGGAGCGACGAATTCGCAGGCAGCCGGCCGAGAGGGATCCGGATCACCGTCAAAAAGGGAGAGGAGGAGTTTTCCCGTGAAGAATGGCTTCCTCCCGAATAAGGCGTTTCAGGGAAAACGGAAGGGACTCGTGCTTCTCTCGGTCCTTCTCGTGTCCCTGTTTCTTTTAACAGCGTCCACCATGTACGCCCTCTTTGCCCGCAGGTCCGTCCGGAACTTCGACAGGCAGCAGCGGATCTTTACCGCCCGCATGGTCTGCGAGGCCCTTCTTCCGGCCGCCGGCGGACTCATAGCCCTTCACCCCGGCGATGCCCACGCTCCCGGGGATGAACAGTTCGCCCTTCGGAGGATCGTTTTTCCCGATGCGGGCGTCACTGTGGAAATGGAGATTTTCCCTCTCGACGACGGAATACCCCTGAACCATATCCTGCTCCCCGACGGCAGGACGGTGCGGACTGAAATGGAGGGTCCCTGGCGAAGGCTCTGGCAGGAAGCCGGGGCTGAACATCTCGGGTCGGTGGTGCTTGATTTTCTTGATCCTGACGATGAGCCGCGCCTCGGCGGAGGGGAACGGGAGTGGTTCCTCAACAGGCCCCTCATCTCTGTGGAAGAACTGCTGCTCGTACCCGGAGTGACGGAGGAGATCCTCTCCGGCGGGCCTGGCAGGCAGGCGATCCGCCCCCTGGTTTCAGTATGGACCGAGGGGAAGATAAACGTCAATTCGGCGCCGCAGGAAGTGCTCGCACTCCTTGACGGGCTTGATGGGCGGATTGCCGCCGATCTCGCGGAGACACGGAAACGAAAGCCCTTCACATCCATGGAAGATCTTGCCGCAGTGTCATCCTTTCCCGCGGCCTCACGGTCACGGGTGATGAACGTTCTTTCATTCACGAGCACGCGCTTCAGGGTATCTTTTTCTGCCGTATTTGCCGATGGCGAAAAGGTACCGCTTCAGGTTATACTTTCAGTGAAAACATCAGCACCGGAAACTATCGCATGGGGGGAGCCGCAATAAAGAAACGTCAGATTTCCGACTTTTTGCTCATGACCCCGGACGGTCTCCGTGACCTCGAAGACGGGGAGGAAACAGAAAACTCTCCGGGAGGGGAGCCCCGCGGAAAAAGCATTCCTTCCAGGGGAGATCTTGTGCTGTACCCTTTCGGTACTGTTTCCGCCCACCCGTTCTCCTTTCCGTTCCGTTCCATGAAAGACATATCGAACGCCCTGTCGCTCAGGTTTCTTCCCCTTCTTTCAGGCGAAGAGAACGTCGAGATCGTTCCATGGGTAAAAAAAACAGGTAATGGTCCGTCCGTCGGGGCTGCATTCTGCTTAGCCTCCTCCGAAATCCCGGGCGGCCGGGAAGACGGCTTCCCGGCAGACCACCACAGCTGGCCTCTGCCCCTTGCACTGGCGTCGGCTGTAAACGGAAGCGGGATAGCGGTATACCGGGACGGGCAGGTCGGTGCGTCGGCCGTTTTTGAGGACGGCGTTCCTCTCCTGTGCCGCAGCGGTGCCTCCGGCCAATGGAACACGGGCGACGAGATCCTGCTCTGCAGGGAATACTGCCTCGCCGGGGAAAAAGAGGCTCTCGCAGCCGAACCCAGGGTGATCACCGGACGTGAAGAACTGCTGAAGGCTGCCAGGGAAACGGTCGCCAGGTTCCCTGAATATCTTGAGATCAACCTCTCCCGTCCGGCCCTCGATGCGGCACGGGCAAGGGAGCGGACAGCCCGGGCACTTTGGAGGCTTTCAGCGGCTGCCGCACTCTTCGGCACGGTCTTTTCTGTCTTTCAATATACACTTTTCCTCCGGATCCGGTCCTCTCTTGACCTTCTTGCCTCGGAAAGCGCCGCGCTCTACCGGGAGACCGCAGGAGGAACCGAACGGATAGTCGACCCCCTCTCCCAGGCAAGAGGCAAACTTGCGGCACTGAAGGGAGACGGGGATAACGGGGATACCCTTACGGGGTTCCTCTCCCATCTCGGCAGCGCATGGAGCGGTGAAAAAGACGGAAAAGAAACCTTTCCTGTTCTCGAGCAGATGAGGTACGCGGGTGAAGGGGCGGACCTGACCGGGACGGCGCAGTCCATGGAGTCCATACAATCCCTCAGGAGATCCCTCGACTCGGGTGGATTCCAGGCGTCGCTCGGGGATATTCAACAGGTTCCCGGCGGAGGACTGAGGTTCTCCCTGTCGCTGAGGAGGCGGGAAGAATGAAACTGCCGGGCCTGTCCTCTTTGTTCTCCAGGGACGAAAGCGGACCGGGATCGGAACGGAGATCCCTTTTCCTGGCCCTTGCCGCGCTTCTCGTGTGGGGGATCGGTTTTTCCCTCTGGAGCGATGCCAATGACCTTCGCCAACGACGGAACCTCCAGAAAAAACGGTTCGATGAACTCACGGCCGTCCTCGGCGAATACGCATCCCTCAGGCGGCTTTCCGGAAACGGGACAGGGGATGCTGCTGCAGGTCCCGAGGAAGATCTCCTGACTGCCATAACCAACGCGGTGGCATCTCTCGGTCTCAGGTCGAACATGCAGAGCCTCAGCACCACCACCGGAAGGGCAGGAGGAAACGC
>CAYTQC010000143.1:3158-4531 GCA_964439735.1 uncultured Synergistaceae bacterium
TGACAGGGGTACGGACCGGCGGAGACCTCGAGATCTCCGGTACGATCGTGCTTTCCCCGGCTTCTTTCACAATACTGGAGAGCGATCTTGTCATCAGGGGCGAACGGTCGGCGCTTCTTGAATATTTCCGGTCGGTCCTTCCCCTCAGGAAGGAAGGACCGGAGACATGGGTCCTGAAAAGGGGGGCAGCCGGCCGCAATGACACGGATTGACACAGGAACGCGCATGGCGGGAAAAATACTTCCTGTTTTCGGAGTGATGCTTCTGTCGGCAATGGCCGGCTGCTGGGCGGCAGGGATGGCCGGTGAGACCCTGTTTCTCAGGCAGGCGGGAGACGCCCGGGAAATGGTGAACGCATTCCGTTCCCCCCGGCAGTTTTCAGCAGAGAAGAAGAATACGTCCACACTGTCCGATTTTGCAGCGGGAGATCCCTTCAACGCCCCTGCCGCATCTATCGGAAAGGTCCCTCCCGTGGAACCGGAAAGGGAGATCACCGTGGAGGAACTCTACGAGCTCGAAGGGATCCGCATCGTGGGTACGATCCCCGGAATATCCGCCTGGGTTGCCGAGTCCGGCAGGCAGATGGTATTCCTTGTGGGGCAGAAGGTAAAAGGCCACGATCTCCTTGAGGTCGGTGAATCCAGGGTGGTCCTCAGGAAAGGAGACTCCGTGGTCAATGTCCTGTTGCGGTACAGCGGGCAGGAACAGCCCGGCCCTTCAGCGGCGGGGCCACGTCCTCCCCGTGAAGCTGTCAGAAACCAGGGCACAGGAGTTCTTCCTGCGCGCCCCGGACAGCAGGGATCGATCCCGAGAGAGGCGGTGGACAACCTCCTCATGAATCCCCTGGACGAGATGAAGAAATTTCGCCTTCGTCCCAAGTTTGAGGGCGACAAGGCACTCGGGGTGGAGGTGCAGTGGATGGACAGGAACAGTTTTCTCGAATCGGTGGGCGTGCAGAAGGGGGATGTGATCCAAAACGTCAACGGCCTGGAAATCAGGAACATGGGCGACGTGGTGAACGTGATCAACTCCATAATGGGCGGATCGGCCTTCGACGTCCAGGTGATCAGGGGCGGACAGCCCGTATCCCTGAAATACAACATCAGGTGAGAGAGAATGAGGATACGGACGAGAGGAGCATTTACCCTGGCGGAAACACTGGTCGCAGTGGCGGTCCTCGGTCTTGTGGCCGCGGGAAGCATGCGGCTTGCAGCCCTGTCTTCGCGGGCTCTTGGGGAAGTACGGGAGGGCCGGGAACGGCTTACCCTCCTGAGGGGCATGTGGCTCCGCGCTGTTTCGGGAGAACTGGAGGACCGCGGAAGGGAAGATGCTGTTTCATGGGAATCGGGCAGGTTTGATTTCCCGGGCCAGGA
>CAYTQC010000144.1:0-4503 GCA_964439735.1 uncultured Synergistaceae bacterium
TGACGCACCTCATGGTGAGCAGGCTTTCCACGTGTTCGTAGCAGACCCGTTCCTCTCCCTCGATCCCGTAGAGAGAGACGGCTTCCTTCGTATTGTCCCTGATGGCCTTCATGTATGGATAAATGATCTGCTGGGGTCTGAAGTTTGCCCTGGCGATGCTCCCGAGGATATAGAGCTGGCTGCCGAGGGAGTACGTCCTGTCTTCGTGACGGGTGAGGATGTCCAGCCTTTCCAGGGTACCCGCAAGCCGAAGTGTCGTTGTAACGGGCAGCCCGATCCTTTCCGCGATTTCGCTGAGCGTCAGTTTGTAGTCGTCCCTGGTGAAGGCCTTGAGGATGTGAAACGCCCGTTCTACGGATCGCACAGAGTCCTCTTTCATGGTGAAACCGCCCTTCCTTTTTCTTCTGACTGCCGGCCGGCGGAGTTTTTTTCCCAGCTTGGCCCTAATCATAATAAAGGAATGGACCGCAAAGGGCAATCAGGTCCCTTCTGCAGGAGCTCCTAGATGTTCAGGGACAGAAGAAGCCGTACTGTCACTCCGGCGGTGAGGGCCGAAACGATCATTATTCCCATGGATGCTGCCATGCGTCGTCCCCCCAGTTCTCTCCACAGCACGATGAACGTGGCGATGCAGGGGAATGTCATGGAAAGGGTGATGGTGGCCACGACGAGTTGGGCCGGGGAGAGTCCCAGAGTCGCGAGCATTCCAACAGCGACGTCCTTCCTGAGGATACCAAGAAGAATTGGGCCCGCAGCTTCTGCAGGAAGGCCGAGAAGGCCTGAAAATACAGGCGCAAGCATCCGTGAGAGAAAAGCCGTTATTCCTGCGGCATCCATAAAGCTGATCAGGAGAATCCCTCCCAGGACAAGGGGAACAGCCTCGAGAAAGAATCCTCTCACCCGCATCCAGAGCTTCATTCCCATCGCTTTCATCGAAGGGATCCTGTAGGGCGGTATCTCCACGATCAGTTCCGGGCTGTATCCGGGAAGCAGCGTATGAAGAAGCCTCCCGAGGATAAGCCAGGAGAGGAACAGTGTCCCGTAGACAACAGCAACCCATTTCATCCCTATTTCACCGACTGCTCCGATGATCATGGCCTGAAGTCCTGCACAGGGAACGGCGACGGAGATGAGGGTCGCTGCGATGAATCGTTCGCGGTCGGAGTCGAGGACCCGTGTGGCAAGGATGCCGGGCACATTGCATCCGAATCCGAGAAGTGAGGGGACGATCGCGAAGCCGTGCAGCCCTATCCGGTGAAGGAGCGCATCAAAAATTACCGCGAGCCTTGGAAGATACCCGAAATCTTCCAGGAAACTGAGCATGGCGTAAAAGGATACCACGTAGGGAAGGACCATGACGATAGGAACATAGAGTCCGGTGGTGAGAAGCCCGAAACTTTGTTCGAAGTCGATAGAGCCGTCGATAATCCTGCCCGCGACGATATCGTGAAGAAAACCGGAGCCCCCCAGATAGTTTGAAGCGGCATTGACGACAGGCATCCAGAACCGGTTGAATAGAGGATCGAGAAGATGTTCTATGAGCCCTTCACCGGCAAAACGGATAGCGGTGAAGCTCGCAGCTATTACCGCAATGCCGATCACGAGGCCCCAGAAGGAGTTGACAGAAGCGTCCTCCAGTTTGTCCATCAATGTATGATGACGGTGGCGTACTTTCTGCACCTGTTCGATGACCTGCCCGATGGCTGCCCATCGATCCTCCCTTGAAGAGGGAACTTCTCTCCCGGCAGAGGCTTCCGGGAGGCGGTCCAGGAGCCGGCTGATCCCTTCGCCTGTGACCGCGACCGTTGGGACGACCGGCACTCCGAGAAGTTCCTCAAGACGCTCCGGATCGATATCGATCCCCTTGTGCCGTGCCTCGTCAACCATGTTCAGGGCTATGAGAACAGGAAGCCTTCTCTCCATTATCTGAAAGGCAAGGAAAAGATTTCGTTCCAGGGCTGTGGCGTCCAATACGATTATCACTGCGTCCGCTCCGTCGTTCACGAGGCGTTCCGCCACTTCCTCTGCCTCGTTTGTAGGCTTGAGAGTGTATGCTCCGGGAACATCGATCACTTTCCATGTATCGTCACTTCTCCGGAGCCATCCCTCGAGAAAACCTACTGTGGTTCCGGGATAATTGGATGAAACCGCATGAACACCGGTAATCCTTGTGAAGAGAGCGCTTTTCCCCACATTGGGATTGCCGGCGAGGAGGAGTTTTTTAGGTGCCTGCCCTGTCATGTGCGCTGAACCGCCCCTTCAGGGGAGAAACAAGAATGCTGGAGGAAATCTTCCATCCTATGGCAATCTGTCTTCCGTCGAGCAGAAGCGTTACCGGGCCGTGAAAAGGCATGCCTGACACTTTTTCAATAACCTTCCCGACACGGAGTCCCAGGGCTTCAAGTCGTTCCGCGCATCCGTCCTGCAGGGGCATTTCGGACACAACGGCCGAAGCGCCGTTCGGAAGATCCCGGAGGGGGAGTACATTGCTCCCTGGGCGGGCTGGTGGAAATGGAGGTGTCAATTGCCTGCCTCCCTCCTTCTGAGCTGTCCGCACGCCGCATTAATGTCCGTTCCTTTTTCCTTACGGATCTCATTTTCAATGCCGAGCTGCGAGAGAATCGCGGAAAAAGCCCTGATCCGCTCCGGAGTTGACCGTTTATAGGTATCCTTCACCGGATTGTATGGAATAAGGTTCACATAGACGCCGATCCCCGAGAGGAGCGCAGCCATTTCATACGCAAGTTCAGGTTCGTCATTCACTTTCTGTATCATTATATATTCAAGTGTGATCCGCTCACCTGTCTTTTGCTGGTATTTCCTCATGGCATCCACAAGAGACCCCAGGGAATATTTTTTGTTCACAGGCATGAGTTTGCTCCGAAGCGCTTCGTTCGGCGCATGGAGAGAGACCGAAAGTCTTACCGGAATGGGAAATTCGGCCAGGTCAAGTATTCCCGGCACTACTCCTGATGTGGATATTGTGATATGCCTGGCCCCCATGTTCCGCATCTTCGGTGAGTTCATAATGGTTATGGACCTGAAGACCGCACGGGTGTTCAGAAAGGGTTCTCCCATACCCATGAATACAACGTTGCTGATATTCTGTCCTGCCCGTTTTTCCATGGCAAGGAGCTGACCGACCATTTCTCCCGCAGAAAGGTCTCTCCGGAAGCCTGACGCTCCTGTGGCACAGAAGGAACATGCGAGCGGGCACCCTGCCTGGCTTGAGATACAGGCCGTCGTGTGGCTGCCGTGAGAAAGAAGAACGGACTCGATCCTTTCTCCGTCGTATAACTGCCAAAGAAATTTTTTTGTTCCGTCCCTTGATGTTTCCTCCGTTACCGGGATAGGGGGAAGGATCATCAGGTCGTACACAAGTTTTTCCCTGAGCTCCCTGGAAAGGTTCGTCATCTCGTGGATATTAAAAACCTTCTTGTCATAGATCCACTGGCAAATCTGGTCAGCCCGGTATTTCGGGAGGCCCCACTTTTTCGTGCATATTTCGCCCCACTCTTCATAAGAAAGTTCGAGGGCGTAGACCGGATCGTTCATTGTGCGCCTCCTTGAAGCATTTCGGGTAAATTCCCGTCAATTCGAATGTAAATGATGTCATGAGAGGGTGTCCGTGTCAACAGCAAACACACAGTATCAAACACAGAAAACACCATCAGGAAAAGAGGGTGATTTGCCATGATGAGAACAGTGGCATATTCCGGCTGAAAATACCTCCCTTTTCCCATGAAAAGTATGAGAAGAAATATGGACATACGGAAGGAAATGATTAAACTTATATAGAGTATTTTCGGATGTCTATAAATTGAGCAGGAAAAAAAGGAGGAAATAGAATGAGAAAAAGAATTTTTTCACTTTGCGTGTTGCTGCTGCTTCTGTCCGCAGGGGCCGCATTTGCTGCAGACATAGTGCTTACTTCCGTGGGACAGAGCCCCGATGCCATGATGGTGAGGGTCGTGCTCAGAAAGATGAAGATAGACGCTGACAGTGAACCGCTGCTCAAGAGCGACGGGCTCGGGACAAGGAAAGTCGTGGTGGCAGTTGTGGGGGGCAGTTCCAAGGGACTTGGAGCTGCCGGAATCAACAAGGACCAGGAAGCCGATCGTGTGTCCGGGCTCCTGAAAGCCGCCAGGGAAAAAGGGGTCAAGGTTCTCGTCATGCACATAGGGGGAGAAGGACGGAGGGGAACCCTTTCCGATGCATTTATCGAAGTTGCAGCTCCCTGGGCTGACCGGATAATTGTTGTCGACGGAGGAAATGAGGACAAAATCTTCGACCGGCTTGTCGAAGGGAAGAACGTAAAGATACTCACGGCTCCCAATGTAAACGGGACGGCTGAACCTCTGAAGGAAACGCTCTCAGGGTGGGGAATCTCCGCCCGTTAGGCGGAGAGGGAGCCCGGTATGGACTGGTTCCTTCCTGAAGGATTATTCACCCTTGCGATGGTGGGGAGCTTCGTCTTCGGGGCATTTGCCCTGAAGCTCCCCA
>CAYTQC010000145.1:0-4486 GCA_964439735.1 uncultured Synergistaceae bacterium
TGCGGACCACTATCCCGTTCAGGGCTGACCGTATCTGCGTCCTCGATACTGTCGTCCGGGCATCCCTCAGTTTCGCCGACTCGTCCTTGAGCTGTACGTTAGCCCTGTCAAGCTCCTGCTTCGAGGTGCCACCAGCCTTGAACAGCTTCTGAAGACTTTCATAACGGGACTTCGCGTCTTCATAGGCAGCCCGCCGAGCACTCAGAACGGCAGCCTGGCTTTCTTTCGCAAGGGAAATGAGTACATCACCCTTTTTTACCGTGTCGCCCACTTCGACGTTGATTTCCTCTATAACTTCCCGCGTATGGGAATTCACTCTCTGGACCTGGGCAGAACGAACGGTGCCGTAAAAGCTCCGCCAGATTTCCCATGTCCGCGGTTTCACCTGGTATACGGTGACCGTGATCCCGGAAGGGGGAGCGGGAGGTTTCTGCTGCGCTCCCGAGGGCACGACAAGGCGATAGCCCAAAAAGCCGAGCCCCGTCAGAAGCAGCGCTATCCAGATCAGTACGTTTGCCTTTTTCAAAATCTCCATGGAGTATCCTCTTTCATCATAAGGATTCATTAGCACGGTGCCTATTCTATCCTATAAGAGTCCCGTTTGCGTACTGCAAATTACTGAAAATACAATCTTCCGGCTGTATTCCGCTTTCAGCTGGCGATCAAGATAACTTGACTCAGTCTCCTTGCCCCGCATTTTTTCTTGCCGGGAAATATCTCTGTTATAATACCCTCCAGGGGTGATGAGAATGGATGAAAGAAAGTATGCGCGCAAAGGGTTCGCATGCCCCCCGTGACTTCTCATCGGACTCGTCGCGGCGGTCGTCGCGGGTATTTCGTGGGTCGTGAAGTTTTTTAGGGGGTAGAAACCCGGATAAAGATCGGTCCCGGATATCCGGGACCGATCTTTACTGAAAACCTTCCCCGTCTTTTTGAAAAACCTGTCGGGAAAAAGAGGTGACCAAACGTCGGGGCGGAGGAATGTTTTTCCTCCGCCCCGACGACATTCTAACTGTTCTCCTCTGCTACTTCTGCTGCCGCAGTATTCTCCTGAGGACCTTTCCCGTGCTCGAAAGAGGGAACGCTTCGATGAACTCAATGCTCCTGGGCACCTTGAAATGTGCCAGGTGTTTCTTACAAAAGTCGATGATCTCCCGAGGCGTGACCTGGGCCCCCTCATGGAGGCGAACGAACGCCTTCGGGACCTCCCCGTTCACCGGGTGGGGCATCCCCACCACCACTGCCTCGGAGATGGCCGGATGAGTGTTCATTATGGCTTCAACTTCCTGGGGATAGACATTGAATCCGCCGACGATGATGATGTCGGTCACCCTGTCCAGGATCCGCAGGCAGCCGTCATCCTCCATTTGAACATAGTCCCCCGTGTTGAACCACCCGTCGGTAAAGCGTTCGGCGGTCATCACGGGATCCCTGAAATATCCCGACGTCACTGACGGCCCCTTTACCCAGAGCACGCCCTCGCCGCTTTCAGTAACATCTTCGTTCCTGTCGTTAAGAAGTTTCCATTCGTATCCCCGAACGATCGGGCCCACGGTTCCGAGCCTGCGCTCCTTGTAGTTCCGGTTCACCGCCACCACCGGGGAACACTCTGTAAGACCATATCCTTCGATGATCCCCATGCCGAATACATCTTCCACCTTTCCGTCCAGCTGGACGTTCAGCCTGTCCCCGCCCGTAACGATCATCTTGAGATCCACGGGCATGGGTGCCCCTTTGCCGGCGGCCACGGTCATGAAATAGAGCATGGTTGGTACGGCCACTATCACGTTGGTCCCGGATTCATGGATGGTCTTCATGGCCTCCACCGGTGGAAGGAACGACGCAAGGATGGTCTGGCGCAGTTTTTTAACCAGGGGCATCAATCCGGCGACGGTGAAACCGAAGGAATGGAAGTTCGGGAGCACGTTCAGAAGGTTATCACCCGGGGCAAGGAGATCCAGGGATTCATACATCACAAGGGAATTGTCGAGAAGATTTCCGTGGGTCAGGGGAACGGCCTTGGGCAGTCCCGTTGTCCCCGAGGTTGCAAAGACGACGGCCAGTGATTCGTCCTCCGGCGTAGTTTCCCGCACCGTGAAGGCCGGAAGCGGCGTCGAAAGCGAACCGGCAACGACAACAGGAATGCCCTTTTCCTCCAGTGCTGTCTTCAGTTCCTCGAGCCCCGGAGCTGCCACGACGGCACACGGCTCAATAAGCTGCAGCGTTCCAATGAGCGAGGGGAGCCCCGACTTTGCGTTCAGGGGAGAAATCGCCCCCCCAAGTTTCCATGCCGCAAGGGAAAGAGCCAGTACAAGGGGTGAATTCGGCAGAAGGACAGCGATTCTGGAGCCCTTCGTGAACTTGGCTCCGGCAAGGACCCTCTCCGAATCTTCCACCAGGTTCAGAAGATCCGAACAGGTCCACCATTTTCCCTCCCACCAGAGGCAGTCTTTCTCCTTTTCCTGTCGCAGATTGGCCAGGATTATCCGTTCAAGCCTCTCCATTTGTTTTTCTCCCTTCATTTTCGTCTGAGAGCGGGGTCAGATGTCAATCACCTGCTGGTGACACTGCCCTATTGTAAATCAAAAAAAGCCCCCCGTGCAAAAAAAATGCGGAGGGCCCCATAAAAATAAAAAAAAGTTACTCCTCTTCCGTATCGGCCTTGAAGATTATGCCGCTCTCCGCTTTCACGGCGGAAAACGCCTCCTCGAGGAGCCGGCCCATTTCTTCCGCCGTCTTTCTCCTCTCTTCATTGGAGGCAAGGGCCAGGAACCGGCGTCCCTTCTCCTCCAGATCGTCCACTGCGGCGGCAATGCGGTCCTCCCTTTCGGGCCCGCCGATACTTTCAGGGTCGCTGAGACGGATAGCCTCCTCAAGCTCTTTCAGTCCCGCGATCGTTCCGGAGACCATGTCCCTGTACGCGCAGAGTGATATTTCCTCGGTGAGGGATGCGATCCTCGTTGTCAGCACAAAAAGCCTGCTGCGCTTGAGGGATGTCTCCGTATCGGCTTCACCTGACGAAAGCGAGAGAACGGAAAGCACTCCGCCACCGACGGCAAGAAGAAAAAACCCGAGAACGTGGGTTGCAATATATGCGTTTTTCGACAATCCCAGCCAGCAGTCGGATACTGCCGTATTCACCAGGACGAAGGCCGTGTAGAGGGCCGCAGTGGCCGCCGTCTCCCTGAGCAGCGAAAGCGTTGCCCTGCCGTTCCTCCCCGAGAGGAGGTGAAAGGCCATGTAGACCAGGTCCGCTGCAAGGACGATGAGAATCACCCACAGGGACACTCCGAAATTTTCTCCCCTCGCTTCGCCGGGCACCAGGAGCAGCATGGCGGCTGCCGATCCCGCGAGAACAACGGAAAGCGCCGCAAGAAGTAAAAAACCCTTCGTTACCATTCTGTTCATCAGATCGTACTCCCTTCCCGAACTTCGGGGCAGACTGCCGTGTTTTTCCCTTTTTCCGGAACGTTCTTTCTGTCGTATCGAATCCGAAAAAAACCATGTAGCTGGAAATATATGCTACCATATCTTGCCGGAGATGGAGCAAAAAAGAATCGAAAATCCGAAAGGAATGGTATAGATGGACGAGCAGGCACTGCTTTCCCTTATACAAAAGGTAAAAAACGGCCTTCTTGACGAAAACGAGCTCGTGCGGCAGATAAAGGCGATGCCCTTCCGCGACCTCGGCGAGGTGAAGTTCGACACTCACAGGGCACTCAGGAAAGGATTCGCCGAGATCGTATACTGCCCGGGAAAGAGCGAATCCCAGCTGGAGTCGATCGCTTCAGCTCTCGCGGACGTAGAGGCCAACATTCTCTTCTCGAGGGCCGCTGCACGGCAGTACGAGATCGTCCGCAGTCATCTTGCGGATGCCGTCTTCCATGAAAAAGCGGGATTGATCGGGGTCAGGCGGAAAGAGCTATCCCCCTGCCCGGGCCTCACCGTCATTACCGCGGGAAGCAGCGATGTCCCTGTGGCCGAGGAGGCCTCCGTGACCGCCGAGTACATGGGATGCACCGTGGAACGGCTCTATGACGTGGGTGTGGCCGGGCTCCACAGGCTCCTCGCCCACGTTGACGTTCTCCAGCGGTCCCGGGCCATCGTTGCCGTGGCGGGAATGGAGGGGGCACTTCCAAGTGTTGTAGGCGGCCTGGTCTCCTGTCCCGTGATCGCCGTTCCAACAAGCACCGGTTACGGTGCGAACCTCGGGGGGATTGCCCCCCTGCTCACCATGCTCAACTCCTGCGCTTCCGGGGTGTCGGTGATGAACATCGACAACGGCCTGGGGGCGGGATATTTCGCGGCCCTGGTGGTGCGGCAGTCGAAGTAGGAGACTGAAGCAAGGACGAAATCTGTCATCCTGGGGACTTTCCTTTTCAGATTGTCATCCTGAGGAGCCCAGCGACGAAGGATCCCGGGCTTGTTGACCCATTGTTCCTCAAAGGCGGGATACTTCGGCCATGAACCGGCCTCAGGATGACAA
>CAYTQC010000146.1:0-4346 GCA_964439735.1 uncultured Synergistaceae bacterium
AGACGAAGGCGTCCGCGCCCCCCGCTATTTTTTTGCTCACGATACTGCTGCAGATGAGGGGTATTGACGGAACAGTTCCCGTGACATCCCGAAGGGAGTAAAACTTTCCCTCGGCCGGGGCGAGATCTGCCGAGTGCCCCGAGATGGCGCACCCGATGCGCTTCACCTGGTTCAGGAAATCCCGGGATGAAAGATGGGTCATGAAGCCAGGAATAGACTCAAGCTTGTCCACAGTTCCCCCCGTAAACCCGAGCCCGGGGCCTGAGAGCTTCGCCACCGTCAGCCCGCACGCCGCAGCAAGGGGAACGAGAAGAAGGGTGATCTTATCCCCCACCCCTCCGGTACTGTGCTTGTCCACGATACGCAGGTCGTTCCCGAAGGACAGGATATCCCCGGAACGGGCCAGGGCCAGGGTGAATTCCTTCAGTTCTTCACCGGAAAGACCGTTGTAGTATACCGCCATGAGCCATGCGGCTGCCTGGTATTCAGGGACCTTTCCCGATGCGAAGGCCCGGACAAATGCTTCAAGCTCACCGGGAGCGTGGCTCCCTCCGTCCCGCTTCCGCTCGATAAAGCCGATTATGTCCATGTCATTCCATCTCTGTGAAGAATCGCTTCAAGAGGCGGATCAGCCTGTCAGATGCCTTTGCCATCTCTTCGAGTACCTCCTCGCCGGTCAGGCGGTTCTCCGTCATCCCGGCCGCGTAGTTCGCCACGCATGAAACGGCGCACACCCGCATGCCCATGGCGTTGGCCGTTATCACTTCGGGAACGGTGGACATCCCCACCACTGTCCCCCCAAGGATGCGGGCCATACGTATCTCCGCAGGCGTCTCGAAGGACGGCCCCGGGAAAGCGATGTATACACCCCGTTTCACCAGGATCCCCTCGGCTTCCGCAGCCCGTTCCGCCGCAGCCAGGAGCTTCCTGTCGTAGGTATGGGTCATATCGGGGAAACGGGAGTTCCATTCCGGCGTGTCAGGTCCCCTGAGGGGGTTGGCTCCCATCCAGTTTATATGGTCGTAGAGCAGCACCACATCTCCGGGGGAAAGAGAATGATCGATGCCGCCCACCGCATTTGTCGCCACGTACGTCTTTACGCCCCAGGCTCCCAGGGCCCGCACGGGGAACACCACTTCCTCCATGGAATACCCCTCGTAATAGTGGACTCTCCCCTGCATGACGGCAAGCCTCTTTCCCGACAGGCTTCCCAGCACGAGCCTTCCGGCGTGGCCCGGAGCCGTCGAGGCCGGCCAGTTCGGGATCTCTCCGTAGGGAATCACGATTTTATTTTCAAGGGCTTCGGCGAAAGCACCAAGGCCTGAGCCCAGCACAACCGCCGCTTCGGGGGCTTCTCCTCCACTGTGCCGCAGAAATTCAACGGTCTCTTCAACCCGCTTCTTCATCTGTTCTCCTCCTCTTCCGCTTTCGGGGCTCACGCCCTCGGATGGGCCTTATCATAAACGTCCCGCAGCTCGAGGTCAAAGTGCAGGTATTTTTCGGTCGTCGCGATGGAAGAATGCCCGAGCAGCTCCTGAAGGCTTCTCTGGTCCATTCCCCTCCGCAGAAGATGCGAGGCGAAACTGTGCCGAAGGACATGGGGGTGCAGGCGCGACCTTGGAATGCCCGCCTTTCTGCCGCGCTTTCCGAGGGTCCGCCACACGTCCTCCCTGTTCAGGGGGTTGCCGTTCCTGGTCAGGAAAAGAACATCCGTTTCCTCCTTCACCAGTTTGGGGCGTCCCTCCCTGAGATAGGCCGCGACCCGCTCAAGCACCTCCCCAAGGAACGGGATTGCCCGCTCTTTCTCCCCCTTGCCGAATGCCCTAAGGACCCTGGCGGAAAAATCAAGGTCCCCGAGGCGAAGCCCGCACAGCTCGCCGGCTCTGAGCCCGCACCCGTAGGCGATGCCGAACAGTGCTCTGTCCCGCAGGTCAAGGGGCGACGTACCGGCGCATGCCTGGAAGAGCCGCTCCACTTCCCCTTCGCTCAGGATCTGGGGCAGGCGTTTCTGCCTGCCGGGAAGGGTAGGAAGCCGCTGCTGCTCCCCCGTTATCTCCTCCTGCTCGAGATAGCGCATCCACGTCCTCATTGCCGCTACGATCCTCTGGCGGGTAGCCGGGCTTTTCGGGCCCTCCACCAGGCTCCGCTGGAACAGTGAAATAACTGACGGGTCCGGCGGCAGGGGAACAGCCTTCCGTTCCGCGCAAAATGCTGCCCACTCCCGAAGATCCCTCCGGTAGGCGGCAATGGTATTGGGGCTGAGCCCTCTCTCGAGGAGCAGGTACGAGAGGAAATTCTCGACGCATTTCTCAAAGTCATATAATGTCATAATGGTTACACATAATACCATAAAAAAAGGAGCCGGAAAGTTCCCGGCCCCGAAAAAATCATATTTTTCCGCGGAAAGCCAGATACCACGAGAGCGCTGCGAAGGTCTTCCCGTCCCGGATACGGCCGTCCCCCAGGAGGGAGGCGATCTCGCCCGGCGGCACGGGATTCAGGTGGATGAATTCGTCATCGTCAGCCTGGAGCTTCGACGGCTTCAGGTTCAAAGCAAGGTACAGCACGAGCATCTCTGTACAAAAGCCGGGGGAATTGTACATCCGCCCTATTTCCTTCAGCGTCCCCGGGAAATAGCCGATCTCCTCCTGCAGTTCCCTCTCGGCGCACCTTTCGAAGTCCTCACCGGGCTCCACGAGTCCTGCCGGGATCTCCAGGATGTCCTCATCGATGGCATACCTGTACTGCCGGATCAACAGAACCGATCCGTCATCAGCCACCGGCAGGATGGCCACCGCCGGGGAATGTTCCACAACTTCCCTGATGGTCTTTTTGCCGCCGGGAATCTCAACCTTGTCTATCCTGAGATTGAGGATCCTGCCCCGGTAAGCCGTGTTTTTCGAAATCGTCTTTTCCCTGGTATCCATAAAAGACCGCTTGTCCGTCTACTTTGAAAGAGCGGCCCGGGCTACATCTTTCCCCCTTGCGTACGCATCGAGGTTCATGGGAAGGAACTTCGGCTTCTTCCTGCCGAGCTTCTCCTTTATAGTCTCCACGCACACCGAGTCGTTCACAATGCCGCTCGCCTCAACCACCGAACCGAGGATGACGATGTTGGTTATCTTGTCGCTTCCAAGCTCCATGGCTATTTTTGATGCGGGAACCGCGACGGTGGAAATATCAGTCCTTGCACCGTTGTACTCCACGAGGTCGCTGTTGTAGACCAGCACACCGCCCGGCTTCACCTTCTCAAGGAACTTCGCGAGAGAGGGCTGGTTCATGATCACAAGCACATCTGCATTGTCCACCACGGGAGATCCGATCTCTTCGTCCGAAAGAACCACGCCGCAGTTGGCCGTGCCGCCCCGCATCTCCGGGCCATATGAGGGGATCCATGTCACATGCCGCCCTTCCTCGATGCCGGTGTAGGCCACCAGCTGGCCGAGGACCATGACCCCCTGTCCGCCGAATCCTGCCGCAAGAAGCGTTTTATAGAATACGGACATTCCGTTCTCCCCCTTCCCTAGTCGAAATCCTTGAAAACGCCAAGGGGATAATAGGGTATCATCGAGCTGATGAGCCAGTCGAAGGCCTCCACGGGCCGCATGCCCCAGTTTGTCGGACAGGACGAGAGCACCTCCACCAGCGAAAAGCCCTTCCCGTCGACCTGGTTCTGAAAGGCCTGCTTAATGGCCTGCTTCGCCTTGATGATGTACTTCGGCTGGGCCACCGTTACCCTGGTAACGTACCCCGGTGCCGGAAGGGCCGCAAGAAGCTCGCTCACCCTGATGGGATAGCCGTTTACTCCGGGATCCCGCCCGAGGGGGCAGGTGGTTGCCTTCTGGCCGATGAGGGTGGTGGGGGCCATCTGGCCTCCCGTCATGCCGTAAATGGCATTGTTGATGAAAACGACCGTTATGTTCTCGCCCCTGTTTGCCGCGTGGATGATCTCCCCCATGCCTATGGAGGCAAGGTCGCCGTCGCCCTGGTAGGTGTAGACGATCCTGTCGGGACGGACCCTCTTCAGGCCCGTGGCCACTGCCGGCGCCCTTCCGTGGGGGGCCTCGCAGAAGTCAGTGTCGATATAGTCATAAATCATGGCGGCACACCCGACGGGGGCCACGCCTATGGAATGGTTCTGTATGCCCAGCTCGTCGATGACCTCGCAGACGAGCCGGTGAGCGATGCCGTGTCCGCAGCCCGGACAGTAATGGCTGCTGACGTCCGGCATCCATGTCTTCGGCCGTTCGTAGACTTTCACTTCACTCATGGTTTTCCCCTCCCTCTTACAGGCCCAGGATCTTCCTGCACTCGTTCTCGATCTCCTTCACCGAGGGGGCGAAACC
>CAYTQC010000147.1:0-4315 GCA_964439735.1 uncultured Synergistaceae bacterium
AGGCCGAGTGCGATCGCAATTCCCGGGGCGAAACCTGCCATGAAAAGAGCGCCGACCGATTCCATGGTCACCGTGCTGTAGACCACCATGTTGATGCTCGGGGGAATGATTGGGCCGATTATCGAGGATGTCACGGTGACCGCTGCTGCATATTCAGCCGTGTATCCTTCATCTTTCATGGCCGGAATCAGGATGGACCCTATGGCAGCAGTATCGGCCACGGCTGCTCCCGTAAGCCCGGCGAAGAATACGCTTGTTACGATGTTGACCTGTGCCAGGGCACCCGGGATCCAGCCGACCAGCATTTTGGCGAAGTTCACCAGGTCTTCCGTGATTTTTGTCCGGTTCATCAGCTCGCCGGCGAAAACGAAGAACGGGATCGCCAGCAGGACAAAGTTATCGACTCCCGCGTAGAGACGCTGTCCCAGGATCATGATCGGCACGCTGCCGACGAAGAGAAGATAGTAAAGTGCCGTCAGTCCCAGAACGAAGGCAATCGGGACGCCTATGGCGAAACTTCCAAGGAAAATGAACAACAGTGTAGTCATGACATCTCTCCTGCTTCAGGCCCTGCCGTCAGCTGCTCAGGATGAAATCCTGGGGATCCTCGGCCCTGAATGCGCCGAGCAGAAAATAGACCATATGGACGAACATGAACAAAAAACCGACCGGAAGATTCAGCTTCACGTACATCATAGGCAATTTTATGATGTCACCGAACTGTTTCGCTGATTGAAGAGCAGTTGCAAGGCTCGTTCTGAAACCGTAGTAAATGAAGGCCATAACAGCGATATCGATAAGAATGACGGTTATCCTGCACCATGCTTTCGGAAGGGCGCGAATCACCAGCGCGATACCGACGTGCTGCTGCCGCTTCAGAGCAAGGCTGGCTCCGATATACGTGATTCCTATCAGGAGCCATCGGGAGATCTCCTCGCTCCAGGAAAACGTGGATCCGATGACCCGCATTATCACTCCGAGGAAGACGACGCAGAAGACTGCAGCAATGTAGAAGACTGTTATGCAGATGCTTGCCCGTTCGACGATGTTGCTGATCTTCCTTGAAAGTGTGAATGATGTATCGAGTACACTCATCTTGTCCTCCGCAGTGTTCATTAACGTGCAGGCTTCCTTGTCCGGAAGCCTGCACGCATATTCCGCTGAAAAAACTATTTGTATCCCAGCGCGGTTTCGGCTTCTCCGACGGCTTTGTAAAAATCTTCTACGTACTTGGCGCCGATTTCTTTCTTAAGCCAGTCGGCTACAGGAACGACAGCAGCTTTGAACTTCGCCATCTCCTCCGGTGTCGGAGAGTAGATCTCCATGTTTTTGTCGAGGATCGCGAAATCGGTAACAAGGGATCCCAGTGATTCGGAAGCGCGTCCCGCAGTCTGCCCCTGGTAGGCTGCAGCACGGATTATCTGCTGAAATGCCTTCGGGAGTTTGTTGAAGAAGCCGGCATTCATGATCAGCATATCTTCGCTCCATGTATGGCCGTCGAGTGTCATGTAGTCCTGAACTTCGTACCATTTGTTGGCCGCTATGTTCCATATGGGGTTCTCCTGCCCGTCGACGACCTTGGTCTGGCAGGAGGTGTAAATCTCACCGTGGGCGAGCGGCGTTGCGCTTGCTCCCATGGCTTCCAGCGTTTTCACATAGATCGGGGAGGGCATGACGCGGAACTTCAGGCCTTCCATATCCTTGGGTTCGTGGATCGGGCGCTTGGAGTTGGTGAAATGCCTGGTGCCGTTCTGTCCCATGGCAAGCACCTTAATGCCTGTTTTTTCCTCGATCTCCGCAGTCATTTTTTTCCAGAATTCGCTGTTGTCGAATATCCACCATGCGATCTCATCGGACTGGAATGCGTAGGGGAGGTTGATGACCTGTACCGGGGGGTACACTCCTGCCAGGGCACCGGTCTGAATCCCCATCTCCAGTGTTCCCGTCTGGACCATTTCAATGACTTCCTTGCTCTGTCCCATGGATGTGGCGGGGAAGAGTTCGACATACATGGCGCCGTTGGAGCGCGATTCCACGATGCTCTTGAAGATGAGGGCGAAAGCATGTTCTCCGAGGGGCTTGATCCCGCTTTCAGGCCAGTTTGCCGCATCGGTATAGGCAAGTTTCAGCACGAACTCCGCGTTCTTCTTCTTCTCGGCCTCCAGTTTGACATCATCCTGTGCCGCCGCCTGTTCTGCTGTCTGATACAGAACAAAGAACATTGTCGCAATGAACAGAATGGACAACAGTGCCGCCGCTTTTCCCAGATTCCTTCTCTGTGCCTTCATTTTCGTACCTCCTTGTGTTTTTATTCCGGAATAAGAATGACCTTGATCAGGTCTCCCGGAGAATCGGCGAGCTGCGCGAACCATCGGGGGCCTTCGGACATCTTCGCATGCATGCTGATAACAGGAGCGAAGGAGATTCCTCCGTTGCCGACGATTTCGAGAACTTCACCGAATTCTTCATGAGAGTAGATATAGGTGCCGCGGATGTTCAGCTCCCTGGTTACTATTTCCTGCATGGGAACTTCGACGAATCTGGCGGAATTGCCGATCCAGACGGCGGTCCCGCCGGTGCGGAGGAGCTCGATGCTCTGCTTCACGCTGGGGGTGGCGCCGACGGCTTCAATTGCGATATCGGCTCCCTTGCCCTCCGTTTCGCCCATTACGACCCTGCGTATGTCCATGGACTTCGGATTAAGGGTGACATCCGCTCCCATCTTTAATGCAGCTTCAAGGCGTGTGTCACTGAGATCGGATACATAGATCCGCTTCGCTCCCTTCAGGCGGACGATGGCAGTGACCAGGAGTCCGATCGTTCCCGCTCCGATGACCAGAACGTGCCTGCCGGTCAGGTCCCCGGCGTTCTTGACTCCCCTGTAGGCAACGGCAGCGGCCTCGATCATCGAACCTGCGTCAAAGGGAACATTGTCGGGAAGGCTATATACGAGATGTTCAGGGACTGCGATATACTCTGCCATGGCTCCGTTGCAGTCCATAGCTCCGTAAAAGCGTTTATTGCCGCAGAGATTCGTCAGCCCCTTTTTGCAGAATTCGCATTTTCCGCAGAATTGTGCAGGCTGTACGGTGACACGGTCTCCAACGTGCCATCGGGTCACTTTATCCCCGATGGCATCTACAACACCGGAAAATTCATGCCCCATGATCATGGGAGAGGTGCGTCGCCCGGTAAGGCCGAGGTATCCGTGTACGTCGGATCCGCATATTCCGACGGCCTTTACGGCGATTTTCACATCTTCGGGGCCGATCACCACATCTTCAGTTTCTTCCCAGGAAAGCTCTCTGGGGCCGTGATAGACCAATGCTTTCATCTGTTCTTCATCCCGCTGTTCATTTCAGTTGCCGGAAGTGGCCTCCGTGAAGGCTTCCAGGATGCTGCAGATATTTTTTTCCTCATAAATATGCCTCCTGACCGGTCAATAAAGTTTTTGCCGACTCTACGTACTGCGGCCTATAATTTTTCTCTCTCCGCCAAATATACGGTCTCCTGTAAAGCTGTCTCCCGGACTATGCTCTCAAGATGTTTTCTCGTATCGTACAGGTGCGCCCGCATTTCTTTTTCGGCTGTTTTCGGGTTGTGTTCCGCCACGGCTTTCGCTATGGCCATGTGGCTCTGCGCCGCCGCCTTTTTCCTGGCGGAGATGAGGGACGTGACAAACTGCTGCTTGTAGAAAATCTTGTGAAGGGAGCGCATGGATTCGATGCACAGGGGATTTCCGGTTATTTCGGCGAGAAAGATATGAAACGCTATGTCCGTTTCAGCAAATTCAGCGGGTGTTAGGTCTTCGTTGTCGACGGCACCGGCCGTGGCAAGCAGCCTTTCTACCTGTTCCTGCAGGATTCTCTCGGCGGCGAGGTATGCAGTGGAAGGTTCGAGGCAGATGCGGAACTCAATGATGTTGAAGAGTTCCTGTGCGGTGGTTCCGTCAGGGATGTGCCTGGAGAGAATGTCCGGCTCCAGTAAGGGGGTTTCTGTGATAAATGTGCCGTGGCCCGGAACGACATGTATGACATTGAAGCTTTTCAGATGATTGAGGGCCTCTCTGACGGTGGAGCGTCCGACATTGAAAAGTTTCGTGAGTTCAAGTTCTGTCGGAAAGCGCTCGCCCGGGTTCCAGTGGCCTGCACGGATCATCTCGTGAAGTTTTTCGAAGATCAGGTCGCTTCGGTTTTTTCGCTGGAAAGGAATTACTTCCAAATAAACTCCTCCTCGCGTTTTTCTGCTTCAAAAAGGAACGGAAAAAACGAAATGAGAGAGCGCAAATGTCTGTTGTCAGACAACGTTAGCACTC
>CAYTQC010000148.1:0-2167 GCA_964439735.1 uncultured Synergistaceae bacterium
TCCTCTTTTCTCAGTGAAACCTGGATAAAGCGGGCTTTTCCGTGCCTCGCACCGTTCGAGACAGCCTCCTGGAAAATCCGGATCAGGGCGAGCGAGTGTTCCTCCGGGAGGGAATCCAGGACTTCATCAACAGCCACATCTATCACAAGCCCTTCGTAGGCGCGGGAAAGACGGTCGGCATTCTCCTGCATGGCGCTGGCAAGCCCCAGCCGGATCCAGGAGGGTGAAAGCTCATCACAGTAGTCGCGGATCTCCTTCGCCGATGTCTGGACGACATCCTCGGCCGTATCGATATGGCGGAGCGCCTCTTCCGCACCGGGGGGCAGCACTTCCCTGGCGAGCTGGATACGCTTGATGGCCGCCACGGACGATTGAAGAGGCCCGTCGTGGAGTTCCCTGGCCAGATGCTTCCGGGTGTCCTCCTCCGCCTTGACGAGGTCGGTCACGTACCGTTTTTTCAGTTCCTCTTTCGAGAAAGCCTCCTCGGCAAGGGTGCCGATAGCGCCTGACAGTGACTCGAGTTCATACAGGGGTCCGCTGTACAGTGCCGGCGGATGGTCTTTTCCCCACCGCATCCCCCGGATCTTTTCCGATAATCTCCGGAGCGGGACGGCAAGATATCTCCAGAGGAGGATCATGCCCACGAAAATAGCAGCGGATGTGGACATGGCCGTAATGATCCAGAATTTCCAGATGCCGATCAGGGGAGCGAGCAGCACGGTCCTCGATACCGCGGCAAGGATGAAATTACCGTCCGGGAGTTCCTTCAGTACAACGTAATAGTCGTTTCCCTGTTCGTCCTGTATTTTCAGGGGTTCATCCGACAGGACGGCGTTTTCCCGGAGAAAGAGCAGTTTTTCCGATCCCTGTGACCCAGCCAGGATCCGGCCGTCAGTCCCTATAAGAAGCACTCCCCCCGCCTCGCCGCTTTTCAGGGCGGGGTCCATGGAGAGCATGCGGAAGCGCATCTGTCCGAGGGGCCTGTTTCTCTGGGACATTCCCCTCCCCGTTGTGCCGCCGGTAAAGGTATCCGCCAGGTCCATAACATAGGAGCGCATCATGGAATCCATGGCCTCCTCCTGGGCCCGGAATGCGTGGAGCGAGACGAGGAAGCCGGCCAGAGTGAGAAGCGTCACGAGGATCATGAGCAGAAGAAGAAGGTTTTTTTTCATGGACTGCCCCTTTCGCCGTCAAGGTAATGAAGTTCTTCCAGCATGACGATCCCTTTCTTCAGCGCGAGCAGTATGGCCTCGGTCTTGTTTCGTGCTCCGATCTTGCCGTAAATGGAGGTCAGGTGGGCTGCCACGGTCCGCTCGGTGATGGAGAGCATACCGGCAACCTCCGAGGCGGGAAGCCCCTGCCCGGCAAGGATAAGCACCTCCCGCTCACGGGGGGACAGTTCTTCCGGGGGCCCGGCGTCCTGTACAAGGGACACCGACGGGTCGAGGTAGAAGGTTCCCCCGGCAGTGTCGAAAACCGCCCGGCGCAGTTCCTCGAGGGGGGCGGTTTTCAGGATGAATCCCTTCGCCCCCGCCCGTATGGCCGCCATGACGTACTGCTGGGCACTGTAGGCTGTAAGCATAAGCACATTTGTCCTGAGCCCCTGTTTCAGGATCCTGGAGGCGATCTCTATGCCGTTTCCGTTGGGCATCTCGATATCGAGCATGGCCAGGTCCGGCTGCAGTTCGAGCAGGGCTTTCCACGCGGATTCCCCGTCCGAAGCCAGCCCGGCCAGTTCCATACCTTCTTCTTTTTCGATCCACCCAGCGAGGCCTGATCGTGTGAGCGGGTGATCGTCAGCAAGCAGTATCCGTATCATACCTCCGCCTCCTTTCTTTTCTGCGCACATTCCTCTATGAAAATTGTAGCACGCTGTCCTGAAGCGTACGGGACCAGAATAGCAGTCCTTCCGGCGTACAGATATTGTAATTTCTTACAATCGGAGAACTGGTAGATCACACCATGTACCAGGAGCAAAAGGAAGGTATCCTATGGCCATCACATTCTGAAAGGCGGGAATCAACAATGAAAAAAGTCAACGGGAAAATATTCGCGACGGTTCTGGTTGTAGTGCTTCTTACAGCGGGCAGTGCTTTCGCCTGGGGCGGCAGGGACAATAAAAATTTCGGACCCCGGAGCCAGGCGGGCGGGCAGCAGTGGGAACAGA
>CAYTQC010000148.1:2267-4257 GCA_964439735.1 uncultured Synergistaceae bacterium
GACAATAAAAATTTCGGACCCCGGAGCCAGGCGGGCGGGCAGCAGTGGGAACAGAGAGGGGCTGGGCAGGGGATGATGGACTGCGGCCGTGGAAACAGGATGATGGGGCGCATGGGCGGCCGGCGTTCGTTCGGCCCCACGGAAGGGCAGCATATGATGGGCAGCCGCAGGGGAAACTTCGGAAACAGCGGCCGGATGGGTCTGTGGGCCTCAGTGGAAATTCCCCAGGAAATCAAGGACAAGCAGGCCGAGATGGGAAAACTCTCCATCGACATGCGAAACGAAATGGGAAAGAAACCCATTGACCGTTCGAAGATCGAGGAGCTGTACAAAAAGCGCGTTGAGCTCAAGAACGAACTTTCAGGCTGGAGATTCCAGCAGAAACTGAACATGATCGAAAAGCTGCAGAAGTAGCAGTACCTGCAAATTATCCTGACACCCGGGATTCAAAAGGGGCGGAGGCTTCGGCCTTCGCCCCTTTTCACATCGCTCTTTTCAGGTCTTTCCCCGGTCCGCCGGAAAGCAGATCACTTTTCTTCCCCCGACCGGTAGATCCGCTTCATGTCTGGAAGCTCGGTGCAGAAGTAGTGCACCCAGATGTAGACATGGTTGAAGGCCGCGGCGCATAGTGCTCCCGCGGAACCGGACCACAGGGCAACAGACCAGAGAATTAAAAAGCCATAGGTGTACATGCCGTTGCGGGTAAACCTGAAAATTCCCTCCCGGACGAGGGGAGCGTTCCGGTACGATTCAAAGAAATGATCCCCTCCCAGGGCACGCCTGAAAGTGAAATACCTGGCAACGGAATACATGAGGTAGACGGAGGGCACCGCGGAGATCACGGCGAGGCTTTTAAGGACCGCGGGATGCACCGGAAGAGTGTCCCTGTTTGCAGCAGCGAGAAAGAATACGGCTGCGGCCCTCAGGATCCCGAGAACGGCAAAACCGAAAGCGTAGAGAGAGAATCCGTGCTCCCCCAGATGCCGGGTTATGAGCCGCATATGAAGTTCGATACGCCAACAAAACCATACGTACAGCTGGTGGGCTGCCGCCAGCCCTGCGGAAATCCACAGCCATTGGACGGAACTCAATCCCCACAGCGAACCTTCCCGGATAATTTCCCTCCTGCTCACCTCATGCAGGACAAGAAGGAGGAGCCCGAGGATCCCCCAATGAAGCGCCTGTTTTTCAAATACAGGCCCTGTTCCCGGGATGGAGTCTCCGCATTTCTTTTTCGAATTCATCTGTCTTCCCTCTTTTTCTGCCGGAATAAAAAAGATATTTTTGTTTCTCTGCTCTCCAGGCCTTTATTGACCGTTCACCAGGAAAAGAAGCGCCTCCCTCATCTGCAGAAAGGCTATCAAGAATTCAAACAGAATGCGCCACAGGATTTCACTGATCACGAACAGGATGGAAAAAAAGGAGATGATCCTCCCTCTGTGTCCGCGGCCGGAAGCATACTCCTCCCCTGCCCGGTGGGCTTCAGGTACCTGTTTTTTCAGGAAGCGCTCCGTCCGTTTCGCCGCCAGCCAGGCCCCAAAGGGAATTCCTGCCGCGCCAAGGACATAACAGAAAGGCAGGACCGCCGGGCTGATGAAATACCTGAACGAGAGAAAATCAACGATGCTCCCCACGTTATTCAAAACTCCTCTCCATGATCATTTTTTGCTTTGTACCGTACTCCACTCCCCATAGGAACGCAAGAAATTCTTCAAAAAACTTCAATAAGGGTAAAAAACTCAAAAAAACATGTGACAAAACTTCCTGATTATGTAGTATCATCTGCCGCAGGGGATAAATTCCGGGGCAAGACATTGAGATTCTGTGTAAAATCTGTTCCCGGGCGTTGGAGACAGGATTGGGGAATCATCCCGTTTTCCGTTTTGCTGAAAGGAACATTTTGTATTTTCGTGTCTGCAGTATCCCTCATTCTCAAGGAAAAGCAAGGGGCTGAAATGAACTCGAAAAATCTCTCCATCAAAAGCATCGG
>CAYTQC010000149.1:0-1455 GCA_964439735.1 uncultured Synergistaceae bacterium
GATCATGGTGGCGTTGCCGGCGCCCGAGCAGTACGCAGGCTTCCCGGAGCTGTGGGCCGCCTTACTCATGGCAGGCCCGCCAGTCGCCATGATAAGATCGCCCATGGTCATGAGCTCTTCGACGACGGCCATGTTGACCTCGGTAATGCACTGGAGGAAATCCTCGGGCTCACCGATGGAACGGAGCCCCTGGCGCATCTTCTCCACCACCTCGAAGGTGGTCTTCTTCGTCCTGGGATGGGGGGAGAAGACCACCACGTCCCTGGCCTTCAGGGCATAGATGGCTGTGACGATGGGTGTGAGCTCGGGGTTGGTCATGGGAATCAGTGAAGTAATGACCCCTGCAGGCTTTCCGTACCTCACCAGCCCTTTCTCCGGGAGGATCTCAATGGGCCCTACGCTTTTCTGGCGGAGAGCATCCCTAAGGACACCCATGATCTTGTGCCGCTTGCCGAACCGGCCGCTCCAGTCACCCGCCCCGCTCTCCTCCACCCCCATCTTGCAGATCCTGTCGAAGTCACGGGGGTTGCCTGCTGCCCAGGCCACGCAGCGGCACATGCGGTCTACCCGCTCCTGATCGTAGTTCTCGATGACCTTTTCTGCGGCCCGGGCCCTTGCGAAGATCCCTTCAAGAGTGCTCCTCTGTTCAGCCGTCAATTCCTTTTTCGCCATAGTAAACATCTCCCTTGCAAATTCTGATCTTTTATTAAATAAAACGTACTCCGGGAAGAGGTTTACCGAAATGCGTTTCCTCTTTTCAGCAACCGCTTTCCCTGAAAAACACACGAATATTATGCCCTTGCCCTGGAAGGAAGCCACATTACGATTTCTGGAAAAAACGTTATAAGAGCTACAACGAAGAGAATAATCACAACGAACGGGATTATTCCTCTATATATATCTGCCGTCGTCATACCCTCCGGTGCAATCCCCTTGATATAAAAGAGAGCGAATCCAAAGGGAGGGGTCAGAAAGCATGTCTGCAGGGTAGTTGCGATTACCGCCATCAGCCAGATCATGTCGAAACCGGCTTCGCGGGCGAGAGGCAAAAAGATAGGGAGGACAATGCTGACGATGCCCATCCAGTCAAGAAAACAGCCAAGGATGAACACCACCACGTTCATCAGGATAAAAATACCCCATTTACCCAACCCGAAAAAAGCGATTGCTCTTTTAACAACTTCGTCGCCGCCCAACCCGAGAAACATTGCAGTAAAAGCCTGGGCACCTATCATGATGACGAGACACATTCCAGTGGTCTTTGCCGCATCGTACACCGAATCACGAAGCATCTTCAGACTGAACCGCCCGTAGGCTACTGTCATCAATAAAGCGATAAAGGCTCCCATGCCTGAGGCCTCAGTAGGTGTCGCCACACCGGTGTAGATCGTTCCGAGAACACTTACTACAAGCAGCAGAGGGGGCATCAGGTTCACAAGGCATTTCCAGAGCCCC
>CAYTQC010000149.1:1465-4249 GCA_964439735.1 uncultured Synergistaceae bacterium
CCCTCTCTCAGAGGAATTTTCTCAAGTTCTTCCTTTGAAATTGCCGGTCCCTTCTCAGGGTGTCTCCAGCACACATAGAGAATATAAATGCAGTAACACAGCGAGAGAGTCAAACCAGGGAAAACAGCCGCGAGGAAAAGCTTTCCTACAGAAATTTGCGCGGCCGCAGCCATTACCACCAGCATGATGCTTGGAGGAATCAATATTCCGAGTGTACCGCCGCCGCAGATTATTCCTGCCGTCAACCCCTTGTCGTAACCGTATCTCAGAAGCGGTGTGATGGACAACAGCCCCATGGTTACAACTGATGCCCCCACAACTCCTGTGCATGCGGCAAAAACCGTCGAGACAAGAATGACTGCCAGCCCCAGTCCTCCACGTATTCGTCCCAGAAGAAAACGCACGGAGTCAAAAAGTCCCTCTGCAACATTTGAAGCCGTAAGGAAATTCGCCATTAGAATAAAGAGCGGCACCGCGACCAGTGTATAGTTGTTCATTAACCCGAAAGTCGTATTCACAAAAATCTCGAAACAACTGATACCCCATCCGGTGAGCCCCATTATTACACCGAGTCCGCCGAGAACGAAAGAAATGGGGTGCCCCGAAGCCAACCCTACAAAAAGACCGAGGAATACAATCAGAACAAGGAGGTTTGACACCGCTATTCCTCCTTCAGAATAAGAATACGTTTCAGAATCTCCGCGCATCCCTGAAGGAAGAGGAGAAAGAAAACTACGGGAACGACTGTTTTAGAATAATACAGGGGAGGAGCAAAAACAGACCAGCTTCTTTCACCAATTTTCCACGAATCCAGGGCATATGGCACGCTGAAGTACAACACCCCTGCGATAAAGGGGAAGAAAAACAAAGAATATGAAAAAATGTCGAGAAGTGCCTTTTTTTTCCGGGACAATTTGTTGTACAGCAGATCAACGCTCGCTATTTTTCCATGAACAAGAGTGAACACAGAAGCGAACATGAAATGTGCTCCATACGTCATGGTAATCGATTCAAAAGTCCATACTGTAGGTTTTCCAAGAAACCGCCTGGTAAAAACCTCATAAACGACAAAAAACATCATGAGGAGAATCAGCCAGCTTGCCATCCTGCCTATAAAATCATTTATCCGGTCAACATATTGAATGAACTTTCTCATTATTCGTCTCCGTCTCTTCGGAAAGCTATTAAACGGGAGTAATGCCGGAACCCGGTTATTAAGGGCTCCGGCATAGAGAAAACCCTACTTCAGTTCGGGGTAACTGCCCCAGGCCTTGCCGAATCCCCAGGGCTCAAGCTGATTTCTGTAAGGAGCGATCGTTTTGTCAAATTCAATCTGACTTTTCAGGACTGCTGCATATTCCGGGTTTTCTGCTGCGAGCGTCTCCATAAGTTTGTTTTTCTCTCTCTCGATCACAAGCAGGTCATCTTTGCTGAGCCTGTTGATCTTTACGCCCATAGCAAGAATTTCGTTTGTCGCCCTGGCACTGTTGAGTGTCGAAGAAGCAAAGCGGCTTACATAACAGGCTTTCGATGCGTTTTCCACGATCAGCTTGAGATCGTCTGGCAATTCATCCCACTTCTTTTTGTTGATGATGATCCCGTTGATGGTTGAAGTCTGGTGAAAACCGGGGGTGAGCCAGAATTTCGTGACCTCGTTCAGCTTCATGGCAAGATCCATTTCCGGAGTGCTGAACTCGCATGCATCGATAACTCCGCGCTGGAGTGCTTCGTAGACTTCGCTCCCAGACATAGCCACGGGTTGAGCACCGAGTGCCTGAAGAAGTTTGCCCTGAATCAGACCCCCCACCCGGATTTTCATTCCCTTGAAATCTTCGAGTGTCTTAATCTCCTTGTTTGAACGGAAACCGGATTCCAGGTCATGGGCATGGTGAGGGAAATAGACACAGTTAACCTGTGCGAAAAGATCATCATAAAATTTTTTCCCGCCGAATGCATAGATCCAGATGTAGTAATCCATGGGACTGAATCCCATTACCTGTGTTCCAAGAAGGTCGAAGGCAGTATTTTTCCCGGCCCAGAAACTCGCCCATTCTCCTCCAGCCTCGATAGCTCCTCTGCTTACGAGGTCAAGCACCTGATTTGCCGGACCAAGCTGTCCTTCGGGAAAAACCTTTATTTTCAGCCTTCCGCTTGACATGGAATCAACCATGCCGGCAAACAGGCGCTCTGATTCCAGGTTGGGAGCACCTTCAGACCACACGCTGGCAAGTCTCCAGTTAAACGTTTTCTCCGCAAACGCAGCTGATGCACCCAGAGTCATGACCATGCACATTAAAAGAACAAAACACGCTACTCTTTTCAAAGACATTTCAACATCTCCTTTCGTTCTCATAAATGTTCCATCACTCCACCACATTCCCCGCCATCTGAACTTCTTCCGGATAACTCCGGAAAACTATGTTCTTCAGTACTGTTGTCCAAAAAGGCCCTGCTCTGTCATTCCCAAGGGCACGTTCCCGGAATTTTTTCGGTATACCCCAAAAAGATCCCTTCCAGCTGCTCTCACGGATGAAGGCATTTCCCGTTCGGCAAGAAACTCAGATTATGCCTGAACTCAAGGGAAAAATAAGGTTCAGCGTTCCATCCTCCAGGGTTCTATCTCTTCCCAGGCCCAGACCCTCCAGGGTTTTTCCTCTCCCCGCTTCCTGAAGATGTCGTTGATGTTCCAGCATCCTTCCGTGACCACCGGGGCGTTCTCCATCCGGACGTCGATGACGCAGGGCTTATTCAGGGCGAGGGCCTCTTCGAGGACCGGCTTGAATT
>CAYTQC010000150.1:0-4241 GCA_964439735.1 uncultured Synergistaceae bacterium
TCTACAGCGATGTGGAGGGCGCCTGGCGCTGGCTGGCGGAAGAGCGGGGAATCAGGCCGGAAACGATCGTCCTGTTCGGCCGTTCCCTCGGAGGTTCCGTGGCTGCATGGGCAGCGGAGAAACATTCCCCTGCCGGGCTCATCCTGGAGTCAACCTTCACGTCCCTTGCTGATATCGGGAAACACCACTATTTTTTCCTCCCAGTGAGGCTTATCGTAGGGAATTCATTCGATACCCTCGGGAAAATGAAGAACATATCATGCCCTGTCCTCGTGGCTTCGAGCCCTGAAGACGAGATCGTCCCGCCAGAACACGGCAGGATCCTTTTCGAGGCGGCCCGGCAGCCGAAGCGTTTTCTGGAGCTGACGGGAGATCACAACTGGGGCTTCATGTCCACCGGAAGGGGCTACGTTGAAGGGCTCGATGCCTTTTTTAACGAGGTTTTCGGGAGCGAAGCAGGGAGAAATGAAGTAGAATAGCATACGATTCGATTCAGACCGAGGAGATGAATACCCGTGGATTTTTTTGCTTCTCTCATGAAGAACCATCTGTTTCTCATGGGCCTCACGGTTGGGCTTGGGCTGTTTCTGGGAAAAATCACCGTACGGGGCATCAGCCTGGGCATTTCCGGAGCCCTTTTCGTGGGACTGTTTCTAGGCGCCTGGGGCTACACGGTACCCAACGATTACTTTACCTGGAACCTCATGTTCTTCGTGGTGGCGGTGGGATTGCTTGCCGCGGAGGATACTGCCAGGGTGGTGAAACGATACGGCATAAAATTCGTCTTTCTCTCGGTAGTTGTCACAGGGGTAGGAGCTCTTGCCACGCTGCTCATGGCGCTGCTCTTCGCCGGTGAGGCTTCCCCCCACATGATCGCAGGTACCTACACGGGAGCGCTCACCAGTTCGCCCGGGCTCGGGGCAGCCCTTGAAGCCACGGGAGGCAATCCCGATGTTACCATCGGATACTCTGTAGCCTATCCATTCGGGGTCGTGGCGGTGGTGCTCTTTGTCCAGCTTATTCCTGCGCTCTTCGGAATCGATGTGGAGAAGGAAAAAGAAAAACTTGCGGAAGAAAAGAAGGCCTCCTTCCATGGGGCGGCGGATCCCCGTCCCGGGTCGCAGGCGTTCTCCCTTCTCTCTTTCGTATTCTGCATCGTCGGGGGAAGTCTGCTCGGGAAAATAGCCATACCCCTCGGGGGGCTTGGGTCTGTCGGCCTCGGAACAACGGGAGGGGCCCTGCTCTTCGCCCTCGGGGCCGGGAGCTTCGAGCGTATCGGGCCGTTCCCCATGAGGATGGACAAGAAGGTCCTGTCAGCGATCAGGAGCATATCCCTCGGTTTCTTCCTGGCCATCGTGGGGCTGAACGCGGGGGGCGGCGTTGTAAATGCCTTCCTGGAGCACGGGATACTCCTTATAGCTGTTGGGATCGGTGCTGCCCTTGCCGCGGAGATGACCGGGTTTTTCCTCGGGTATTATCTCTGGAAGATCAACTGGATCATCCTGGCCGGGGCCATCTGCGGGGCCATGACAAGCACCCCCGGACTCGGCGCGGCCATTGACGCCACAGGAACCGACGAAGTGAGCGCCGGCTACGGCGGCGCCTACCCCGTGGCTATCGTCTGCATGGTGCTCTTCACCACCATGCTGCACACCTATTTTCACTGAATCCCAGGTACAGCAGCTTCATATACAAACAGTCTCTCCGGGTAAATGATGCCGGAGAGACTGTTTGTAAAACCGTATTTTCGGGGTCGTCACTTCAGGATCCTTTAGCGGCCTCGTTGGAATAAGGAAAAAAATCGTCCCACATTTTGTCCAGGGCCTCCAGGCTCCGTCCAATGAGGGGGACCGAATAGCGGCCGTCCTTCTCTTCCAGTATGCCCTTTTCCTCCAGTTTCCTCACGGCGTCCTTCACCTCGAAGTCCATGCTGATGCCGTATTTCCCTGACATCCACTCCTCTATCCTGTCGTCGAGCTCCTCAAGGGTGAAGGGAAGTCCGTCCCGGTTCTTCCCGGCGAGCAGGAAATAATAGGCGAGGATCATTTCCTTGCACTCTTCCTCCTCTGCCTCGTGAACGAGGAAGTCGAATACGCCGGCGTTGTTGTCGAGGTTGTGGAAATAGAGGGTCTTCATGAGCTTCGCCTGGTGTTTTTCCTTTGTGTTCTTGTACTTTGCGAAGACCTTGAATACGATCATGCCCACCACCGAGAAAGCGGTCAGGATGGGGAAGAGCTTGTCTTTAAAGTCCGCCCAGTTGATGGTGCGTCCCATGATGAGGGCGGCCGCAACGGTTCCGATAACCAGGAGCGCAGGAATCACCTTGTTGACCACGCTGAAAAAGCCGCCGATCAGCGGAAGGAGAATGAGCCCCTTGTCCATGAGCGTCATCCCGATGGTCACATCCGGAAAAAGAGTCTCGAGGGTGGAGACGGGAACGTTCTTGAATACCTTCAGGAAGATCGTCGGTATCCCGGACCCCTTTTCCGCGGGGGGGCTCTTTCGGCCGCCCCGGACGGCTTCAGTCACAAGCCTCCGTTCCTTTTCCTTTCCGGTCTCTCCCGCAGTCTCGACATAGTAGTCGTAGAATGCCTCCATGTCCTCCTCGCTTTTGAGCTTGATGAGGATGAGCAGTCTCTGGAGCATGTCTTCCGTCTCAGGTTCCTTCTTTTTTTTACTGAGCCTGTTCCACCATGCCGCAGTGTCCGGTGTCTTGGCTACGCTCTTCTTTCCCCGGCGGTAGATGAGGATCTTGTCGTACTTTTCCTGGTTCACCTTCACATTCAGTCCCCTGGGAGCCGCTTTCGTCATGATCTCATTGAGTTCTTCGAGGGAAAGTTCCTTGTAGTTCGCAGCGGAGAGCATCTCCTCGAGGGCTTCCACCATGGTATTGAACCGGAGGCTGAAATCTTCCCCGGGGCCGAAGAGCTTCAGGGTATCCGCGTCAGGGTTGAAGGCATGGTATGCATCGAGAGCCTTTTTCAGGGTGTCGTGGAACCTGAAGTGATATATGGCCTGGACAAGCTCGGCAAATCTTCTGAAATTCTGCTGTCTCTCCTCTGAAAGGACTCCTTCCGCGCAGAGCGCGCTCACTATATCGTTTGTCCTCACAGGAATGAATTTTTCCAGATTGTTGTTCTCCACCATAGAATCCAGCCCCCCATTTCGTCTCGAAACTGTTTCCGCTTTCAGTATAGCATCCCGAAAAGCTTATACCGCCTCTCCTTTTTTTGCTTCATCTTTCAGGAAAAGCAGAAATTTCATGTTCAATTCGGGGTCACCGGCAATTCCCACGTAATCGCCCGGCCGGAGAAGAAAATCGCCGTCGGGATTGGAGATGACTTTCCCTTCCCTGCCGACGGCCACTACGGATACGCCGAACTTCCGCCGTATGGCGGATTCCGCAAGCGTTTTCCCTGCCAGCGGGCTCTCCGTGTCAAGGAAAGCCCATTCCATGGTCATCAGGGATGCCGCCGCCTGAAGGCGGGATGTGACCTCGTACTCGGGGAGAACCTGGTACAGGGGCTCATAGATGACCCGCCGAAGGGCGTTCAATTCATTCTGCACTGATGGTGCAGGAAAATCGAGGTGGAGAAGCACCTGCCGTGCCATCTCAAGTTCCGCTTCAAAGTCGGGACGGATTATTTTCTGCACCGACAATTCCCGGAGAAGGGGGATGTCCTCATCTCCCTCGGAAAGGACCAGGATCTTCCCCTTCCCGTTTCGCTTCCGCACAGAGCGTATTATGTCGATTGATTCAGGGCCGTTTTCGGAGGTGACAACCACCAGCCGGGCGTCCTCTATCCCCGCTGCATCAAGGATGACCTCCTGTCCCGGGTCGCCGAGAATGAGAGGAAGTCCCTCGATTTTGCTCTTGAGAAACTCCCCGTGGTTCGGCTCAATGATGACGCACCCCATTCCGAGGCCCCTGAGAACTGAACCGATCCTGCGGGAAAACCTTCCGCCGCCTGCCAGTATCACATGGTTTTCCAGCCCGGAGGACGGGATATTCACTGTACGGAGATCAGAAGGCTTTCTGTATTTCTGCGCAAGAGAGTAGACCGGTGCGGTCAGTCCGGAAATTACCGGTCCGAGGATCATGGAAACGATCACCGTGTTCAGTGAAAGAGCGTATATTTCCTGTCCGATGGCTCCGGAGTCGAGAGCCTCCTGGAGAACAATGAAGGCGATTTCCGATATGGGTATCATTCCGAAAAAGGCCGCCAGGGGAATGACCCTGC
>CAYTQC010000151.1:0-4231 GCA_964439735.1 uncultured Synergistaceae bacterium
GCCGGTGACGGTCACCTTTCTTCCCGAGACGGGAAAGGCGGTAAAGGACGTGCTTATAGACAGGGAGTCCATCGGCGCGGTCCGTTCGTACACATTCGCGAACCTGGACCGGGATCATGAAGTCGAGGTCCTATTCATGGACGCGCCCGCGTCATCGGGCGGAGGATGCTCGGCCTCCGGTTCAGGGATATTTGCTTTTCTGCTGATCCTTCCGGCTGCACTTCTTGGCCGGCGGAGATAGGCGCATTTTCCTTCCTGATCCGCAAAAGGGCGAAATGTCAGAGAAGTGAGGAGCCTTGACAGTGGCCGGGTTCTTTTTTAAATGCGGATTGCAAATTGATAAGAAAAAAATATAATGAATGGGTATTTTTTTATGTTCCTACGCAGCATACCTCTCCAAAACAAGACCGGTAAAGCCGGGAGAAAAGGTGCAGTTCAAATGGTAAAGATGCAGGATATGTTTGAATCCATGCCGGCAGGCAGGGCGATCGCGACTCTAGCCCTGCCTGCAATATTGAGCCAGCTTGTCACAATGGTGTATAACCTGGCGGACATTTTCTTCGTGGGTCAGCTCGGCGACCCGAACATGGTTGCCGCCGTGTCCCTTGGTTTTCCTGCGTTCATGACCCTTACAGTGCTCGCGAACCTTTTCGGTATCGGCGGCGGCAGCCTGATATCCCGAATGCTGGGTGCAAAGAAATACCATGACGCGAAGAGAGCGGCATCGTTCAGTTTCTGGGGCAGCGTCAGTACGGCTCTTGTTCTGGCTTTTTTCGTCCTGGTATTTATGGATCCGCTGCTGTCCCTCCTCGGTGCAAGCGAGGCAACCTCGGGCTTCGGGAGGGAGTATCTTTTCTGGGTTGTCGTTATGGGAAGCGTTCCTACTGCATCAGGGCTTGTGCTGGGTCACCTTCTCCGGAGCGAGGGAGAATCAAAGCAGGCAAGCATGGGAATGGCACTGGGAGGGGTTCTCAATATCCTGCTCGACCCCCTGTTCATTTTCGTTTTCGGACTTGGAGTGGCCGGTGCCGCAATGGCCACCATGATCTCCAACGCTGCAGTTCTCTCGTATTACCTTGCCGTCATGCGGCGGCTCGGGCAGAATACCGTTCTTTCAGTCAGTACGGGAGATATGTCTCTCGATCGCGGCATAGTCCGGCCGGTTTTTGCCGTCGGCATGCCTGCTGCCCTGCAGCTTCTCCTTGCAGTGGTGTCGAACGGGACGATCAACAATCTGGCCTCCGGGTATGGTGACATTCCTGTCGCCGCTATTGGGATCGTCAAAAAGGTTGACATGATCCCCATGAAATTCTCCCGAGGCCTGTGCCAGGGAGTTCTTCCCCTTGTGGCGTACAATTACGCGTCGAAAGACTACACACGGATGGAGACGGTCAGCCGCTATGCACGCATTATCGCCGCGGTCTTTGCTTTTTCATGTATCGCGGCATTCCAGCTGTTCGCTCCCTACATCATGTGGGGATTTATCCGAAACGAAGAAACCATCCGGCTCGGCACGGATTTCCTGCGGATCGCGTGCCTCGCGACTCCCTTCATGGGAATCAATGCGCTGATGACCACCACCTTCCAGGCAATGGGCAAGGGAAAGGAATCCCTTATCCTTGCGGTCTGCAGGCAGGGCCTTGTCAACATTCCCCTGCTTTTCGTCATGAACAGATTTTTCGGCCTGTACGGTATCGTGTGGACTCAGCTTGTGGCTGACCTGGTATCACTGGCCATCGCTCTTTTCCTTTATCGGGGGGTTATCCGTCAGCTGCGCAGTGAAGAAGCAGCAGCCGGTTTTGTCACCTGAGCCGAAAATGCCTCACATGGGATAAAAGGTAAAGCATCAGAAACAGATTCTCTTTCATTTCCGTCACTGGAATAACCTTCCCCCTCCATTTATTTGCTCCCCTGTGTTTTTTGCGGGCCTGATCTCAGGTCTGACAAAGCAAAAGAGTGATTTACTTCATTGAATAAGAATACCATACTGTAAAGTCGTAAAATTCGAGTATGTAGTTGTTTTGTTTCTTTCCTGAGAACCGCTTTGTGTCGAAAAGAGGGGAGTGACCACTATGGAAAAAAGGAGAGCGGAATGTACCCCTGCAGGTTTTATCCTATGCCTTTTGGTATTTGTTTGTTTTTTATCGGAGGGATTTGCCGAAGGAGCGGTTCGTTATGTGACCCAAAAGGGGGCGGGCCTTCGGGATGGTTCCTCCTGGGCAAACGCATGCAATGAAGAAACGTTCCCTGTTCTTCTTTCGGAAGCGGTGCCCGAAACCGAATTTTGGGTGGCAAGAGGGAGATATCGGCCTGACACCGGGGGCCGGCAGGACCGGTCATTCAATCTTCCTGCCGGTGTTGCCCTGTACGGAGGATTTTCCGGGTTTGAGAATTCGCTGGAGCAGCGGTACCCTGAGGTCAATGTGACTGTCCTTACAGGGGATCTTGGCCTCAATGACACGGTTAATTCTGACGGAGTAACGGAACGGATCGAAAACATTGCAGGCCTGAACAGTCATCTTGTCCTGCTGTGTGAAGGGGGCCCGGCACCCGGCCCCATACCGGAAAGGTACCAGTCCCTCATCGACGGCCTGGTCATTACTGCTGCACAAGGGGCGACTCTCCTGGAAGGCGGCGGAGGAACTGCACTTTTGATGGAGAACGCGGACGTACTCATCCGACGATGCCTGTTTATCGGGAACCAGGCATCCTGGTGGGCTTCAGCTGTAAGGAGCATGAACAGCAACATCCTCATTTCGGAGTGTACCTTCTCTTTCAACGAGGTTTTTACCGGCGGGGGACTGAAATGCACGGGGCCTGAAAACCGGATGATCGTAAGGGACTGCGTTTTCTCTTTCAACAGGGCGGGTATGGAAGGCGGCGGCGGAATATACAACCATAGCGGAAATATTTCGGTCAGCCGCTGTACGTTCAGGAACAACAGCGCGGGTCCTTCGGGATCAGGCGGCGGAATGTATAATTATGGCGGGAAAATTGAGGTTGAAGCCTGTACATTCTCCGGAAATTCCGCAGAGTACGGCGGAGCCATTGCGAACCTGAGCGGTGCCGATTTTTCTGAAGAAGGGGACGGGGCGGCGGAAAACTGCACTTTCTTCGGAAACAGCGCCGTTTCTGGAGGAAGCCTGATAAACCAGGGCAGGTTGTCGCTCAGGAACTGCACTCTTTATGAAAACTCCGCGGAATACGGAGACGATCTGTTCGCCAGGCAAGGTTCCACAACGCTGGCTGTGAACTGCATCTTTTGGAACGGGTACGCCGGAGAACAGATTTATAACGAGCAGTCCGATATTCTCGGAATTACCTATTCGATAATTCGGGGCGGATTTCCCGGAGATGGAAACCGTACCTCTGATCCTCTTCTTGGAACGCCGGCGTGGAACGGAGGTTCTGCGGAGACCTGTGCGCTCCTTCCGGGAAGCCCTGCCATGGACACCGGAACTTCTGCAGATGCCCCCGGAGAGGATCAGCGAGGGATCACCCGTCCCCAAAAAGACGGATATGACATGGGGGCCTACGAGGCATCAATCAGGAAATTTCTCGTTATGAAGACACCATCCCCCGAGATGTTCAGGTTCAGCACCGGGGCAGAGGAATTCGACAGCGGAGAGGGGACGGCCTGGGGTTTTCCTGAGGGGATGCCGGTGACGGTCACCTTTCTTCCCGAAGCGGGAAAGACGGTAAAGGATGTGCTTGTAGACAGGCAGTCCATCGGTGCGGTCCGTTCGTACACATTCCCGAACCTGGACCGGGATCATGAAGTGGATGTGGTGTTCATGGACACGCCCGCGTCATCGGGCGGAGGATGCTCTGCCATCAGAGCAGGTTATGGGGCGGCATTGCTGATTCTTCCCGTTCTTTTCCTGGGAAAGCGAAGGTGATCGACTGCCTGCAACGGGAATAAGCTGCATGCAAATAAAAAAGACAGGGTGTTAACCCTGTCTTTTTTATCGCTCTTCTTTCAATCATTTTTCCCGATTCAGTTTCTTCGGATTTCACCGGCTTCTCAGGAATAGAATGGGAAGGAACAGCAATAACGCAAACGGCGCAAAGCCTGCTGCGCTGCAGCCGCCGCCGCTGCTGTCGTCCGGGTCCCCTACCGTAAGATTTTTCGTGGCTGTCCGCCCCTCGGGGTTCTCGTCGTCCGCAGCCGGCAGAATGTCCGACGTGACGATCATCTGCAGCGGGAACGTCCTGTCGATGTCAGGCGCCG
>CAYTQC010000152.1:0-4230 GCA_964439735.1 uncultured Synergistaceae bacterium
GTTCACCCGGTCCTCGAATTTCTTCAGGAAAAACTCCGCCCTCGTTACATCATTTTTGGGTGCCTGTTCGGTGCATTCCGCTGCCAGGCTGAAAAGTGGCACCAGAAGAAAAAAGGAAAGGAACAGAACGGCCGCGGGCTTTTTCCATCCTGAAAGGTGCATTGCGTATCATCTCCTCCCGGTTCTGAGTGTTTCACATGAAACTGGGAAAAGACTACTCCAAATTCTGAACGGCGTCCTCACCCTCAAAAGAAAAAAAGGGGTGGGATTTCCCACCCCTTTTTAAGGGTGATATTCCCCACCCATCTTCAAATCATTGGGGTGAGGAGTTTCACCCCTCATTGCATTCATGCATTCAATCGAAGATGCTCTTCAGCTGTCTCCGGTTGCTTGACCCGGTCTTGCGATATATATTCCGCAGGTGATATTTCAGCGTGTTCCGGGATATGTACAGGAGCGAGCAGATGTTCAGATCTTTCGCTCCCTTGAGGAGAAGGAGTGCGATTTCCGTCTCCTGCCGTGTGAGGTTGAACTCCATGAGCTTCATCCGGAGTGCCATGTCCTGTTCCTTTTCAATTTCATCAGCTGGGCGCTCACCAGCTTCACAGTTGCTTTCTCCATAGGGCCCTTCAGGATCGATCATTGAAGAAGCATCCGGTCCGAGCCGGATCGGGGCCTCCCTTCCGTCCCAGATCGCGAGCATGAGCAGCAGCAGGAAGATACCCAGCAGCGCGAAGGATGCAATATTCGATTCATCAGGGAGGAAGGCGCCTGCACTGTGCAAAAGGACATGATAGTGGGATGCGGTTCCGGCAAAAACGATGATAAAAATACCCAGGTTGATGACAGCTCCCCTTCCGGCCCCTGCCCTGGAGGCGAAGTACACGAGGAGGAGCCAGGCATACAGGTCGAGGAACGCCAGTCCCCCTTCAAGTGTAAAACGGGCCAGTGTGCGGTAGGGAGAAAAGGTAAGCAGGAAGAGGGCCGCAGCAATGAACGGGAACGCTCCCCTGTAAAAGTTCCTTAGATTCGCATGGGGATAAAAACGGAATATCAGGGCCGCTCCGAGGGCGGAAAGCGACCGCACCCAGTCAGACACCTGGTCAGCTCTCGGAAAGGACGGAGGGAAAAGGACGGGAATCAGGCTCAGAAGAAATCCGTTGGCCGCATAGAAGCAGAAGAGAAACACCGCCAGCCTCCAGATGGGAAAATCGGGCAGGGGGGCAAGCATAACACTCTCTTCTGAACCAGGCCCGGCGGTCCGCTGCAAAATTCCAAGGGTACAAAGGGGGGCTGCGAAAAGAATGAGGGGAGATCCAAGAAAAACGAAAAAACGAAGAAAAAAGCTTGCCGCAAGCGGCGACAGTCCGAAGACGATGGCCACATCATCCGGAAGAAGTGTACTGAGCATTACACCCCATCTGCCTAAAAGAAGAGCCGCTCCGGCGGCTGAGAAAAACAGGCCTGAAAGGGACAGTGCCGCAGCCGGACCGGCGGGAAGAAAACCGGAGACAAAAAGGAACGCCGGCAGAAACAACATAAAAAGACAGCCGGCGATGGGAACACTGTCCCTGTATCTGCCGGAAAACCTTGTCATGGAAAGAATTCCCATGACAAGGAACGTCAGGGATTGGACTGCCAGAAAAAGAAGAACGGGACTGGCTCCGCTGTATCCCTTTATCGCAAGACGCTCCGCGACGCCATAATGGAGAAAAAGCGACTCCATCCACGCGAAGAGCAGTCCCAGGCCGCATGCAACAGCTATGGATTTTGCCGCACTCACTGGCAGCACCTCCGGCTGTCTCAGTATTCAATTCTCTTTGATGATTTTTACTTTATTAATAGCATACCATCCGTGCTCCCATTTCGCCAAGCTGAAGAATATGATATTCTTAAAAAAATACGCCACCAATTATTTCTTATAAGGAGGATGTTTTCATGTCGGTCAAGAATGCCATGACTGCAGAATTTCTTCGTTCCGCTTACGGCGGGGAGAGCATGGCTCATATGCGATATCTCGGATGGGCCGATAAGGCCGAGAAAGAGGGCTTCCCGAAGATTGCACGGCTCCTGCGTGCGGTCGCGTACGCCGAGCAGGTCCACGCGACAAACCACTTCGTAGTGCTCAACGGTGACGTTGCGGATACTTCCCTGACAGCCGGGGCTTTCTTCGGAATGAAGGACACCGCAGAGAACCTTATCGGCGCAATCGCCGGCGAGGAACACGAAGTGGACCAGATGTACCCGGTCTACTACGAGACCGCGAAGTTCCAGGGTGAAAAGGACGCCATGCGGACCTTCCACTTCGCCCTCGAGGCCGAAAAGCTGCATGCCGGATTCTTCCGCCAGGCACGGGAAAAGGCCCTCGGGAAGAAGGACATGGAGTTCGAAGCCATGTACATCTGCCCGGTATGCGGACATACGGTCGCGGATGAAGCCCCCGGCAAATGCCCGGTGTGCGGGGTCGCAAAGGAGAAGTACGTACGCTTCTAGGATGCCGGCAAGGGGAGGGACATCGTGTTCCTCCCCTTTTTTTTCTTTATGAGGGGGTGATCCCATGGGATTCCTGGATATCATCGGACCGGTGATGATCGGTCCTTCGTCAAGCCATACGGCGGGAGCCGCCCGCCTTGGCAGTCTGGCACGGGCATGCTGGGGAGATGCCCCCCTTGCAGACGTCACTATTTTTCTTCGGGGAAGCTTCGCCTTTACTTCGAAGGGTCACGGAACCGACAAGGCCCTGGTTGCCGGGCTTATGGGAATGAGTCCGGAGGACGGAGGAATCCGCACCGCCCTGGAAACGGCCCGGGAAAAGGGCTTTCCTTTCCGTTTCGAAATTGAACAGATCGACGGTGCCCATCCGAACTCGGCCCGCTTTTCCTTCACGGGCAGTGACGGGACCACAATGGATGTTATCGGGGCTTCTCTTGGAGGAGGGGCCGTGGAGCTCCAGGAGATCGACGGATTCTCGGTGAAAATATCCGGCGAGCAGCCGACGCTGATCACATTTCACAGAGACGTCCACGGGGTGGTGGCCGCTGTTGCCGCCCTTTTTGCCGAGCGGAAGATCAACATCGCCTCAATGACGCTCCACCGCAGGGCCAGGGGAGGCCTGGCCTCCCTCGTGGCGGAACTGGACATGGAGAAGACCCCCGGGAGTGAACTTCAAAGGGCTGTTGAAACGGCCCACCCCGCGATCATCAGGGTCGTTCCCCTGTATAGAGGAGGTAGGACGCCGTGAGATCGCTGAACGAAATTCTCGAGGGGTGCGTGGCTTCAGGGCGCTCTTTTGCGGCCCAGGCTCTTGCCGCAGAGTCCGCAGAAACCGGGAATTCCCCTGACTCCATACGGGCAGGCCTGGCCGGCCGGCTGAAGGACATGGAGTTCTCGGTAAGGGAGGCGGCGGCGGGAAGCTGGCGGGGTCTGCTCGTTCCGGAAGAAGCGTTTCTGCTTGAAGAATACGGAAAGAAGGGAACGGGCTTCTCCAGCCCATTCGTCCTCACCGCGGCAAGGATATCCATATCAGTCGCCACGTATAATTCCGCCATGGGGCGGATCGTCGCCGCACCCACGGCGGGAAGCTGCGGCATTCTTCCGGGAATACTCTTCGCCTGCAGGGAACACCTGGAGGCAGATGATGAATCGCTGATCGACGGGCTTATCACCGCTGCCGCCGTCGGTGAGGTTACAGAAGCGCGGGCGACCCTGGCCGGCGCTTCCGGTGGATGCCAGGCTGAATGCGGAGCCGCCGCAGCCATGGGGTCAGCAGCGCTGGTGACGATTCGGGGAGGATCTCCAGATGAGGTCTGCCACGCCGTCGCCCTGACATTCAAGTCGGTTTTGGGCCTGGTGTGCGACCCCGTCGGCGGGCTCGTGGAATCTCCCTGCATCAAGCGGAACGGACTGCTTGTCTCCCTGGGGGCCCTCGCGGCTGACTTCGCGCTCGCGGGCATGAAATCGCTCATCCCTGCGGATGAAGTCATCGATGCAATGGGCCAGGTAGGCCGTGCCCTGCCAGAGACCCTCCGTGAGACCGGCCTGGGTGGCCTGGCGGCATCCCCTACCGGCAGAGAGCTTGCACGGAAACTCCTCGACTGAAAAAGAAGGAAGGGGCTTGGGCTGCGCCCTTCCTTCTTTTTTCCCGCTTATTCCATCACGAGTCCCCGGATGTTGCGTATCCCCAGTCCCGGCCCTTCCGAGGGAACCACGGAGGATCCCGTATAGACCGCT
>CAYTQC010000153.1:0-4200 GCA_964439735.1 uncultured Synergistaceae bacterium
ATCGGCGCCAGCGTAAACCTTGAGGGCCTCCATATGGCAAGCGACCGGGATTTCAATCTCAAGTCCTTCACCACCGGGCATACAGGATTCGGTGTTCCCTTCGCCACATGGCCCGACCGCTCGGACGTTCCCCGCAATGCCGCACGGCCTCTTCGCTACCTGGAGCGGTATGTTACCGTCAACCAGGGAGAGGTGTTCTATATTACCGAGGCACTGGCCGTCCTGGAAGGACTGGAACGGGGTCCCGCAGGGAACACGGCCCTTACCGCGGCATTTGCCCTTGCGAAGGAATTCGATGAGGACCAGTACATTGTCGTTCAGGAAACCGAGTATACAGGAGCAGGAAAGCATCATTACGCCCAGCTCGCTTTCGCGAAGGAAAACGGGATACTGGTAGAAACAGGTGATCCGGAGACAGAAGTGCCCGGCAGGAGTATTGTTTTCCCTTCACATCCTGACATGATACGTGCCCGTGAGGTAGACCTCGATCCCCTGAGGATTTCCCTGATCAGGAACGCGCTCAGGAACAGGAGCGTCAGCCCATCTGACCTTTCAAAGGCCGATATTGAGTTCCTGGCCCGGGAAGTAAGCAGGGATGCCGCATTCGTTGAAGATGTACTGAAAACTCTCTGAACGGCAGGCGATACCCCGAGGAGGCTGATGGAATGAAAAAAATGTTCGATATGCTCTGGATAATGCTCAGGAAGATCGAAAACTTCATAATGATTACAAGCACCATCATTCTGGTTGCTCTCGTACTGACCCAGGTGGCTCTCCGCTACATTTTCAAGATGCCTCTCATGGGTGTCGAAGAGCTCGCCACAATGACCGGCTTCTGGATGTACATGATGGGTTCGGCTTCAGGCGCAAGGGAACGGAACCATATCCGCGCAGACCTGATCCATTCGGTGATGAAGAATGAAAGGTCGTACAGGAAGATCCAGACCGTGGTTACGCTGATCACATTCATCCTTGCATGCGTGATGACGAACTGGTGCTGGAATTACATCACCTGGTCGATCAAATCGTGGGAGCGGTCTCCGGCCCTGATGATCCCCATGGTGTACTCACAGATGAGCCTGCTTCTATCATCTGCCCTCATGGCGTTCTATTTTTTTATCGAACTTCTCGACAATTTCCGTCAGGCGGCAGGCAGACCCCGCCTTGCGCTGCCCAAGGCCCCGTACGATGAATAGCGGCGGCGAAGGAGGGACATCATGGATCATATAGCAATCGACCTTGTCATTCTGATTTCGAGTATTGTTATCGGAATTCCGGTTCCGTTCTGTTTCATGCTGGCAGCCATATATATGGGAGTCATTTATTTCCCGGACTTTTCTTTTCTTATGACAATAGGCTTCCGGGGACTGAATTCCCTGACTATCCTCTCCATACCGTTTTTCATCATTGCCGGGGCCCTTATGAGTTCGGCGGGTATAGCCGAACGGCTGACGAACTTCGCAAACTCGATGCTGGGTCGGCTCAGGGGAGGCATGGGAGCAGCAAGCATCGTGGCCTGCGCCATATTCGGGGCAATTTCGGGAACAGCATCCTCGGCAGTTGCATGCATCGGCGGTATCATGATACCGAGGCTGGAGAAGCTGGGCTACCCGAGGGGTTATTCCACGGGAATGCTGAGCTGCGCTTCAGTACTCGGTCAGCTTATTCCTCCGAGCGTCCCCATGATCCTCTACGGATGGGTCACCCAGCAGTCTGTTGCGGCATGTTTTCTTTCAACGGTGGTTCCTGGAATAATCACTACCACCATTTTCTGCATCATCAACTATTTTATGGTGGGAAAATTTCCTGATATTAAAGTCGACGACCCTCTGCCGAGAAAGGAACGGAACAAACTCGTGCTCAAAGCGGGAAAGAGAGGTTTCTGGAGCCTTCTCATGCCCGTAATCATTCTCGGGGGAATCTACGGCGGAGTCACAACACCCACAGAAGCCGCCGCAGTTGCTGTTTTCTATGCCATCATCGTCGGCTTTTTCGTCCACAAGGAACTGACACTGACCGTATTCTTCCGCTCTCTCAAGGCAGCGGCCACAACCAGCGGCGTTATCGTGCTCATGCTTTTCTTCGTCACCATACTCGGCAGGCTCTACACCATGCAGCAGGTTCCCATGAAGATCGCAAACTTCCTCCTGGGGACATCGAGCAACAAGTATGTCATCCTCTTTATGGTGAATATTTTCCTTATCATCATCGGCATGCTCATGGACGACCTGAGCGGGACCATGCTCGCCGCACCTCTTCTCATGCCGCTCATGCTGAAAATAGGAGTACATCCCATCCACTTTGCGGCCATTCTCGGCACAAACCTCGGACTCGGCAATGTAACGCCTCCCACGGCTCCTATCCTCTACCTTGGAGGAAGGGTCGGAAACGTACAGATCGACGAGTATCTGAAACCTGCCCTGATTTATATGATCTTCGGGTTCCTTCCCGTGATCGCGCTGACAACCTACGTACCTCAGCTTTCTCTCTTCCTCCCGAAGCTGATCATGGGAATCAGGTAGAGCAGAAGGGAGAATATGACCGTTTTTCTTCCGGCAAAGGAGGGGATGGCAGGGAAAAGAAGCGGCTCAGAAACCGGAGTGTTTGTTCCCATCAGGTGAAATATGTGTACACAAGAAAAAAGGAGGTATAGCATGAAGTTCACGAACAGCACGAAGAAATTCCTTGTCTGCCTGCTGGCCCTTTCGTTCCTCGTCGCCTTCTTCGGAATCGCTTCGGCGGCAGAACCGCAGTTCAAGATGCGGCTTGCCCAGGTCCATCCCGTGGACAGCGACTACGACCTGAGAGCGAAGTCCTTCGCAAAGAAAGTCTTCGAAGGAACCAACGGAAGGATCCAGATCGACGTCTTCTCAGGCGGCGTTCTGGGAGACTGGACAGAGATTTTCGAAATGGTCCAGAGGGGAACCATCGAGATGAGCATGGCCCAGGCCAATGCCAATTTCGACCCTCAGCTGAACCTTGCGTACTATTTCCCCTACATCGTCACGAACGCAAAAGAAGCCCAGAAGGTCTACGGAGCAGACGGCTGGGCCTACAAGGTCATCGTGGACCTTTGGGCGAAGCACAACATCAAGGCACTCGCAGTGGTGCCCATAGGGATGTCCGGTGTTTCCCTCAACAAGGTTCCCGAGAAGTTCGCCGAACCGGGGGCCAGTCACGGCCTTAAGGTCCGCGTCATGCCCATCAAACCGTGCGAGTGGACCTACGAGGCTCTCGGCTACATCGCCACTCCTATCCCCTATGCTGAAGCCTACAGCGCTATCCAGACCGGAATCGCGGACGGCCAGATGGGAGGGCCCCCTTTCCAGGCGTGGCAGTTCAAGGACGTCAACAAGGTCTGGATCCAGTACAACGACTTCTTTGAGTCCTGGTGGTTTGCCATCAACATGGATCTCTGGAACAAGCTTTCCAAGGAAGACCAGGAAGTGATGTTGAAAGCTGCCCAGGAGGAGTCGGCAATCCAGTGGGCCCGTGCTGAAGAGGCTGACGAGGAGTATCGTCAGAAGCTCGTCAAGGAATACGGCTGGGAGATAGTCATACTTACCCAGGAGCAGCTTGACGCAGTAGCGGGCCATGTCCGCAAGGTAGTGTGGCCCAAGATGGAAGAGATCGTCGGCAAGGATCTTATGGACCGTATCTACAAGGAGTCGGGCATAGCCCGCTGATTTTTTTCTCCGTAGAGAGGCGGGAGGCAGCGGCTGTGTCCGGCATGCCTCCCGCCTTTTTTTCACTGTCGTGCGGAAATCGCCGCGCCTGAAAACAACTGCAGGGAGATGAACACGAAATGTTTACCGGAAAAAGAGATATCAGCCGCTGCCTTCGCCTGGTGGAAGAAGACAGGGCAATAACGTCGCCGGCAGCCAAGCTGCCGTATTATCCCCTCGTCGTCAAAAGAGGAAGGGGCGCAACAGTGGAAGATGTGGACGGCAACATGTACATCGATTTTCTTGCAAGCGCGGGTGCGGTGAATACGGGACACTGCCATCCGAAAGTTGTGGAGGCGATCCGGAAGCAAGCAGAGGATCTCATCCTTTATACACATGTCTATATGTACCATGAACCTATCATCGAGCTGACGAAAGAGCTTCTCGCCATAACCCCCGGAGATTTCCGCAAAAGAGCCTATTACGGGCTGGCAGGTTCCGATGCAAACGACGGAATTATCAAGCTCGCCAGGAT
>CAYTQC010000154.1:0-4196 GCA_964439735.1 uncultured Synergistaceae bacterium
CAGCCCTTCTTTATACGAGGGACCTTGGCGTAAGAATAATGGAGCACCCGGAGGAACCATCCCTGACAGCCAAGTCCCAGGTGAACGAGGGGGCGGTCTCCGCTGCGAGCGGTTTGAAAGGGTGCCCCGCTTCAGCAGAGGTAATAGACATCCTCCGCGGCATAGCCCTGAGCCGGGAGACGGACAGCCCGATCCATTTTACCCATGTGAGCACTGAGCTGGCCATGGATGCCATACGTCAGGCAAAAAAAGAGGGTCTTCTTGTAACCTGTGATGTGACTCCTCACCACCTCTCTCTCGACGAGACTTATGTCCTTGTCAGCCGATACTCCTCGGCCTACAAGGTGAGCCCCCCCCTCAGGACGCGAAAGGACGTCAAAGCACTGTGGGACTCCATTGCCGACGGCACGGTGGATGCAATAGTCACCGACCACGCACCCTATCATGTGGACGACAAGGACGTTCCCTTCCAGGAAGCGCTGAGCGGCATCGCTTCCCTCGAGTGCGCCGTGCCGGTTGTCCTTGATACCTGGCTCAAAACGGGCAAACCTGTTCCCCTTGAGCGTCTTCTCTCGCTTTTCACATCGGGTCCTGCGGCCCTGCTTTCCCGTCCGTGGCGCTCCCTGGGAGGGCTGAAGGAAGGATCTCCGGCCGACGTTACCGTCCTTGACCTCGAAGCGATAAAGAGGGTCGACGTGAACCAGTGGAAGAGCAAAGCGCGCATCTGCCCCTGGGACGGTGAGATGCTGCAGGGATGGCCTGTTATGGCACTGGTGGAAGGAAAGGTCGTCATGAACAGGCTGAAGGAATCGGAATGAGCTGCGGCGGCGGTATCCCGGGGGATCATGCGGCGACAGTCCTCGGGCATCGTCCTCTCGGCGATGGTTCAGGTCTGCTTGCGGTCAGGTGCGAAGAGATAGCTGCCGGAGCGGAACCGGGCCAGTTTGTAATGGTACGCCCGGGAACGGGAAACGATCCCTTCCTGGGCCGCCCACTGGCGGTGGCCGATGCTGCAGGTGATGTGTTCAAGATGGTGTACAGGATCGTCGGAAGAGGAACTGCCCTCCTGGCTTCAAAGCGGCAGGGAGATCTTATAACGGTGCGGGGTCCCATAGGAACCGGTTTCTTTTCCTCGCGTCGCGAGAGACCCCTTCCCTTAAAGGTGATCCTTGCCGGGGGATCTGTGGGGGCGGCCCCCCTTCTTTTTACTGCAAGAAAGCTGGGCCTCCAGAAAATTGCAGGTACCGTCATGGGAGTATCGGGACGGGGATGGGAAGGGTTTGCAGAATGGCTGAAGGAGGCCTTTCCGGGAACGGATCTTTATTCAGACGACGGTACCCTCGGAACAAAAGGAACAGTGCTTTCCGGCCTTCCGGACACGCTTCCCGATGATACGGAAATATGGGCGTGCGGCCCCCAGGGTATGCTCCGGGCTATTGCTGCAAAGTATCCCGGCGATGGACATCGGATCATGGTGGCCCTGGAATCGAGGATGGCGTGCGGAATGGGCGGATGTCTGGGGTGTGTCATCCCCACAATTCACGGCAACCGGAGGGTATGCGTGGACGGTCCTGTGTTTTCAGCCGGGGAGGTGAAGTGGAATGACCTTTCTTCCAGCTGATGTATCCGTGGATGTGGGTGGACTCCCGCTTGGATCACCTGTGGTCATCGCCTCCGGGGTGTGGCCCTACGAGCCTGCGCTCTGGTCTCCGGAGCGGTTGGAGGGAGTTGGTGCTCTCTGTACAAAGGCGGTGAGCCTCCATCCCAGGGAGGGGAACAGGGGCGTACGGGTATGGGAAACGCCGTGCGGCATGCTGAACAGTATCGGGCTGCAGAACTCGGGCGTCCGTTCCTTTCTGAAGGATCATCTTCCCATAGTCCGGAAATCCGGTCTTCCCTTTCTCGTGAACCTGGTGATGGAGTCCGAGCGTGAAGTTCGGGAATGTCTTTCTGTTCTCAGGGAAGCAGGTGGCGCGATCCCTGCCGTCGAGTTGAATATTTCCTGTCCCAACGTGGACGGGGACGGAATGGCGTGGGGCATCTCACCTGAAAGTGCCGCGAAAGCCGTATCCATTGCCCGAAACGAGTGGAGCGGGGCGCTCTGGGTGAAGCTCACTCCCCAGTCACCGGATTTCGAGGAAGTTGCGAAGGCAGCCGAGGGTGCGGGGGCTGACGCGCTTGTGTGCGGCAATACGTGGCTTGGAATGGCCATGGATGTAAAGAAAAAACGCCCCGCATTTCAGCGTGTATTTGCCGGACTCTCCGGACCGGCGGTTTTTCCTCTCGCCCTTCGGACGGTCTGGCAGGCAGCCGGGGCCGTTTCCATTCCTATCGTCGGGTGCGGCGGGGTCGCATCCTGGGAGGACGCGGCGGCCATGATCCTCGCCGGGGCATCTGCAGTGGAGACAGGAAGCGCAATGTTCACCGATTTCGACCTGCCACGGAAAATAGCGGAGGGATTGGCACACTTCGCAGCCGGTGAGGGAATGAAGTCTTTCAGGGAGCTTGTCGGAATTGGGAGAAAGCAGTAGATCAGGAGGGAAAAAATGAACAGAGGACAGGATCATCTCATTCTCGCCCTCGACGTGGAGCGGCCTGCAGACGGCATGAAACTGCTCTCTTCCCTCGGGGGCCGGCTGAAATACGTGAAAATCGGCCATCAGCTCTACGCACGGGGAGGATTACCGTTCATACGGGCAATTCAGGATGAGGGGTTTGACGTATTTCTCGACATAAAACTCCACGATATCCCGAATACGGTCCTGATGGCCGTAGAAGCACTGGCATCACTGGGACTCTGGGCCCTGACGCTCCACTGCAGCGGAGGAAGAAAAATGCTGGAAGAGGCAGTGAAAGCGAAAAAAAGGGCCGGTTCGTCCATGTATCTTCTTGGTGTTACAGTGCTCACGAGCTTTGATAATGACTCATGGGCGGAGGTATCTCCGGGATGCTCTCTGCAGGATGCCCTGCAGAGACGAGCCCGTCTCTGCAGGGAAACGGGAATTGACGGCATCGTCTGTTCCCCGCTGGATCTTCCCGTGGTCAGGCAGGCAGGTAAAGGCCTCTTTACGGTAGTTCCCGGGGTCAGGCCTGCCGCGATTGATGACGACCAGGCGAGGACTGCGACCCCTCAAAGGACGATCGGTGAGGGTGCGGATTATATCGTGGTAGGAAGACCTATTGTCAATGCTCCGGACAGGATCGCGGCGGTTGAATCCATTTCGGAAGCCATCGAGGAGGGGTTGTCGTGGAGGATCCGGTAATGCTCGCCGGGCTGCAGGAAATGATGAAGGAAAGCGGAGCCCACCTCGAAGGACATTTTCTCCTGACCTCGGGAAATCACAGCAGCGACTATATGCAGTGTGCCCTGCTTCTCCGGTTTCCGAAGTATGCGGCCTTTGCCGGTGGGGCGCTTGCGGAAAGAATAGGAAAATTTTCGCCTGATATCATTGCATCCCCGGCGCTTGGGGGCCTGATCATCGGCCACGAAGTGGCAAGAGCTCTTGACGTGCCTTTTATTTTCTGCGAAAGGCAGGACGGCTTAATGACCCTCAGAAGATTCCCGTTCCCGGAGGGAAAGCGGGTCGTCGTAATAGAAGACGTTGTGACTACAGGGGTTTCCAGCGGAGAAGTTGGGGCAGTGCTTGCCGCCGGCGGTGCAGAATGGGTCGGTACAGGCGCCGTAATAGACAGAAGCGGAGGACGGTCTTCCCTTCCTCATGTTCCCGAATCCCTGTGGAAGGTGGATTTCCCTCTGTGGAGGCCGGAAGAGTGTCCGCTGTGCGCACGGGGGATACCTCTCGTCAAGCCGGGAAGCAGAACGAAAAAGAGCTGAACCCGTATTTCTTGAGCCCCCTTTTCCAGGGGGCTTTTTTGATCGTTTTTTTCAGTGGTACAATGTTTCTGGAAAGGGGCGGAGTTCAATCAGGCGCAGCAGGGTAACAGGACTTCTCGTTTTGGTTTTGGCGGTTTTTTCTGCAGCATGTGTGCTGTTTTTTCCGGCGGGAACGAAAGAACGGAACTATCCCCCCTTATCCGATCCTCTTTCTGAACGGGCTTTCAGGGCGGTTTCCATAGCCTCCGCGCTTTCTGCCGCTGCAAGAGGGCAGCTTGACGCACTGAATGGGAATGACAGGATCGAGGTGAAGTCGGTGCTGGAAGCACTGGACCGCTCTGCTGAAAGAGTGGAGAAACTC
>CAYTQC010000155.1:0-4153 GCA_964439735.1 uncultured Synergistaceae bacterium
TCATCGCGTTTGCATGGACTCCAACGCTGCTCATCACTACATATTTCCCCAAGCTTTCCCTTTTCCTGCCCCATTTCCTTCTGGGAACACCGTGGTAGCGGGGCCGGGAAGTTCGGATGGTTTACAGGAATTTTTTCGGGATTCTATGCCTGGCCTGTTTTATAACAGGGCTCTGGACGAAATCGCCCTATGCATATTGGGGAGCTCTTGTGAGCGGTGCACTTTCCAGGGCGGCAGTCCGCAAACAATGGAAGACGCCGAAATGGCTCAATGATTTGTTTCATTTTTCCGAATGAGCACGAGGGAAAGCCCTGCTTATTGACAAACAGCCTCAAGGTCTGTAGAATCCTTTTTTGTTGGGTGGTTAGTTCAGAGGAAGAACGCTTCCTTGACGCGGAAGAGGTCACAGGTTCGAGTCCTGTACCACCCACCATGTGAATGCAGAGCTCCGGCGGTCTACGCCCCGGAGCTTTTTTTATCTGTACCCCCTTCTCCCTGAGTATTTCGTGTCCCTCTTTCCTGAGACATACGGTTCCGGGAAAGTTTTGCCGCGGCTGTTTTTTGTGGTATAACCTAGTCCATGCAGGGAGTATTGACGCAGAAACGACTCATTATGGAGGAGATGCCGTGATTGCCGGCCTGGGGATTGATTTGTGCAGCATATCCAGAATGAGAAAGGCCATACAGTCGGAGCATTTTCAAAAAAGGGTCTTCCATGATTCCGAGATCGGGTATGCCCTTTCGAAGGCTGATCCGGCAAAGCATTTTGCCGGCAGTTTTGCTGCCAGGGAAGCATTCAGCAAAGCATCATCACTTTCTATGTACTCTCTTGCCTTCCAGGGCGCATGGGTCGAACGTACGGGAACAGGCCCCGTACTTAAATTAAGCGAAACCGTCCGCTCCATGCTTCCCGGAGAAAAATCAGGACGTGTGCTGCTCTCAATTTCCCATGACGGGGATTATGCGGTTGCAGTAGTGATAATAGAGGCGACAGAATGAATTATTACACCCCTTCCCAAATTCGCCGGATGGAAGAATACCTGATCGAAACCCTGAAGGTTCCGGAAAGGCTTCTCATGGAAAACGCCGGAGGAGCTTCCGCGAAACTTATACAGGAGTTTTATCCGGAAGCCTCGCGGGCGGTCATTTTGACCGGTCCGGGGAAAAACGGCGGCGACGGTTTCGTGGTGGCAAGGCACCTTCGATCTTCGGGATGGTCCGTCCAGATCCTTTCAGCCGTTCGGGAGGAATCCATCACGGGCATCAGCAGGGAGAATTATGATCTTGTCGCGAAACTGGGAATTCCCGTTCTTTTTTCACAGAGTCTTTCCGACCCCGAAATCCGTACACTGCTGACAAAACATGAGGTCATCGTGGATGCTCTGCTCGGAATCGGATCGAATGGGCCTCCGAGGGGGGAAATCGCCCGCCTGATTTCGCTTTCCCGTGGTTTGCCATGCATAGTTTCCCTTGATCTGCCGAGCGGAGTGGATCCCGAGTCGGGCAAAATCCTTTCACAGGCGATATATGCTGAACACACGCTCACCATGATAAAAGCAAAAAGCTGTCTTGCCCTCTCTCCGGGAAGTGACCATTCCGGAGAGGTCACCGTTGTGGATCTTGGCTTTCCCGAAGGTCTGGAGCTGGGCCCCGTTCTTCATTCCTTTACGGAGTATGACGGAAAATCCCTTCTGCCTTCCTTCCACGACGACATTCACAAGGGAGACAGGGGAGGAACGCTGATCATCGGAGGAAGCGAGATATACCGGGGTGCCCCGGTCCTGGCTGCCAGAGGGTATCTCCGTTCAGGAGGCGGGCTCGCTGTACTGTTCTCTGAAGATGTGTGCTGCAGTGCCTGCGCGGGCTCCCTTCCGGAGACCATTGCCGTTCCGGGTTTTCCCGGGGCATCTGAAGACACGATCACAGGGACGATCGCGATGTGGAAAAATCGGACAGACTGCATGGTCATCGGTCCCGGCATGGGAAGATCAAAAAAGGCCGGAGAGGCTTTCCTGCTTGCGCTTTCGGCCTGGGACAAAAAAATGATCGTTGACGGAGACGGGTTGTACTGGCTCCGGGAATACGGGACGCAATGTGCCCGCAAAGGAGATATGCTGATCACTCCCCACGAAGGGGAAGCCGCACTGCTCCTTGGTCTGGAACCCGGCGAAGTAAAGAGTGAACGATCCGCCTCCGTAAGGAAACTGGCAGAGAAATGGGGGACAGCTCTCCTGAAGGGAAGGGAAACACTCGTCGACGACGGGCGAAGGACCCTTCTTGTTTCAGAAGGGAACAGGGTACTTGCCGTTCCGGGGTCAGGAGATGTCCTTGCCGGGATTTCCGCCTTTTTTGTCTCATCAGGGCTTCCAATCCCCCAAGCCGCTGCTCTTGCTGCGTTTGTCCACGGAAGGGCGGGAAACAGAGTCTCTGGTGAAAAGGGACTTGATGGAGTACTGGCTTCAGAGATCGCTGACGCAGTACCTCCGGTTATAAGGGAAATGCGGGAAAATAGGGTATTCCCGTTTTTCAAACAACAGAACAGAGAAAATACGGATGCAGCGAGGTGACACATCGGTGAAGCGCATCGGACCGTCAGGATTTCTCTCCGAGTCGGAGGAAGATACCCGTAAACTGGGTTCATACATGGCGGGGTTCCTCCGGGAGAACGGATTGAGAATATTGCTGAGGGGAGGGCTGGGAGCAGGAAAAACCGTACTGGTAAGAGGGTTTTGTGAAGCTCTCGGATTTACGAAGGTCAGGAGTCCGTCTTTCACCCTGGTCAACCAATATAAGGCCGGGGGCAGGACAATAATCCATTCGGACCTCTACAGGATCGAAAGCAATGACATTGAAGAACTTGAGCTTGACAGAGGGGAAGAAGAAAACACCATTGTTTTTGTCGAATGGGCAGAGAAGGGGACTTTCTCGTCCGATTTCCCCACTTGGGAACTCTGTTTCCATTCTCCTGCCGCTTCCAGTTCACCCTGTGAAAGAATCATCGTCTTCCGTTCCCTGAACCCGGGAGGGGAGAAGCTTCTCTCATATTTTATCCGCTTTGTTTCGGAGGTACTTTTTGAATGAACGACCTGATCCTTTCCATCGACTGCTGCAGCCTTCAGTGGACGACCCTCGGGCTCCTGGAGGGGAATTCCTTAAAGGGTGAGCTGAATCTCGACATAGGAAGAAAACAGTCGGCACTCCTTCCCGGCCTGGTGCAGTCCTTCCTTTGCTCTTTTTCCCTTTCGGCGTTTGATATGGATTATTTCGCGGTGACCAACGGCCCGGGGTCCTTCACCGGAATAAAGGTCGGAGTTGCCTTTACGCAGTTCACGGCATGGGCGGCGGGAAAGAAAATAATTCCCCTGTCTTCACTGGAAATAATGGCATTCAGCCATATCAGACAGGAAGGTCCATACGTCCTTTCCATGATCCAGGGAGGAGGAGGAAAGGCATATGCGGCCCTGTTTCGCGGGAACAGCACATCAGAGCGTCCCGTGTGCCTCATGGAGGAAAAGGCTTATAGTCCGGCTGAACTGGAGCAGCGGCTGGGTGAATTTACCGGACTGCCAGACAACCTGGTGTGGGCTGTGGATGATCCGGGAAAAATCAGCAGGTCTTTTCATCTTTCGGGAATTCTGTTCCCTCCACAAAAAACGGTTCCATCCGGAGCAGCTGCTGTCCGCCTTGCGTCGCTGAAAAAAAGTGAGGCTATTCCGGCAAGGAAAATCAGGGGCAGCTATCTAAAGGATCCTGACTTAGGATGAAAGAAGGTTTTTTTCATTTTTTTCTTTTTTGCGATTTGAGAGAAAAAAGATAAATATGCTTTTCAGGTTGAAGTCTTTTCCTGTTACAGCTATCCTCTCAGGTAGTGGTTGAATAAATAAAACGCATGTTCCTTTTGTGGGTTTTAATACTGTAGGAGGTGACTTTTTTGCCGAAGAAGTTTGAAGTCCAGGTGAACAACTCGTGGTGTAAAGGGTGTTCCTTGTGTATTCACGTGTGCCCGAAAAAAGTCCTCGAGCTCGATGAGGTACGGGGAAAATCCGTTCCTGCAAGGCAGAATGACTGCATAGGCTGCAGGCAGTGCGAAAACATCTGCCCTGACATGGCAATTACAGTGACTGAGAAAGGGGAGGAGTAGCATGCCTGAAGT
>CAYTQC010000156.1:0-4063 GCA_964439735.1 uncultured Synergistaceae bacterium
ACGATACCACCGATGCCCACGGCGTGACCCTGACGGCGGACGATATAAATTCCGCAGGGAAAGGGAACAGCTATAGTGTTCTATTCGCCCTGAACGTCTCCGACACTGCCGTCCTGGACGGATTCGTCATCACCGGGGGGAACTCGGACGAAAATTCAGAACCGCTGAACCAGGGTGGCGGCATGCATGCTGTGAACAGCAATTCGGTGATCCGCAACTCCTCGTTTATCGGGAATTTCGCCCTGTCAAGAGGAGGGGGTATTTATGCATCCCTCAGCGGTTCCCGGATGACGAACTGCTATTTCTCGGGAAACACCTCGGACCGGGGCGGCGGAATGCATATTGAGAACAGTGACGGGGTAATCCTCGAAGACTGCACTTTTTCAGATAATCTCGGGCTCTACAGGGCCGGAGGACTGTCCCTCAGGAATTCTGAGGTCAGGGTGTCTTCCTCCACTTTTTCCGGGAACAGGGCTTTCAACGGGACATCCTGGGGCGATGGTGGAGCTCTTTTCAGCGAGCTTGGCTCTCCTGTTCTGACCAACTGCACCTTCTCCGGCAACAGGGCGTCTTACGGAGGAGGGATGTATTTCGGGGAACAGGACGGAATAGTGATCAACTGTACTTTCTCCGGCAACGAAGCGGATTTTGGCAGTGGACTCTATGTCATCAACGGGACTCCGGAAGTGAAAAACTGCATTTTCTGGAACGACGGGGGAGGAAACGAGATCGTGGAAAACGGCGCTGTCGCCGTGGTCACCCGATCCGTGGTCCGGGACGGCTTTCTCACGGGATCATCAATCATTACCGAGGATCCTGATCTCGGTCCTCTTGCGGACAACGGAGGCTTGACCCAGACCCATGCCCTTCCCGCGGGCAGTTCGGCCATAGATAAAGGCACCTCTGCCGGGGCACCGTCAACGGACCAGAGAGGAGTGTCCCGCCCGCAGGGAAGCGGGTATGACATAGGGGCTTTCGAGTTCGAAGTCACCTCACCTGGAGGCGGCGGCGGGGGATGCGGCATCTGGGGCGCCTCCTTCCCCGGTATCCTTCTGCTGATCCTTCCCATGCTCCTTCTTATCCGAAAGTAGCGGAAAATCTCACCGGGCAAGAACGCACCCCGAAGCCGAAACACGGTTTCGGGGTGCGTTTTTTAGGGGAACGCATATGAAGAATAATTCTGTTTTGATAGGTGATTTACGAGAGTTAAAAAGAATACTATACTATGAAAACTGAAATTTCAGTTTGGAATCGTAGGGGCGGACGGATATTCAGGAGAGCTGGAATCGGAAACGGAGTGATCGCCATGGCAGGATCCAGGCGCAACAGGTGCGGCGGGTTCTTCTTTCTTGCCTTCCTGACCCTTTTCTTCTCCCTTTTTTCCCTTTTTTGCGGCACGACGGAGGGCGCGGTGAAATACGTTACCCGGACCGGATCAGGCGGCAAAAGCGGTGCTTCATGGTCGGATGCACTGGACGAGATCGGTTTTCGGAGCGCCCTCGGCGGGGTCCAGCCGGGGACGGAGTTCTGGGTGGCACGGGGCAGGTACCGCCCGGTGACCAACCTTGGAACCGTTCCTGCAGTAGCCCGAAGCGCGTCTTTCGCCCTGAAGACGGGTGTCGCTCTCTACGGGGGATTCGCAGGCACGGAGACCTCAAGGGACCAGAGGGATCCCGGGGCGAACGTCACCGTGCTCACCGGCGACATCGAGCTGAACGACACGGTGAACGGCAACGGGGTGACCCTGAATTCATCCAATATTGCCGGAAGCAACAGCTACACGGTGGTGAAGGCCTCAGGAGTCTCCCACACGGCGATCCTTGACGGCTTCACCATAACGGGCGGAAAGGCGGACGGTGATTCCGCCGGGGCTCCGGACAACTCTGCTTCCTACGGAGGAGGGCTCTTCGCACTCAACAGCACCCCCACGATCACGAACTGCTCCTTCACCGGCAACGACGCCTACTGGGGCGGAGGAGGACTCTGCTCCACGGAGGGCGGCCCGATTTTCACAAAGTGCACCTTTTCCGGAAACACGTCCAGGAACGGTGCCGGGATGTACAACGATTCGGGAAATCCCCTTCTCGCGGAATGCTCCTTTCTTGAAAACACTGCGTACCAGACCGGCGGGGGAATGTACAGCCGGTCCGGCCGGCCGGTCCTCTCGGACTGCCTTTTCTCGAAGAACACGTCGAATGACGGTGGAGGGATGCACAACTTCGACAGCGCCGTCCCGGTGCTCACAGACTGCGTTTTCTCTGAAAATAAGGCGGCTAAAAGCGGAGGGGGCATGGGAAACGTCAAAAACTCCGCCCCCGAGATGACGGGGTGCTCCTTCGTGAACAACCGGGCCGACGACCTCTCACAGGGAGGAGGGGCCATAGCCTCCACGGAGAGTGCTCCGAAGATGACGGAATGCTCCTTTTCCGGAAATTCGGCCAGGGTCAAAGGAGGCGCCCTCTACAGCTACAGCTGTCAGGGAGAAGCGGTGGACTGCGACTTCTCGGGAAACTTGGCCGATTCCGGAGGGGCCGTCTATAACACCAACGGAACGTCCACTTCTTTTTCGGGAGGTTCTTTTTCCGGCAACGCCGCCCGGATGGGCGCCGGCATGTACAATTCGGCGAGCAGTCCTTCCGTGACGAAGATTCTCTTTTCAGAAAATACCGCGTCGGACAGCGGCGGAGGGGTATACAACTATTCCGGCAGCAGCCCGGCAGTCACGGAGTGCGTCTTCTCGGAGAACACGGCGAAACGGGCCGGAGGCATAGGGAACACCTCGACGAGCGATCCCCTCGTAGAAGCCTGCACATTCTCGGGCAACACGGCTTCGTCCGACCACGGCGGCGGGATGCTCAATTCCAATAGTGCCCCGGAGATCAGGAGGTGTCTCTTCCATGGAAACGTCGCGAAGGACATGGGAGGAGGCATGTTCAATCTCATGGGGAGTGTGGAAATAGTCAACTGCACCTTTTCAGGCAATGAGGGGGACCGGGGGGCCGCCGCAGCCAATTTCCAGAGCACCGTCACCATGAGAAGCTCCACCCTGGCAGGGAACGAGGGGAGTACGGCCGCCGGGGTTTATACCTATGACGGGTCTTTCTCCGCCGTAAACTGCATTTTCTGGAACCCGTCAGGAGCGGAGATCGTGTCCGCCGGAGGAGCGTCCGCTACGGTGACGGATTCGGTGGTCAGGGGAGGCTATTCGGGAATTGGGAACATCAGCTCCGATCCCAGGCTCGGCTCGCTCGCCTGGAACGGCGGGCCGACGAGGACCATGGGCCTTCTTTCCGGAAGCTCTGCCATCGATGCCGCATCGGCATTCTTTTCCCCTTCAGTAGACCAGAGAGGGGTCTCCAGGCCCCAGAAAAACGGCCACGACATGGGCGCATACGAGGCAGGCATCAGGAAGATGCTCACTATGAAAGCGTCCCTTGGAGGACTGTTCTCGTTCAGCATGACGGGGATGGAATTCCCAAGCGGCATGGGTGAGACGTGGAGTTTTCCTGAAGGGGCATCCCTGACGGTAACGTTTGCCCCCGAAGCCGGTAAAGCGGTGAAAGAGGTGCTGGTGGACGAAGTATCCATAGGTCCTGCCGGGAGCCATACTTTCAGCGACCTTGACAGGGATCATTTCGTGGAAGTGATTTTCGACACGGCTCCGGCCACTGAGGGCGGCGGAGGATGCAGTGGAGGCGGTATTCCGGGCGCAGCCGCGGTGATTCTTCTTGTCCCGATGGTCCTGGCGGCCGGACGGAAAAACAAAGGGTAACAGGCGGATTGGGGAAACACCGGAAGCGTAAGCTTTTCGCTATTCCAGAAAAGGGGTGTGCTCCGTGGCACAAAAAGGACAAAAGAAAAGTGCGTGGTATGCGGCGGTTTTTCTTCTTCTGACAATGTTTTGCCTCCCCCTGTCCTCCGAAGGTGCGGTCATCTTCGTCACCCATTCCGGAGCCGGGAACAGGGACGGTACCTCATGGGACCATGCGTACGGTGAGGCTGAATTCAGCCAGCATCTGAACAATTCACCTGTGGGAACCGAGTTCTGGGTCGCGGCGGGGAA
>CAYTQC010000157.1:0-4052 GCA_964439735.1 uncultured Synergistaceae bacterium
AGGGGCCCTCTTTTTGAGGGGCCTCGAAGAGAAAAACGCTTGCAATGGTATATGGTGCGTGTATTATAGTAGTTTGGAAGAAAAATATTCGTCCCTGGATGATGGGTGGATCAGATGCACGCCAAACAAAGGGACGGCAGGGGATACAGCTGTGAAAACAGTCATTCGGGGGAGGAAATATTCATGCAGTGGAGATCGGGCAAGGAAGTTCGTTCATTATTCATAGACTTTTGGGTGTCAAAGGGGAGCAGGCATTTTCCCAGCTTTTCCCTCATCCCCGACGATCCTTCCCTGTTGTTCACCATAGCGGGGATGGTACCGTTCAAGCCCTATTACCTGGGCATCCAGAAGCCTGAGGCGCCGAGGGCGGTGACGTCGCAGAAGTGCGTGCGCACCAACGACATCGACAACGTGGGCCGCACGGCGCGCCATCACACGTTCTTCGAGATGCTGGGAAACTTCGCCTGGGGCGATTATTTTAAGAAGGAGTCCATCACCTGGGGATGGGAGTTCCTCACAGAGGTGATCGGCCTCGAGGCTGACCGCATGTCGGTGACCATCTACAAGGATGACGAGGAGGCCTACGACGCCTGGCACAAACTTGTGGGGATCCCCGACAACCGGATCTTCAGGTTCGACAAGGACGACAATTTCTGGTTCATGGGGAACCAGGGACCGTGCGGGCCGTGCTCGGAGATCATGTACGACCAGGGACCCGAGTTTTCGTGCGGAAGGCCTGAATGCGCGGTGGGGTGCGACTGCGACCGGTACCTGGAGATCTGGAACCATGTGTTCACCCAGTTCGACCTGCAGAAGGACGGAACCCTCGTTCCCCTGCCGAAGAAGAACATCGATACCGGGATGGGCCTCGAGCGGCTGACGTCCATCGTCCAGCGTGTGCGCACCGACTTCGAGACCGACCTGTTCATGCCCATGATCAAGCGGGCGTGCGACATGGGGGGCATCCACTACGGCTACAGCCCCAAGACGGACCTTGCGGTGCGGGTCATCGCCGACCATGTGCGCTCGGTGGCCTTTATGATCGCCGACGGCATCCTGCCCTCCAACGACGGGCGGGGATACGTGCTTCGCAGGCTTCTGCGCCGTGCCTCCCGCTTCGGCAGGCTGCTGGGTGTTGACCGTCCCTTCCTGCTCGACTTCCTTCCCGACGTGATCGAAATGATGGGCGATCCCTACCGGGAACTGATCGACAACCGGCTGACCATCGAGCAGATCATAGAAGTGGAGGAGAAGCGGTTCGGAAGAACGCTGCTGCAGGGGACGGAACTGCTGGACAGCGAGGTCTCGCGGCTGAAGTCGGCAGGAAGGAGCGAGCTTCCCGGCGACGTGGCCTTCGTGCTGTACGACACCTACGGTTTTCCCCTCGAACTGACCACAGAGATCGTGGAGGAGAACGGTTTCACGGTGGACAAGCCGGGCTTCGAGAAAGAAATGGCTGCCCAGAGGGAGCGCGCCCGGGCATCGAGCAAGCAGAAGCGGAGCGCCCTTGCGGGGGACGTATACAGCGAACTGAACGAACGCCTCGGGGATACCCCCTTCATCGGATACGAGGGCGCGGAGTCGGAGAATTCAGTCGCCGCCATAGTTCTGGACGGCGAGGAGGCCGGATCCCTCGAGGAAGGGATGGAGGGGGAGATTCTCCTCGACGCCACTCCCTTCTACGGGGAGAAAGGAGGCCAGGTGGGCGATACCGGGACTCTTATTTCAGCGGGCGGCAAGGCCGAAGTGATCGATACGGTGATCCGCTGCAGGGGGCTCGCGGTCCACAGGGTGAAGGTCCTTTCGGGGAGCTTCGCGGCGGGGGACCGGGTGCGGACATGCGTGAACGACGACCGGCGCGCCGCCATCCGGAGAAACCACACGGCCACGCACCTGCTTCACGAGGCCCTGTGCCGGGTTCTGGGCGGCCATGTCAGGCAGTCCGGCTCCCTTGTGGGAGAGAGCAGCCTGCGGTTCGACTTCACCCACTTCGAGGCCATGACGCGGGAACAGCTCCTCGCCGTGGAGATGGAGGTCAATGCCCGCATACTGGAGAATACGGATCTGGCAGTGGAAGAGAGCGACATGGAGCATGCCCGGGAGATGGGGGCGAAGGCGCTCTTCGAGGAGAAATACGGTGACGTGGTGAGGGTGGTGCAGATCCCCGGGTTCTCGGCGGAGCTGTGCGGCGGACTGCATGTTTCTTCCACCGGGGAGATCGGGTGCTTCAAGATCCTCCGCGAGGAGGGCATCGGCTCCGGGACGCGCCGGATAACGGCCGTCACGGGGCTCGTGGCCGTCCGTCTCTTCCAGAAGCTGTGGCGGCACGTGAATGACCTCGGCGCCATGCTGGCGGTGGACGAAAATGCGGTGCTCGAGAAGGTGGAGCAGCTTCAGGCCGAGGTGAAGGTCCTGAGGAGAAAGCGCGACGAGGAAAAGATGAACGCCCTGAGCGCAGGGCTGCAGGATTCCCTTTCCTGGTTCGCCCTTCCGGAGGGAGTGCAGGGAGTCTACGGCAGCTTCGAGTCCGTTGCGGCGGATGCCCTTCGTGAGATAGGCGACAGGCTGAAGAACGGCAGGAGGGAGGACGGCCTCGTGATCCTTCTGGCGTCAGTGGACGGAGAGAATGTCCAGATAGTATCCATGGCGGACGGGATCGCGGTGGAAAAGGGAGTTTCCGCAGGAAAGATCGTCAGGGAGGCATCGAAGATGCTCGGAGGCGGCGGAGGCGGACGGCCCAACGTCGCCCAGGGCGGCGGAAAGGACCCCGGTGCCCTGAAGGACGTGTTCGCGTCGTTCCAGGGTATGGTAGAGGGGCAGATCCGGGGCAGATGAGACGGATCCTCGCTCTTGATATAGGTACGGTACGGATCGGCGTCGCGGTGAGTGATCCCCTGGGAATGTTCGCCCAGGGGATCGACGTTCTGCCTGCGGAGGGGAACTGGCTGGAGCAGCTTGACGGGCTGGTGAAGACCTACGATCCTGAGATCCTGCTGCTCGGGATCCCCATCCGGACGAACGGGACCAGGGGGCCTGAAGCCCTGAGGATAGAGGAGTGCGCAGAAATGCTCGGGAAGCGGTACCCGGACGTGAAGGTACAGCTCCACGATGAGCGCTTCTCAACGTCCATGGCCCAGCAGGCCCTTCTGGAGGGGGACGTCTCGCGGAAGGGCAGAAAGGGGAAGGTGGACAAGGTCGCCGCTGCGCTGATCCTGCAGAGCTGGCTCGACCGGAAGGCGGGCGGTATGCCATGACGGGGCTTCCCCCCGGCGTGAAGATGACCCCCATGCTTTCCCAGTACACCGAGTGGAAGGCCCTCTACCCGGACTGCATCCTCTTTTTCCGCATGGGGGACTTTTACGAGATGTTCTTCGACGATGCGAAGAAGGCTTCAGAGATCCTGGACATCACCCTGACGGCACGGGACCCCTCGAAGAGCATTCCCATGGCGGGAGTTCCCTGGCATTCGGTGAGCGGCTACCTGGGAAGACTTGTCCGGGCCGGGTGCAAGGTGGCTATCTGCGAGCAGACGAGCGAGCCCGACGGGAAGACGCTTGTGGACCGGAAGGTGATCCGGATCGTCACGCCGGGGACCTACGTGCCGGAGGAGGCAGGGTCGGGCGGCCGCCTGGCCGCGGTTGCCCCTGCGGGAAAAGACGTGGCCGCGGCCCTGCTCTCGGTGGAGACGGGGAGGCTTGAGGCGGGGGTGTTCCCCCCGGGTGAAGCCGTGTCCCTTCTGGGTTCCTTCGGTGCGGGTGAGCTGCTGTACCCGTCGAACTACCAGGTGTCGAAAGAACTTCCCCTCCTCTCGGATTATTTTCCCATAGAACGGCCTGCGGAATTTTTCAGCCCTGCGTCTGGGACCAGGTGGCTTGTGCAGCAGTGGGATGTGGCATCACTGGCGTCCTTCGGCGTTTCGGACGGTTCGCCGGAGGCCGGATGCGCGGCAGCTGTGCTGAAGTATTTCTCAGAGACACAGTTCGGGGCAGTGGATCATGTGAAGCGCGTGTACCCGCTCAGGTCGAGGGAGTACCTGCACCTTGACGTGACGA
>CAYTQC010000158.1:0-3970 GCA_964439735.1 uncultured Synergistaceae bacterium
AGAACTGCCGGAACGTCTCCATGGTGATGCTTGAAGCGATGATAATGCCGATTCCGATCTGGGCCATCGTTCTCAGAACGGGAGGCATCGGAGGAAGCTCTTTCCCTGCAAGGTTCATAACTGCGACGGCAAACATGCTTCCCGTAAGAATCCCCACCGGCAGGTGAAGTGCGTATCCGGTATATCCGCCGGCGAGGGCCACGGCAGCAAAAAGGATATATCCCGAGGCTGAAGGGTGCACAGACGAGGAAATGGCGGGGGCATCGTCCTCATCATTGGACGAGGGGATCGTCTCCGGCAGGGGAGAAGGACCGGGAAACCTGGCGCGTTCCCTTTTGGTGTACCAGTCCGTCCACTTTTTGCAGAATATGGGTGTGGCTATTATTGCCGTGAGTAGACGGAAGACCTGCAGCAGCGAGACGGCCGCCACATCGGCGCCAAAGGAAATCGAGAGCAGGGCCATTTCGCTGATTCCTCCTGCAGTGGATCCCATATAGGCCGTGACTGGAGAAAGATCGCTCAGCAGGTACAGAAGGGAACCGCTGGCAAGGGATATTACAAGCATCCCCAGGGAAACGATGAGTGCGGGGAAGGGAAGATCCCGAAGAAAACGGACGGACGTGCGGTTGACCTTCAGCCCCACGTAAGAGCCGATGACAATGTTGCTGAACCAGGAGAGGCGCAGGAGGGAAATCTCGGGAAAAAAGCCGGAAAGATTCAGCGCTGCCGAGAAAAAAAGGGAACCCAGTATTGCAGGGACAGGAAAGCGCAGTATTTTGAATGTGAAATAGCCTGAAGATGCGACTAAAAGAACGAAAAAAAGATTTCCCATGATCTGCGCTGACCTCCGTGGAAATTAATTAAAAATGGCGGATCGTAAAGGCGGTTTCTTCTCTTTCCAGAGGCCTTTCGATAGCGGTACACCGCGTGACCCTGGCCATTGGCGGGCCGCGCCGGAGCCATTTTTCCATTTCAAGAACATGATCCTCTTCACCCTGGGCCTGTACCTCGACACCTCCTTCGGGGAGGTTCCGGACCCAGCCGGTAAGCGATAAAGACTGGGCTTTCCCAACAGCCGAGTGCCTGAAGCCTACCCCCTGGACCCGGCCTTCGATGAGAAAATGACGGCGGACCCTGGCCATGGCTGCACCTAGGAGTAGGCCTTCATCAGGCCCTCGAGCCGCTCAATGCGTGATTCCAGGGCCGGGTGGGTGCTGAAGAGACTGTCCTTCCCCTTTTTCTTTCGAAGGAGAGGATTCACGATATACAGATGCTGCATTCCCTGGCTGGAATTCTTCAGTTCCGCCGTGTCGGCCGTCAGTTTTTTGAGCGCCGAGATCAGCCCCGCCGGGTTTCGCGTAAGCTCTACAGCGGAGGCATCTGCGAGATATTCTCTCTGCCTGCTTACCGCGAGCTGAATGATGGTCGCCAACAGGGGAGCGATTATGGACAGGACGACAGCCACGATGGCGAGGATCGCCTGGGCCTGGCCGCCTCCCCTGGAGTCGCGGCTCCGCCTTCTGCCTCCGAAGGAACTGTAGAACAGGCTCCGCCGGACCACGTCGGCGAGAAGGACGATGGAGCCCACCATCACCGCCATGAGCATGGCGAAACGGATATCGTAATTCCGCACGTGGGACATTTCGTGGGCCATGACCCCCTGCAGTTCCTCCCGGTTGAGTTTTTCCATAAGCCCCCTGGTTATCGCCACGCTGGCGCTTTTGGGATCCCGGCCTGTGGCGAATGCGTTCATGGCCTCGTCTTCTATTACATAAACTTTCGGCATCGGCATGCCGCCTGCGATGGAGATCTCTTCCACCACGTTCCACAGCTGGGGGGCGTCTTCATGGGATATCTGCCGTGCACCGCTCGATGCGAGGATCATGGAGTCCCCGAACCGCCAGGAAATGAAGAAGTACAGCCCGGCCACCAGTACGGCGATAACCACGCCCGAGAGCCAGTCCCCACCCCAGTAGGTTCCGATGGAAGCCCCGAAAAACCCGAAAAGAACGGCCATGAACCCGAAGAGCAGAATACTCATGTGCTTGTTGTGGTCTATCAGCTTGTTGAAGCTCGCCATTTCAATCGCCCCCTATCTGAAGGAAACGTCGACGGCATTCCGCTCGGAAGCGTCATCCACTGCCCAGAGTGGCCTGAGACCATAGCCGAGTTTTCCCGAAAGCAGGTTGTTGGGGAAAACGGAGATGGCTATGTTGTATTCCCTGACAGCGTCGTTGTAGTACTGGCGGGCAAAGGCGATCTTGTTCTCGGTTGCTGACAGTTCCTCCTGGAGTGCCAGGAAATTCCGGTTCGCCTTCAGGTCGGGGTAGTTTTCCGAAACAGCAAGCAGCGACTTCAGTGCCCCGGAGAGCTGGTTCTGCAGGGGGACCGTCTCTTCCACGGAATGGGCGGCGAGTGACGCGCTCCTCAGGGAAGCGATACGCTCGAAAATCTCACGCTCGTGGGCAGCATATGCTTTCACTGTTTCCACCAGGTTGGGGATGAGATCGTACCGTCTTTTGAGCTGTACGTCGATCTGGCTCCAGCCATTGTCGGCATGGGCCTTTTTCCTCACGAGCGAATTGTAAATCCAGATGATATATACTATAAGGGCAGCTGTTGCAGCCAGCAGGATATACAGCATGTTTTCCATGAATACCCCTCCTTTGATTCCGGGTTCGGAAATCGTGAGGATATATTTCTCCCGGATGCTTTATCCTATCACTTTGCCTGTTCCGGCTCAACGGAAAAAGTTCTGAAAACCGCCGGCAAAAAGAGGAGGAGGGCAGAAAAAAGAGGCTGCCTCCGGAGAGACAACCTCTTTAATGTATGTACCGTACTTCCGCACGGTTAAAATTGGTAGCCCCAACGGGATTCGAACCCGTGTTTTAACCTTGAGAGGGTTACGACCTAGGCCGCTAGTCGATGGGGCCTTGCTTTCTGGCTGGGGAACCTGGATTCGAACCAAGATTACCTGATCCAGAGTCAGGCGTCCTGCCATTGGACGATTCCCCAATTCTGTTCGTCCGAAACGCTAACGTATGATAAGGGAGGATTCCGGTACTGTCAAGGGGGAATCGCTTCTATCAAATCTTTCGCACTTTTCAGATAAAAGGTGTCTCTGCCAGCAAAAATGCTATTATACGATCAATTGATAAATACAATCGCAGCCACCGGCAATGGAATTTATTGATACTTTCTTTGAAACCGGAGGAAATTGAATGAGTCTGGAAGCTCTCAAACACAAACGTCTCAACGGCACGGAAGAATTCCACAACGCCGGCACTTCTCTCGGGTTCAATGTGGCCGACTTTTGGGGCTGGAGCGTGTCGGATCTTGTCAGCAACGCCACGAGGGGAATCCTCGCGGAATATATAGTGGGCAGGGCGGTCGGTGCTGACCTTGAAATAAGAGACGAATGGGGTGCCTATGACCTGCGGACCCCGGAAGGCACCCGAATCGAAGTGAAATCCGCAGCCTACCTCCAGAGCTGGTTTCAAAAGCGGCTTTCCCTGATAACCTTCAATTGTGAAAAACATTTGTACTGGGATTCTGAGAAAAACGAGCAAAGCGTTGAACATGGAAGATTTTCCGATGTTTATGTGTTCGCCCTGCTGGACCATACGGATAAAAAGACGATAAATCCCCTTGATCTCTCCCAGTGGAAGTTTTTTGTGGTACCTACGGCCTGGCTTAATGCCCGGAAAAGAAGCCGGCACTCCATTGCACTGGCATCGCTCAAACGTTCTTTTTCGGAGACGGTCTGGCAGGATCTTGCCGGAAGGGTCAAAACGGCGGCGGAGGTGCACCGGAAAATGCAAAATGGAGAAGAATTTCTTTTCCCCGAGGATCTGTGAAGGAGGCTTTCCCATGATCATCTATCGGAACGCGGTGCCGGAGGACCTGGCCGGTGTTGCCGAGCTGCAGAAACGGTACCACATTTCGACCATCCGGGAGGAGGACAAGGCGG
>CAYTQC010000159.1:0-3949 GCA_964439735.1 uncultured Synergistaceae bacterium
GAAAAAGAAGGGCGTGAGTTTTTGCACATGTCGAAAGCAGAAAGTTTAAGCAAAAAAATCGGTATATTCCTCAGGGGCAGTACCGGCCGTCCGCCGAAAAATGCCACCCCCTGGGAGTTCTGGATAGCCCTGTCCGAGACAATAGTTGAGGAGATATCCGACGACTGGCAGAGGTCCAGGGAATGCTACGCTAAGGGCAGGATGCAGCACTATTTTTCCGCTGAATTTCTTGTCGGGCGGTCTATGCTGAATAACCTCGTAAATCTGGGCATTTATGAAGATGTCAGGGAAGCCCTGGCTTTACACGGGAAAGATATTACGGAGATCCTCGAGCTGGAAAACGATGCCGGACTCGGAAACGGGGGACTCGGCCGTCTTGCCGCGTGCTTTCTCGATTCGTGCGCTTCCCACAATTTTCCCGTCAAGGGATACGGGATCCTGTACCGGTACGGCCTTTTCAGACAGTCCTTCGAAAACGGGTTCCAGAAGGAAAGACCCGATACATGGAAGGAGGAAGGGTATCCCTTCCTTGTACAGCGGGACGAGGAACGGGTAACGGTCCATTTCGACGATATGGATGTGGTTGCTGTTCCCTACGACCTCCCCATAGTCGGTTACGGGACTTCCAACGTCAATACACTCCGCCTGTGGCAGGCCGAGGCGGCGGAGGAGTTCGACTACGGCCTTTTCAACAGCCAGAAGTTCGACGAGGCACTCGCAGAACGGAACAAAACCGAAAATATATCGAGGGTGCTCTATCCCAACGATACCACCTACGACGGAAAAGTCCTGCGGGTACGCCAGCAGTATTTCTTCACGTCCGCATCGCTGCAGGACATGATACGGAAGTACAAAAAAGCGCATGGTGACGACCTTACGCGTTTCGCAGAATTCAACTGTGTTCAGCTCAACGATACCCACCCGGTGCTCGCCATACCCGAACTCATGAGACTGCTCATAGATGAAAACGGTTTATCGTGGGACCAGGCCTGGAAAGTTACCTGCAGCTGCTTTGCCTTCACGAATCACACGACCCTGGCGGAAGCCCTCGAGAAATGGGACGTCAGCATCTTCCGTTTCCTCTTCCCGAGGATCTTCGACATCATTTCAGACATAGACAAGCAGTTCAGGACTGAGATGGCATCGCGGGGCATCTGGCAGGGCAGGATCGACTACATGGCGCCTCTCGGCGACAGGATGGTCCGGATGGCATGGATCGCATGCTACGCCGCCTATTCCATAAACGGTGTTGCCGCGCTGCATACAGACATCATCAAGGCGGATACCCTTCGCGACTGGCACGAAATCTGGCCGGAAAAATTCAACAACAAAACCAACGGTGTCACGCCCCGCAGGTGGCTGAAACAATGCAACCCGAGACTCTCAGTCCTTCTTACCGAACTCCTGGGAAGCGATGCCTGGGTCAAGGATCTCAGTCTCCTGGCCGGCCTGGAACATTATGCGGGCGACGAACGCGTGCTTGACCGGCTGATCGCCATAAAGAAAGAGAACAAGCAGGAACTCGCCGACTTCATCTACAGAACCGAGGGCATAAAGGTCTCTCCCGACGCGATCTTCGATGTTCAGGTGAAACGGCTGCACGAGTACAAGAGACAGCTCATGAACGCTCTCTACATCCTTGACCTGTATTTCAGAATAAAGGAAAACCCGGGCGGCGATTTTGTACCCAGGGTCATGGTTTTCGGAGCAAAATCCGCCCCGGGATACGAACGTGCGAAGGCCATCATCAAGCTCATTAACGAAATCGCGAAACTTGTCAATTCAGACCCTGAAATAGGCGACAGGCTCAAAGTCGTCTTCCTTCAAAATTACAATGTTTCCATGGCGGAACGGATTTTCCCTGCCTCCGACATATCCGAGCAGATTTCCACCGCCGGAAAAGAAGCATCAGGTACCGGCAACATGAAGTTCATGATGAACGGAGCACTGACACTCGGTACATTCGACGGGGCCAACGTGGAGATCGTCGATGCCGTAGGTACTGAGAACGCCTATATCTTCGGAGTGAGGTACGAAGACATGGCTGCCGCGAAAGAGAATTACGACCCGTACAGGCATTACGAAAAAGTCCCCGGGCTGAGACGGATCATCGACGCCATGACCGACGGGACGCTCAGCGACGGCAATACGGGCAAATTCAAGGAGCTTGCGGCGAGCCTCCTTACCGGAAGCCAGTGGGACCCTTCTGATGTCTATTATGTACTCGGGGACTTCGCCGATTACAGGACAACCAGGGACAGGATGGCTGAGGATTACCGCAAACAGCGGGAATGGGCCGCGAAATGCTGGAAAAACATCACGTTGTCCGGGCGTTTCAGTTCCGACCGCACCATCAAGGCCTATGCATCGGAAATATGGCGGATAGAACCGGTCTCCTGCGCCCGTGAATGATGGAGAAAAGGGCAGGATCCGGAGGTGGACGGAATGGAGCCTAATAACAACGGACAGATCCCGGGATCCGGAACGTTCGGTGAATATGTTGCTGGGGCCAGGGTTTTCTACACACCACTGGACGAGGTTGAAGGGTACGCCATAAGGCCCGGTTTTTTTCTCGAAAATGGTGCTGTGGCCTTCCCCGGAGGTGTAAGCTTCACCGTCCATTCACGATATGCCGAATCGGTAACGCTTCTCCTGTTCAAATTTAATGAAGCCGAGCCTTTCGCCAGGATTCCTTTTCCCGAAGACTACCACATAGGGAATGTGTACTCCATGATCGTTTTCGGGCTGGATATTACCGACTTTGAATACGCTTTCAGCGTGGACGGCCCCTATGATCCTGCGGAAGGGCATATTTTCGATCCCGGCCAGTACCTCATCGACCCTTACGGCAAGGCGGTGACCGGCCAGAGTGTCTGGGGAGAGAAACCCTTCGAAGCGTACCGTTATCGCTCAAGGGCTACGGTAAGCACCTTTGACTGGGGAAAGGCTGCGGCTCCAAAGATACCCATGGACGAATCCATAATCTACGAACTTCATGTACGGGGCTTCACCAGGCACCATTCTTCAGGAGTCGAAAATCCCGGGACTTTTGCCGGGCTTCTGGAAAAAATTCCCTATCTCAGGAAGCTGGGCATCACATGTGTCGAACTGATGCCTGTATTCGAGTTTGATGAGATGAGCGGGAGCAGGGAGTACGAGGGAAACGTGCTCCTCGATTACTGGGGCTACAATCCTGTCAGCTTCTTTGCGCCGAACTCCAGCTACGCCGCCGTTCACGAACGGAACAAGGAAGGCGTGGAACTGAAGCAGCTCATAAAAGCCCTCCATGACAACGGAATCGAAGTTGTTCTCGATGTTGTGTTCAACCACACGGCAGAGGGGAATGAAAACGGCCCTTACATCTCCTTTAAGGGCTTTGACAACAAAACATACTATATGCTCACCCCCGACGGAAAATACTACAACTTCAGCGGATGCGGGAATACCGTGAACGCAGGCAACCCAATTGTCCAGAACATGATCCTTGAAAGCCTCAGGTACTGGGCTGCCGAGTACAGAGTCGACGGATTCCGGTTTGATCTCGCCTCAATTCTCGGAAGGGACGAACAGGGGAGGCCTATGAACAACCCTCCTCTTCTTAAGGAACTTGCCTACGACCCCATACTGGCAAACGTCAAGCTCATAGCCGAGGCATGGGATGCCGGAGGACTCTACCAGGTCGGGACGTTCCCTTCATGGAAGCGTTGGTCTGAATGGAACGGCAAATACCGTGATGAAATGCGCAGCTTTCTCAAGGGCGATGCAGGGTTTTCAGGTACGGCAGCCCAGAGGATCACAGGGTCCACTGACCTCTACGATCCTGAATACCGCGGGGATCATGCATCGGTGAACTTCATCACATGCCATGACGGTTTCACTCTTATGGATCTGTATTCCTTCAATGAAAGGCACAACCATGCGAACGGATGGGACAACACCGACGGCGAAA
>CAYTQC010000160.1:0-3914 GCA_964439735.1 uncultured Synergistaceae bacterium
AAAAACTTGGTGAGGAATCATCTTCTGATCCAAATAATCTTTGAGGAAAATATCAAAAGAAGTTTTTTAGGTTCCGAATCTGCCCAACCACAATGAGTAAAAGTATTTACCGTTCTCTACCATCTGCTTTTGGGTTTTGAGTTTTTTGCTGTAGTAAGACTTGCTGGGGCCGACTTCGGATGTTGGCATCCAATTTTTCAGTACTCCAGGGAATTTGTGAAGCAAAAAAAGAAAAGGGCGTGCAAAAAAAACGGGAACGTTTACAATAGAAAGAGAAAAACTCATGAAAAGGAGGGGAAGCCCATTTTCCGGCTTATTGACCTTTTCGCGGGGGCAGGAGGAATGACCCTCGGGTTTACCGATTCCCGTTTCTGCGGAGATTTCTCCTGCGTTTTCTCTCTTGATTTTGATCATGCGGCCATGCTGACCCACTCCGCCAATTTCGGCGGACCCCATGTGGTCCTGGATATTGAACAGTTTCTTCTTTCAGGTTCACCTCTCCCGGCGGCCGACGTGGTGATAGGAGGGCCCCCCTGCCCGACGGGCTTCAGCCTTCTGAACAAAGACCGCAGCGGAGCCCCGAAAAGGGCGTTGGGGGAGCCCTTTCTCGAGGTTGTATTCCGGAGCGGCGCGTCGGTCTTCGTCATGGAAAATGTGGCTGAACTGCTTCGATCTCCGGAGATGGCGGAAATAAACAGCCGGGCTGAACAAAACGGCTTCCTTTTCCATGCGGCCGTGCTGAACGCAGCCGATTACGGGGCCCCGCAAGTCAGGAAGAGAACGATTTTCATAGGTGCGAAAGCGGACCTCTTTCCCTCCGGGATTCCTTTGCCGGATCCGACTCACTCGGGCAGATGGCGGACAGTCCGCGAGGCAATAGGGGACCTCCCCGAGCCCGTCGGAACGGGAATTCGGGATGAGCCGCCTCCTCTCGATCTGCATTTCGGAAGAAACCCTACCGCCATGAGCCTCGAGCGGTACAGGGCCGTCCCTCCGGGCGGAAACAGGTTCGACCTTCAAAACAACGCACCCCACCTACTTCCTGAATGCTGGCGGAAGAAAACGTCCGGAGGCACGGACCTTTTCGGCCGCCTGTGGTGGGACAGACCTTCGGTCACTATCCGGACTGAATTTTTCAAGCCGGAAAAGGGGCGCTACCTCCATCCGGAAGACCATCGTCCCATAACCCACAGGGAAGCGGCCCGCCTCATGGGATTCCCCGATGATTTCATTTTCCGGGGAAGCAAGACGGAAATCGCCCGTCAGATCGGCAACGCCGTCCCTCCCCGCCTGGCTTCCGCCGTAGCGATGCAAGTCAGGGCCGCTCTTCGGAAATCTTTCGAAGAAACCGGAAAGAAACGGAGAGCTTCCTGATGGAAGGCTTTTTCACACAGGCGAGGAAACAACTCCATCTTCATATGTTGGCCGGACTCATCCGGGTAAACGAAAGAGGCGTTCCCAATTTTGCGGACGGTTCAAGCGTTCTCAGTTCGTCCATAGCCAGGGAAATGCTCCTTCTTCTGAAGGGAAAGGCAGGTACCGGCCCCCTGACGGCTCAAACGGCCGGGCTGGTTTTCGAGGATTTATGTCTTTCGTTTCTCAGGGACTGTTTTGCGAAAATAACCCATCTCCGCCCGGGAAAATGGGTTTTTTCCAGGAGCCTTTCCATAGCGGGATTTGAGCAGTATAAACACCCTCTTGAGCTGGAACACCTGGCGGCGCTGCATCCGGAGCTTGCAACCGCTCTGGGGGGGAACTACATCATCAAGCCCGACATCGTTGTATTCCGGGAACCGGAGGAGGATGACGAGATCAACCGGGAAGCTCCTATCGTGGACGGCGAATCCGCAGGCAGAACGGTTCTCAGGAAGGTCAACGGCGGAGGCTCCATTCTTCACGCCAGCGTTTCGTGCAAATGGACCCTCAGGAGCGACCGGAGCCAGAATTCGAGGACGGAAGCTTTGAACCTCATCCGTAACAGGAAGGGACATCTTCCCCATATTGTGGCGGTTACGGCGGAACCCATGCCGAGCCGCATCGCCTCCATCGCCCTTGGAACGGGAGATGTGGACTGCGTCTATCACTTTGCGCTCACGGAACTGAAAGAAGCGATAGACCGCATCGGATCGGAAGATTCTTCGGAACTTATCCGCACCATGATCGAAGGGAACCGGCTGAAAGATATCAGCGACCTTCCCCTGGACCTGGCAGTCTGAACCGCCGTGGACACCCTTTCGGAAGAGGATCGAAGACGGAATATGAGCCGTGTCCGCTCAAAGGACACTAAGCCGGAAGTTTTGCTCAGAAAGCCCTCTTCAGGAAAGGATTCCGGTTCCGCCTGCACGGAAGAAACCTTCCGGGAACCCCAGACATCGTTCTGCCGAAATTCCGGACAGCCATTTTCGTTCATGGCTGCTTCTGGCATCTCCATGACTGTAAAAAGGGAAGCCTGCCGGAAACACGGCAGGAATGGTGGAAAAACAAACTGGAAAAAAACAGGGAGCGGGATCGGAAGAACTTCCTCCTGCTGAACAAAATGGGATGGCGCGTGGCCGTCGTATGGGAATGTGCCTTAAGAAAACACGGGCAGGAATCCAAAGAATACATCATTTCAGAGCTGTCGCTTTTTTTCCGCTCAAAAGATTTTCTTTTTTTAGAAATACCGTCGTCAACAAATACGGCTTATTACCTTGAACCCCAGGAAAAAGAGAATTCCGCTGCAGCGAAAGAACTGATGGCGCAAATACCGAAATAGGGTATAATACTTCAGGCTTTTTTTTCCGGAGTGTCCTTTTTCGGAAAAAGGGCTAATCCAAAAGAGGAAGGAGGAAAAACGCATGGATTGGGGAAGAGTACCTGCAGACACCATGGTGGTGGAGAGCAAGAACATCACCCTGAGAGAAGTGGTCCAGGCCGCAGCTGACGGTGTGGATACCCCTGAAGGACTGATTGAGATCCTCGGTCTCGAGGAAGGCGAAGCGGGAACGGAACACCTGCAGCCAATTCTCGACGTATTTCTTCCGGCCATCGAACGCCTCCGGAGCGGAAGCTGCGGCGGCGGGTGAGCCGGCTGCTCCGGCAGCTGTTAGCTGCTGATCAAAGACAGAAAACCCTGAGCCCCGCCCTGCGGGAACTCAGGGTTTTTTTCTTCCTCAGAACATCAATCGCTTCGCCTACTTCACACGCATGGAGTTCAGGATCACCGAGATGGAGCTGAAGGCCATGGCCCCTTCCGCGATCACGGGATGGAGCAGGGCTGCCATGGCAAGGGGTATGGCCACCACGTTGTAGGCAAAGGCCCAGAAGAGGTTCTGCCGGATCACGGTGAAGGTCTTCCGCGAAATGGCCACGGCATCGGCGAGGCGCGATATGCCTCCCTTCACGATGACGATATCGGCGCTGTCGATGGCCAGGTCGGTCCCTGACCCTATGGCCACCCCGATATCGGATCCCTTCAGGGCTGCGGCATCGTTCATTCCGTCTCCGGTCATGAGGACCTTGCCTCCCCGTGACTGCAGCCGGCGGACCAGGTCAAGCTTTCCCTCGGGGCGGACCCCGGCGTAGATCTCGGAAATTCCGGCCCGGGCAGCCACGGCACGGGCAGTCTTCTCGTTATCGCCCGTGGCCATGACGCAGGTGATCCCCATTTCTGAAAGGCGTCTGACACCCTCGATTGCGTCCTCCCTGAGGGGATCCTCCACGGCGAGAAAGCCCGCGAGATTTCCTGCCCGACGGACTTCAACAACTGTCCGCCCCCGGGAGAGGTGTTCATCGTATTTCTCTGTGATCTCCGGTTTTCCGACGAAATATTGAACTCCGTCCACAAGCCCCCTGACTCCTTCTCCGGTGATCTCCTCCACTTCAGCCACGTTCCTGCGCTCGGAGGATGACGATGCGATGGCCTTCGCCAGGGG
>CAYTQC010000161.1:0-596 GCA_964439735.1 uncultured Synergistaceae bacterium
ATCCGCGCAACGGCTGCAAAAAAGGAGACCATTTATACATCCTTCGTGGTAAGCCCCGAGCGAAAACTCAAGGGAACGGTGCACCTGGAGGATCTCATCCTTGCATCTCCTGAAACTACTGTCACCGACCTCATGGATGAACTTCCCGTTTTCGTCTCCACTGACACCGACCAGGAAGAAGCGGCGGCAACCATGTCGAAATATGACCTTCAGACCATTCCTGTTGTGGACAGGGAACACCGTCTCGTCGGCATCCTGACTTTCGACGATATACTCGATATCGTCCAGGAAGAGGCCACCGAGGACTTCGAGAAAATGGCGGGTATTTCGCCGGTAGACGAAAGCTACCTCGACGCCGCCATCCTTACGCTGACGAGAAAACGGTTTACCTGGCTTCTTGTGTGCATCGTCACACAGCTGTTTTCATCGTTTATCCTCGCACATTATTCCTTTGCCCTCGAGAGCGTCGTAGCCCTGGCTTTCTTTATCCCCCTGCTCACCGGTACCGGAGGGAACACCGGGACCCAGGCCGCCACACTTGTCATCCGGGGTCTCACCGTGGGAGAGATCGCTAAGGAAGATGTATATAAGGTCAT
>CAYTQC010000161.1:606-3909 GCA_964439735.1 uncultured Synergistaceae bacterium
CGGGATACGGTGTCGCCGCTACTGTGGCTGTATCCGTTGCCGGAGTAGTGATGCTGGGGAACCTGGTGGGAGCATTTCTTCCCTTCGTTGCGAAAAGATTCAACATCGATCCGGCCGTCATGTCAGGACCGTTCATCACAACGGTAGTTGACATCATAGGGCTTCTTATCTACTTCGAGGTGGCGCGACGCGTGCTGGTGCTGGGTTAGCTTTTTTGTGCCGGCGTCTTCCGGCACAAAAAGACGGAAAGGAGTGCTCTGAAAATGCAGGAAATCTTCTGTGTATCAGACAGATGGGAAAAGACTCACAAAGGGGCCGGCGGAGCTTTTCTTGAGGCATTTCTTCCTCCCGGTGCGGGAAATCCGGAAAACCTCAGGCTTTTCCAGGAACAGGAACTTGCGGCCATAATCGGAGAAAATTCATCGAAATCACGGGACGATATCAGGTCGCATCCCACGTTCCAGGCCTACGACCGGTACTACAAGACCTTTCGGAAAACATACCATGTCTTTCTTCAGTTCCAGTCCCTTGTACTGGAGAGAAAACCCTTTCCCGAAACGCCTCCGATGGTCCGCGCCATGTTTCTCGCCGAGATGAAAACCTTTCTTCTGACTGCTGTCCATGAAATGGAAGCGACGTCCCTTCCCGTCACCCTTGACTCCGCCGCAGGGGGCGAGGAATATTGCTCAATGGGCGGAACCGCACGAAAACTCAAGGCGGGGGATATGTTCATGAGTGACAGCAGGGGCATTATCTCAAGCATTCTATACGGTCCGGATGAACGGACGAAAGTCTCCGACGGAACGTCCCATGTACTCTTCACCGTCTATATTCCTTCCGGGGTCGGGAAAAAGGAGACAGAAGAACATCTGGACTTCATCAGTGAAGCCTTGATGTCATTCTCCCCGGAAACCGAAATCAGATCCCGGGGAATCCTCTGGAACAACCTGTAAAAAAACTGCTACCTTTCCAGCTTCATGTCCCCTAAACGGATATGTCCTGTCTTCCTGAGGATCTCCGAGAAGAGGAACGAAAGGACTGCGGGAAGGAGGAAATGAAGCAGTATGATTCCCGGCCAGGCTTCGGCACCCATGACCTCCAGCGTGGAGACCTGTCCGACGAGTCCGCTGGTTCCCATCCCCGCCCCTACACGGCTGTTCTCCATTTTGAACAGCACGGTCGATACCGGGCCGAGAACGGCTGATGCTGCTGTTGGAGGCAGCCAGATCCAGGGGTTCCGAATGATATTGGGGATCTGGAGCATGGACGTTCCCAGCCCCTGGGCAAGCAGCCCTCCCACCCTGTTCTCCCGGTAGCTTGCCACGGCAAATCCCACCATCTGGCAGCAGCATCCCACTGTGGAAGCTCCTGCAGCAAGTCCGGAAAGGCCGAGGGAGATGGAAAGAGCCGCACTGCTGATGGGGAGGGTGAGTATAATCCCCATGACGACAGCGAGAATGATTCCCATAGGTATGGGATGAAGTGTTGTGGCGATATTGATGGTGCTTCCGATCATGTACATCATCCGTGCAATGAACGGGCCGGCGATAATACCGACCGTTCCGCCGACAAGAATCGTGACTGCGGGAACGAGTACGATATCAACGCCTGTTTTTCCTGCGATCTTTCTTGAGGCCTCGGCTCCCGCCCACGAAGCGACCAGTGCTCCCACCGGTTCCCCGATGGAAACCGCAGCAGATCCTCCTGCAAAAGAAAAAGTCCCCGCCCCTATCGCGCCGGCGATAAGGGATGAAAATATCCCAAGGGGAGAGGCCCCCGCGGCAAAGGCAACCCCCGCACCTATGGCGGGGCCCATGAGAAACTGTGCGACCCTTCCGAATTCCTCCACTGCCGGTATGGAAAGGAGCTGCCCGCACTGGCGGAGAATCAGCCCGATGATAAGGGATGAGAAAAGGCCGAGTGCCATACCGTTGGAAACTTTTATCAGGTAGCTTCGAACAGGGGAAGGGGTTGACGGTTTCACAGAACCATCTCCTTTACATGTGTCTTGTCACCTGTAAAGAATACGCTTTTATTTCTCGTCAGGCAAGTAGTTTTTCTCCTCCAGGGCACTGAGAATTTTCTTCCAGGACGCCTCATCCCTCACCTCCAGCGTATGGAGGTGGACCCCGCCTGTGAGAGAAGAAAGGGGCTCCCCTTCGCTGCCTCTTATAGTGTCCATGAAGCGGCTTACGTCCTCGGGAGTAGAGATCATGAGGTTCCCTGTTATTTCTCCGTACACCGGATGCTCCACGATGACATTGAGGACCCTTGCGCCGTTGTCCACCATGATCCGCAGTTCCTCCTCCATGGATTCATAGTCCCCGTGCCGTGTCACCACTGTTTTTATAAGCCCTTCAGGCCGCAGGGGCGACAGAAGCATGTATCCTCTCGGCGTGGCGACGACCTGGAGCCCTTCCGCCCGGAGAACAGCCATGTCCTGAACGATCACCTGCCTGCTGACGCCGAATTGTACCGCAAGGTCCCCGCCCTTCAGCGGACCTCCTTTTCCTTTGAGTTTTTCGGTAAGCTTTCGTCGCCGTTCAGCCGTACTCATAGGTCTTCCTTTCTCCCGGCATTGCTGCATCTTGACGAACACGGTGATACAGTGTATTTTTCCGGATTTTTTCTTTATTATTTATGCTACCATATTTCAAGACAAAAACGCGGAAGGAGGAAGAGAATGAGGACCCATACAGAATACCTCTGGTTCGAGACAAAAAAAAGAAAAGAGCTGATACGCATCACTCCGGACCTCCGGGCAATACTGGAGAGAAGCGGGATCCGTGAAGGCATGATGCTTGTTTCTGCAATGCATATAACTGCGGGAATTATTGTGAACGACAACGAACCCGGACTGCATGGGGATATCCTTCAATGGCTCGAAAAAACAGCCCCCGAAGATCCTTCCTATGCCCATCACAGAACCGGGGAAGACAACGGGGACGCCCATCTGAAGCGTATTCTGATCCATCACCAGGCGATACTGCCCATCACAGGGGGCAACCTTGACCTCGGTCCCTGGGAAGAGTGTTTCTATGCTGAATTCGACGGTCGGCGCAGAAAGCGCGTGATCGTCAAGACTATGGGGGAATAGACAATGACAAAAATGATACTTCTCGGCACAGTGCTGGCGGTTCTCCTCTGCTTCCTTTCCTCCCCTTCAGGGGCTGAGGGGCTGATCCCTCTCGAAGATTTCTTCCGGAATCCGGAAAAGAGCGGTTTCCAGATTTCTCCTGACGGAACGAGGATCTCTTACCGTGCCTCATGGGAACGGAGGCTGAACATTTTCGTTCAGGATAT
>CAYTQC010000162.1:0-1438 GCA_964439735.1 uncultured Synergistaceae bacterium
GCGGAGAGGGCCTCGATCTGCCGGGTCATGCCGTCCTTCGTGTCGGTGAACCACCAGGCCGAGCCCATCTGCATCTTTCCCGGAACAGTGCCGTCCTGGAAACATCCGAGGATGGAAGGGATCATGTCGTTGTCCCTGGGATTCAGGGAGTACACTATAGTCTTCCCCAGTTTCCCTGTCCTCTCCAGCTTGTCAAGAAGGCGGGAGAGGTGCCGTCCCTGCTCGAAGTCGCCCATGGCGTCGTATCCGGTGTCGGGCCCGAGACGTGCCATCATCCGGGAGTTGTTGTTCCGCATGGCGCCGAGGTGGAGCTGCTGTGTCCATCCCTGGGAGGCGTCCATGGAGAGAAGCTCGTAGAGTACTGCGGAACGGAACCTGAGAAGGGCTTCCCCTGATAATGCCCTGCCGCTCCTGAGGAGTGTGAAGGATTCCTCCACCTGAGCGGAACTCCAGTCGGAGGCGTAGCATGTCTCGATGCCGTAGTCGGAGAGACGACAGCCGTTATCGTGAAAGAACTGGTGCCTCTTCCAGAGACACTCCATGAACCGGCCGAAGGAGTCGATCCTGACTTCCGCCAGTTCGGCCAGCCGTTCGAGCCAGGGGTTGAATCGTTCCGGGAGATGTCCCTCCAGGGCCCGGTCGGGGCGGAAGGCCGGGGCCACGATGGTCTCGAACCCGCTCTCCCGGATCTTCCGGTGTTCCTCCAGAGTCGAGGAAGGATCGTCAGTGGTGCAGAGTGCTTCAACCCTGAACTTCCTTATGATGGATCTCGCGGAGAATTCTTTCTTCCCGAGAAGGGAGGTGCAGTGGCTGTAGATCTCCCGCGCCGTGTCCGGGTTCAGAAGTTCATCCACGCCGAAGACTCTCCGGAGTTCAAGATGGGTCCATTGATAGAGAGGATTGCGGACGATCCGGGGAACCACCCTGGCCCATGCCTCGAATTTTTCCTCTGCAGGGGCATCCCCGGTGATGAACCGTTCATCCACTCCGCAGGCCCTCATGACCCTCCACTTGTAATGGTCGCCGCCGAGCCAGATTTCCGTGAGGTTGCAGAACTGTCTGTCCGTGAGGATGTCCGAGGGAGGAATATGACAGTGGTAATCGAAAATGGGCATGGGGGCGGCGTACTCGTGGTAAAGCGTACAGGCCGGCATGGATTCGAGAAGGAAGTCTTTGTCCAGAAATTGTTTCGCCATTTCTTTTTTCTCCTTCTGATAGATTTGGAAAACCTTGAATTATTTTACTCCACAGGAAAAGAGTGGGTCAGGGGAGCATTATCCCGGCCTCGTATTACAGTTCTTCCGGGGGATCTTTTTCAGGCAGGTATTTCCAGTATTTTTTCGGCATAAAGTGTTGTTGAAGCCTGCGGTTTTCCCTTGTGCGGACAGCTGTTGACGTGAAATAGCGTTTCCAGAGCTCCTGAACGGCTTTCTCGCCG
>CAYTQC010000162.1:1538-3889 GCA_964439735.1 uncultured Synergistaceae bacterium
GCCCTGTTCACGTCCACCGGGAAAAAGGAAAGGTGGGAAAGGGCCCACGCGCACTTCGGATCAAGTCCTTCATCAAGATAGGGCGTGTCTCCCGGGAGTATTTCTTCTGCCCGGAAGCCATAGAAGCGGAGCAGCCAGTCGGCCTGGTACAGGCGGTGCTCGCGGAGCAGGGGAGGAGATGACGATACCGCCGGGAGAAGGGGGTTCTCCGCCACAGGGACATAGGCGGAATAATAGACTCTTTTGAGCCCGAACTTTTTGTAGAGTCCCTGGGAAAGGCTCAGAATGGCACGATCGTTTTCCGGGGATGCCCCTACCATAAGCTGGGTGCTGTGACCGGCCGGCACGAAAGCGTTCTTCCGTCTTCCGGTCCGCTTCCGGTCCGCCTTTTCCTCCGCGATGGTCCCCCCGATGAAGGCCATCGGTTCCAGGATGGAATTCCTCGTCTTTTGCGGCGCAAGGGCCCTGAGACTTGGTTCCGACGGCAGTTCAATATTCACGCTCATCCTGTCGGCGAGAAAGCCCAGGGTCCTGATCAGGTGCGGTGAAGCTCCCGGAATAGCCTTTGCGTGGATGTATCCTCCGAAGCCGTATTCCTGCCTGAGCAGCTTTGCGGTGCGGATAAGAAGGATCATTGTATCGTCGGGGGAATGGACCACGGCGGAACTCAGGAAAAGCCCTTCAATGTAGTTTCTCCTGTACATCTGGATCGTCAGGTCCGCCAGCTCTTTCGGGGTAAAGGTGGCCCTTTCGGCTCCGCTGCTTCTGCGGTTCACACAATAGGCGCAGTCGAAGACGCAATCATTGGAAAACAGGATTTTCAGAAGGGAAATGCACCGTCCGTCATCAGACCAGCTGTGGCATATGCCTCCGAGAGAGGTGTTTCCTACGGCTCCCCGCCTCTTTCCGCTCCCGCTCGAAGAGCACGAGACGTCGTATTTTGCCCCTTCCGCGAGAATTGAGAGCTTCCTCAGGGTTTCCATGCCAACCTCCATCCGATGAATTGATAACAATATGTTAGCATTAAACCCGGTAAATGAAAAGATTTTCAGGAAAGGGACGGGAAACACCGAACCTGTTTTTGCTATAATAAAAAATCGTATCCTGTACGGGAGAAAGAGGACAAAATTCTTTGGAAAGGCGGAGATAATGTGATTTCATCACTGCATCACCCGAGTTTCACGGTGGAAAATCTTGACAGGTCCATCGCTTTTTACAGGGATCTCCTTGGAATACCGCTGGAAGGCGTTTGGGAGCGGGATCCGGATTACTCAGAGAATATAACCGGCATAAAGGGTGCCCAGGTGAAGGTGGCGTATTTCAGGCTTCCCAATGCTTCTTTCGAACTGGTGGAGTACATGAGCGCCCCCGGAAAAAAGATCGACACCGCCACGAACAACGTGGGGAGCGCCCATGTCTGTTTCATTGCCGACGATTTCGACGCCTTTATTGAACGCCTGAGGAGTGCCGGGGTCAGATTCGCGGGGAACGTGTGCACTATCCCCGGAGGGTCGAACAAGGGGAAAAAGGTCGTCTACGTAGAGGACCCGGACAACAACTCCCTGGAACTGATTTCGTCCCGGGTCCTCGCGTGATCGTCTGAAATTCTGCCGGCAGTTTTGCCCCGGATGGGGCTGCGGTTTTTATCTGTTTCCGGCCCTGTCCTGCCGAAGAAAGTGAACGAGCGTCCGGGTGCGGGCTTCAAGGACTTCCTTTTTCCGTTCAGGTTCCCATTTATAGAGCCCCTGTCCGGTTTTTGCACCAAGGAGACCTTCCCGGACTTTTTCCGTCAGCAGGCGGGGTGGCTCCGTATCGGCAGAGAGGTCTGCAAAGAGGTAGGAAGCGATGGAAGAGAACACATCCAGCCCGCCGAGATCGGCGGTTTCAAAAGGACCCGTGTCTGCCAGGCGCCTCCCGATGCTTGATTTTACAGCCTCGTCCACTTCCTCCATGGATGCGATGCCCGATTCGACGATATGCAGCGCTTCCCTGAGCAGGGCGAACTGGAGGCGGTTGGAGATGAACCCGTTCGCTTCCTTCCGGAGGACCGCGGGCCTTTTCCCTGCGGAAAGGAGAAACCTCCTGGCCGCCTCGACTGTTTCCGGCAGGGTTTTTTCCCCGGGGCAGACTTCAACGAGGGGGATGAGGTGTGCCGGGTTCCAGAAATGGGTGACCACAAACCTTTCCGGGTTCCTCAGCGGAGAGGCGATCGCCGAGGGAAGCAGTCCCGAGGTGTTGCTGCCGATGATCCCGTCTTTTCGGCAGTATTTTTCAGCTTCCAGAAGGACGGCGTGTTTTGTCTCCACGTTTTCGGAAACGGATTCGAGGATAAAGTCCGCAGAGCAGACTGC
>CAYTQC010000163.1:0-599 GCA_964439735.1 uncultured Synergistaceae bacterium
TCCGGGAGAAAAATTGCTGCCTATGCCGCTGTCGCCATTCTCGGATCTGCGGCATGTGCCCTCCCAATCGCATGGGGGCTGGAACTCGTGGGGCTCGTTCCTTTTGCAGCCATTGGAAGTATTATATTGTTGAATAACTCCCTGCCTTCCGTTTTTCTGGGGTTTCCGATCCTGGCGATACTGTATCCGAAGATCAAGAAATGGGGATTCCTCTGGACCGATATCATTGACAGGAAATACCTTCCTGTAAAGGGCCGCATGTCGGGGATCGGCGCGTTTTTCATGATTGCAAGCATCGCAGGAGGCCTGGCGGGCGGTTTTGCAGCAGCCTTCAGGGCCGGACAGTCTTTCTTCTACAAAGGGGTTGAAGCCGGAGGACTGCTTGGTTCCCCGGCTGTTATTCTGATTGCGGGGGCGGGTACGGTAGGGCTTTTCCTCTCGTCTTTCATTCAGACAATGCCGGTAGGGGAGGAGCAAGGGAAGTATGAAAAATAGACAGGCCGAAGAGGCGGTAATGAAGAACCGTCCACAGGTGGGAGTTATGAGTGCGGCTTTGCTGCTTATGGGTCTTCTTTCCTTTTTCCCTGTGAGGGGCGAGG
>CAYTQC010000163.1:609-3834 GCA_964439735.1 uncultured Synergistaceae bacterium
ACTCGAGGTTTCCCAGTCTCCCCTGTTCCATGCAGTTTCCCTTCCGGATATCCCCCTCGTTTCGGAAGAACGGCAGAAGCAACTCTTCCTCGAAATGCGGGAACGGTTTTTCTCCCCCTGGATGCAGACGGAACCAAGGAAGGCAGCCGAAATCCTGGAGTGGGTATTCGATCGGTATGGAAAGGGGAGGATCTGCGGAGAGAACCTCCAGCCAAGGACGGCCTCGTGGGTAGAGGAACAGCGGAAAGCGTCCAGGATCGGGGCGGTCGGGGAAGTGAACCGTTTTGCCGTTTCTGTACGGCAGTCATCACTCAGGCTGATGCCCACCGATGAGCCTGTTTTTTTCTCTCCTGATCTTCCGGGAGAGGGATTTCCGTTCGACTACCTACAGAACAGCCTCGTTCACCCCGGTGAGCCCCTTTTCGTCTCCCACCTGTCGGAGGACGGGCTCCGGGCCTGGTGCGATACGTCCTATGCCTCCGGCTGGATGCATCTCCATGACCTGGCCTTAGCCGATGCAAAAACTGCTGAGTACTGGATGGAACTGCCGCTTGCAGCCGTTGTTTCGGAGAACACTGTATTCCGGTGGGGTGAGATGTCTCTTTTCCGTGCGAAGGCGGGAACGCTGCTTCCTCTTGTCAGCAGGGGAATAACGGAAAATAGGGTATTGATCCCTTTTCGTGACCTGGATGGCCGTCTTGTCGTGAGGGAAGTACGGATATCAGCCGAAAAAGTGGAGCCTGTGCCGCTGCCCCTGACGCCGTGGAAGCTGGCTGCCGTGGCGGAGGAGTTTACCGGTGAACTCTACGGCTGGGGGGGATACCTTGGCAACCGGGACTGCAGCGCCATGACCAGGGATATCCTGCTGCCCTTCGGCATCTGGCTTCCCCGCAACTCGGCCGCCCAGGCCGGTATCGGTAAGGTGCTGTCACTTGAGAACCTTTCACCTGAGGAAAAGAAGAAGGTCATAAAGTCTCAGGGGATGCCTTTTCTTACATTGCTCGGAATGCCGGGCCACATTATGCTTTATATAGGTACCTGCAAGGGAGAGCCGCTTGTTCTTCACAATATGTGGGGTGTGCGGACAGAACGGAAAGGCGTCGAAGGCCGGTTCGTCGTGGGCAGATGCGTCCTGTCCACGCTTGACATCGGTTCAGACCATCCGGATCATGTGCCTGGGAGGCTCCTTATCGATCGGCTGAACCGGATGGCTTTCCCGGCGGCAGGACACCAATAGAGTGAAAATAAGAAGGGGGCCGGAGGATTTTCCTTCAGGCCCCTTTTTGGATGTTCCCTGTTATGTTGCGCAACCATGGTCTTTCCGCTACACTTCACCATGGAAAAGTATGGAGGTGGTCCGGTGAGTACGTCTGACTTTCTTGCGGCGGCAAGGGGAGATATGCCGTGTGACCTGGTGCTTCGGGGAGCGCGGGTCGCGAACGTCTTCACCCTGGAATACGAGGAGGCCGACGTGGCTGTTTTCCGGGGCCGCATCGCCGGTGTGGGAAAAGGCTATGAAGGCCTGAAGGAAGAAGATTTGTCCGGGCTGGTGCTTGTGCCGGGATTCATTGATGCCCACTGCCATATCGAGAGCACCATGCTCACGCCGGCAGGATTCTCGGAGCTGGCTGCAGTGAAGGGAACTTCGGCGGCGGCAGCCGACCCGCACGAGATCGCGAACACCTGCGGTATGGCGGGCATCGAATATATGTGGAGGGAGAGTATTGACTGCCCTGTGGATCTTTTCTTCACAGCGCCCTCCTGTGTTCCCGCTTCATCTTTCGAGACCCCCTTCGAGGAGCTTGATGCCGGTGCGGTCTGTGAAATGTTTTCCAAAGGATGGTGTGATTCACTTGGAGAGGTGATGAACTATCCGGGAGTGATCGGCGGCGATCCCTCCCTCTGGGCGAAACTGTACGCCTCCGGGGCCAGGGCAAGATCCGGACACGCTCCCGGCCTCACGGGAAAGGACCTGTGCGCCTATCTCCTGAGCGGCTGTGACTCCGACCACGAGAGTTTTTCGGCAGAAGAGGGGCTCGACAAGCTTCGAAGGGGCATGTGGCTCATGATCCGTGAAGGGGCAACCGAACACAATCTAGCCGAACTGGCTTCCCTGGTGCGGGAGAACGAGGCCAGGGTAAGCCGGTGCATGATGGTAAGCGATGACCTCACCGCCAGGTATCTCCGCGACAGAGGGCATATGGATGAGAAGATACGCCTTGCAGTGAAGCATGGTATCTCTCCCCTTGCAGCTCTCCGCATGGTCACCCTTTCTCCGGCTGACTATTTCGGCTGGCGGGACAGGGGGGCCATTGCCCCGGGAAGGCGGGCAGACCTTGCTGCAGTTGATTCACTTGAGCGGTGTTCGGTCCTGAAAGTATGGAAAAACGGCAGGCTCACTGCGGAAAACGGACGGCTGACCTCCGGCGCCGTTCCCCGTACTGAGGCCCCCGGCGTCAACACAGGCAGTATTGAGGTCCCGAATGAAAAGGCTTTCGAAATACCTGTCCCTGCCGGATCGAAGATTCGTGTGGTGGGACTGCGGAAAGGGCAGGTGGTTACCGATCACCTGATACTGGAGCCTCCTCTATCAGGGGGTATGGCCGCGGCGGACCCAGCACGGGATATCTGCCGGCTGGCCGTGCTGGAGAAAAATCAGGGGACCGGCCGGCTGGCCCTGGGCTTTGTCCACGGCCTCGGACTCAGGGAAGGCGCTCTCGGATCTTCAGTGGCCCACGACGCACATAATTTTGTCGCTGCGGGAGCGGACATCCCTTCGCTCAGGAAGGCACTTGCTTTTCTGGCAGCTGAGGGAGGCGGCATCGTAGCGGTAAAGGGGGACCGGGTGCTCGCGTCCCTTGCACTGCCGGTAGGAGGCCTCATGAATCCTGCTTCTGCGGACACCGTGATCGCAGGGCTTGAGGAAGCCGAGAAGGCTGCTGCAACCCTGGGTACGGAGCTGGAGCATCCATTTATGGCAATGAGCTTTCTCTCCCTGTCAGTGATCCCGGAACTGAAGCTTACTGACCAGGGGTACGTGGATCTTGGACGCGGAGGTTTTCAGTCTCTTTTTACCGGGGAATAATCCATTTTCTATAGAACGGGAGGAGTTTCAATGTCATCGATGCTTGAAAACCGCTTCCACCTGAGGGAAGCGGGAACAGATGTGCGGACGGAAATACTGGCGGGGATCACAACGTTCATGACCATGGCCTACATCGTTTT
>CAYTQC010000164.1:0-3826 GCA_964439735.1 uncultured Synergistaceae bacterium
CCATACCCTGCATCTTCTGCGGCCAGTGCGTGAAGTACTGCCCCAACGACGTCCTAGCAATGCAGGAAATACCGGAAAAAGAGGCGGATCAGCGATGAAAGGCACAGTTCTGCACGTAGACCTTACAGCGGGAACATCCCGAATCGTTCTTCACGAAGATATTTTCTCCGGATACCTGGGCGGTTCGGCCGCAGGCACCGAACTTCTCTTCACCTATGGCGATCCCCGGGCCGACCCTCTTGCACCGGAAAGCCCCGTCGTTTTCGCCATCGGCCCGTTCAGCGCATTATACCCTGTAGCCACAAAGACCGCTGCATTGTTCAAGTCCCCTCTCTCGGGGGAACTTGGAGAATCTCACGCTGGGGGACGGCTCGCCATGTCACTGCGGGAGGCGGGCATCGACGCCCTGGTAATCACCGGCAGGGCAGAAAACCCATCCTACCTGGCTGTTGAGAACGAAACAGCTGAAATTAAATCCGCTTCCACATTCTGGGGCCAGTCTGCTACTGCCACTGACCGCATTCTCCGTGAGGCCGAGAGCAAAACAGGGCGGAAGATCTCGGTTATACGCATAGGCCCTGCAGGAGAGCGGTTCTCGCCTATAGCATGCGCAACGGTAGACGGCTCACGCCATTTCGGCAGGCTGGGGCTGGGTGCCGTGCTGGGAAGCAAGAACCTCAAGGCAATTGTCGTCAGCGGGACGAAAACCCTTCCTCTTGCAAAACCGAAGGAGTTCAAAACCGTTTATGACATACTTTACGACCGTGTCGTCAAGTCGAAGGAAATGAAAAAATACCATGATCTCGGTACCGCGGCCAACGTTGGCCCCCTCTCCATGATTCGGGGCCTCCCGACAAGAAACTTCAGCCAGGGCAACTTCGAGGGTGCAGAGGCAATTTCCGGAGAGCAGTTCGCAAAGGATTTCCTGGTGCAGCATACCGCCTGCGCCCACTGCCAGTGCGGCTGCATCCATCTCGCGGAACTCAGGGAAGAGTTCGCTCCTTTCCATTACAGCACGAACAGGGTGTCATACGACTATGAGCTGATCTACGCCATGGGAAGCATGCTCAGCCTTTCCTCGCCCGAGGATATAATGAAGCTTCTCCTGGTCACTGAAAAACAGGGATGGGATGTCATTTCCCTCGGATGTACCCTTGCATGGGCAACGGAATCATTTCTCAGGGGAACGCTCTCCCTCGAGGAGACCGGAGGGCTTCCCCTGGCCTTCGGCGACGGTGCCGCCTATCTTGAAATGCTCGGCCGCATGGCAAAAGGGCAGGGAGAATTCTACAGGGACCTTGAAAAGGGATGTGCCTTCTGTGCCCGAAAATACGGCGGGGATGAATGGGCCATCCAGTACGGGGGTGTCGAGCCCGGAGGATACATGACCGGCGAGAACTTCGCCATCACCTGCATGATGGGGGTGCGCCATTCCCACCTGGACGACACGGGCTACTCCATCGACCAGAAGCTCCTGAACGCTGACCAGCCCCTGGAGGAACAGGTCAGGGCCCAGGTGAAGGAAGCACAGTGGCGCATGGTGCTCAATTCACTCATGATCTGCCTCTTCGCCAGGGGCGTTTATGACGAACAGATCATCCTCGAGGGGCTTGCGGCCCTTGACCTGAAATGGGACAACTCGGGCCTGCAGGAAATGGCGGAAAAATCCCTGCTCCGGAAATACGAATGGAAGGCCCTCTGCGGTTTTGACCACAAGTCTGTGAAGATCCCGGAAAAAATGTACTCGGTACAGACCGCTACGGGGCTCATGGGACGGGAATCCCTGGAAAAACGGCTGAGGCTGTACAGGAAGTACGCCGGGCTGAAGCCTTCAACTGGGGGCCGGCGTAGGTCATGAAGGAGTTCATACTCCAAAAAGCGAAAGAACACGAAGGGCAGATCATCACATGGAGACGGCATTTCCATGCCCATCCCGAGCTTTCCTTCAAAGAGGAGAAAACAAGCGCATTCATTGCGTCCCTGCTTGGATCCATGGGGTACGAAAACATCCGGATCGGAACAGCCGGACGCCCCACCGGGGTCATCGCGGAACTGAACACCTCATCCGAAGGACCGACGGTTGCCCTTCGGGCGGACATGGATGCTCTGCCGGTACAGGAAGAGACAGGGCTGCCCTTTGCCTCTGAAAACCCGGGAGTCATGCATGCATGCGGTCATGATGCCCACATGGCCATACTCCTGGGAGCGGCGCAGATCCTCTCGGAGATGAAAGAGAGCCTGCCGGGGAAAGTCCGGCTCCTGTTCCAGCCCTCCGAAGAGTCGGGGGAAATCACTCAGGGGGCTCTTCCCATGATAGAGGACGGTGCACTGGAAGACGTTGATGCAATTTTCGGCCTCCATGTCTGGCAGCCGCTTGAATCGGGGCGCCTCGGCTGGAGGGAGGGACCTCTTATGGCGTCTTCCGACAGGTGGACCCTCACCATCCGGGGAAAGGGCGGCCACGGGGCCGCGCCCCACCTGTCCATCGATCCCACTGCAGCTGCGGGACACTTCATCTCAATGGTCCAGACCTTTGTCAGCAGGGAGCTCGACCCTTTAAAGACCGCTGTGGTATCCGTGGGAGAGATGAAGGCCGGAAACGCATTCAACATTATTCCCGATTCAGTCTACCTCCAGGGAACGGCCCGTACCTTCGAGCCGGCTGTACGGAGTGCTGTGGAAGAAAGCCTCAGGCGGATCGCCTCCCACTCCTGCGAAGCACTGCGCTGCACGGCGGAGTTCGCTTACCACCGCAACCTGCCTCCCACGGTCAACGATCCGGCAATGGCCCGCCTCGGGGCATGCGCTGCGGAAGAAATCTTCGGTGCGGGAAACGTAGGAGAAACACCCCCAACTATGGTGGGGGAGGATTTCAGCTATTTCCTCGAGAAAATCCCCGGCGCCTTCTTCTTTCTTGGGATAGGCAACAGGGAAAAAGGGTACGCTTACCCCCATCACCACCCCAAATTTCAGGTGGACGACGGCGTCCTTGCCCTGGGTTCGGCCTTCGAGGCCTTCACAGCGTACACATTCCTGTCGCAGAAGAAGGAGTAACAGTTTTCGGGGAGCCCGAAACGGGCTCCCCGAACTTTTCCTTTCCATTGCAGTCAGGGCTTCGTAAAGGTCCAGCTTGCATGGACGCCTGAGTGGCCGCCAGGCACCACCGGTGCAGCGTTATTCCCCGGCACTGACCAGGAATCGGAAAAAATGCTGCCGTCCGTCTGTCCCTCGTATTCACGGGAGGGCACATCTATCCCCCAACTGAAGGGCACGTTTATAAGACCGCCGTGCCATATTTCAGTCCCGGACTCCTTCACGGGTGTGGAGATGCTGAAATCAAAGGAGTACGTTCCCTTTTCGGGATCATGGATCAGCAGGCAATGTATTCTTTCCCGCTTCAGCGCACCGGAATCTCCGGCAGCCCTGTCAATGGTCCCGACTCCCTGTTGATCGTGGACCCTGATCTCGCAATGTTCCCTGTATGAATAGGAGTATGTCCCCGATGCGTCCTCCGGCTTGTAGTAATCCCTTCCCTGGTAGGTATTTGAATACTTGAGCGTTATGTGCAGTGCGGCGTTCTCCGTCAATGTGCCGGTGGAGGTGACTGTTCCGGTCGCATTGGAACTCTCCGCGGACCATGGATGATTTTTCCGGTAAAAAACAGTCCCGGAGAACTTCGCCCCCCTGACCTGGATCTTCAGAGTGTTGAACGTGGTGGACTTCCGGTCCGTCGAAGCAAAGACCAGGATAATTTTTTTGAAGTCGAGAGGGCTCTTCTCTTCGCGGTTCACCTCGAACTCCATCTTTTCTTTCCCCGTCAGGTCAA
>CAYTQC010000165.1:0-3805 GCA_964439735.1 uncultured Synergistaceae bacterium
CACGGATCACAACGGACGTGCTGCTGGAGGCAGACCTTCGCGGGATCGATACCCATGGAGTCGGACGTCTCTCTATCTACGTGGATCGTCTGCGCTCGGGACAACAAAATCCCGAAGCACCGCTCACGACAGTTTCCGATGCCCCGGGAACGGCGCTCCTCGACGGGGGAGCGGGAATGGGTCAGGTCGTGGCGGCACAGGCAATGGAAATCGCCATGGAAAAGGCGGCGGAGACGGGAATAGGGGGAATCGCTGTCCGGAACTCGAGCCACTTCGGTTTCGCCGGCTATTTTCCCCTTATGGCTGCCGAAAAGGGAATGATGGGTATGGCCGTGACCAATGCCCGCCCTTCCATTTGCCCCACTTTTGGCACTGAGCCCATGCTGGGGACAAACCCCATTGCCTTCGCGGCCCCGACGGATCTTGAGTTTCCCTTTCTTTTCGATGCGGCTACCTCGATTATCCAGCGCGGCACGGTTGAACTTTACGATCGACTCCACTTGAGCGTTCCTGAAGGGCTCGTCGTAGGCGAGTCGGGAGAGACGCTTACCAGCCCCGCTTCCATTCTGGAGGGCATGGTCAGGGGAGAGGCGAGCCTCCTGCCGCTGGGAGGCAGGGGAGAAGAAAGCGGAGGACACAAGGGGTATGGTCTTGCCGTCATGGTGGAGATTTTGTCGGCGGCACTGCAGAACGGACCCTATTTGAAGCACGTGACCGGGGTGGGACTGGGACATTTTTTCCTCGCCATCGATATCTCGAAGTTTCTTCCCGTGGAAACGTTCAAAAGTGTTGCCGGTGCTATTCTGCGGGATCTGCAGAACTCAAGAAAGGAATGCGGCCGGGATCGTATTTTCGTTCCCGGAGAGAAGGAATTCTTGATCCGCAGGGAGCGCATGGAGTCAGGGATTCCGCTTCCTCCTGATTTTCTGCTGAAACTGGACGAAATGGCCGCGGAAGTAGGGGTAAAACCTCTCGCAAGATAGAGGAACACCTTCTGCGGTGACTGTGAAAACCCCTGCGGGATGCCTGAAAAACGACCCTGCAGGGGTTTTTGATTTTTTACATGATCTTTTTTGTCAGCTTTAGTTCAAATCCGGCAATCCAGGCCCCGACTATGCTGAGAACATAAAATCCACGGAGTCTTCATACAAAACGGTACACTCATGAACGAAAAAAACGAAACCTATCTTTCCTCTTCCCTTGAAGCTATGATTTCAATTGAAAAGAAATTAAACTTATAAATCCATTGAGGAGTGAAACCCATGAATGGCATGAAGATGCAACAGAACCGTTTCCTGATCCTGGGGGCAGTATTGCTTTCGGTCGTTTTTCTTTTCGCGGGAACAGCAGGCGCTGCTGAAGTGCCCTGCATAGAAACTCCGGTCATTATTACCACATGCGGGCAGAGCCCCGGGGCCGTGATGATGAAGATGTCTCTTTTGCATTCACAGATAACTCCGGTAGATACGAAGAACGACATGACGGCAGCCGATTTGACCGGAAAAGGGTACAAGACTCTTATCGTCACTACAGGAACCAGCGGTAAGGGAATGGGAGCGGCAGGCACGGACGTAAACAAGGAAATAGCCCGCTGCAAAGAGATCATCAAGGCAGCCAGGGATGAAGGTATGGTCGTTATCACGGCTCACGTTGAGGGGATGGCCCGGCGGACGGACCAGGCCGACCAGGATTCCATAGATGAAATAATACCCCTCGGTGACGCTATTCTCATCATAACAAGCAGCAATCCGGACGGATATTTCACGAAGCTTTCCCAGGACAACAACAAGCCCCTCATAGAAGCCAAAGATGCCCTTGCCATAGGGGAGACTATAAAGGCATTGAAAAAGTAACCGCAAGCCCCCGATGACATCGGGGGTTTTGTTTTCAAACAGGAAAACAGGGAGAGGGAATGACCATCTTTTTGTACGACCTGGAAATATTTGACTCGTGACAAGTACGGCATTCTTTCTTCCCAAATCATGAAACCGGGAACCGGGCTGTCCCTGTTTATTGGTTGCAAAGGACGGAAATGGCTTTCTGTTGCCGGGAAAAAGTACGGGGGGTGAAAAATCAGTACAGGGAAATCAGGGTTTTTCAAGCACGTTTTGTAAACAGCATTTGGAAGGCTTGCGATAAAACTGAAAAATGCAGCCTACAAAAGAAAGGGTGGTAAATGTGAAAAAGATGCGTCGGGGAATGATATTGATTTGTTCGTTTTTGCTTATTGCGCTTATGGGAATGTCAGCCTGGGGGTGTACAGACATCATTGTCGGTAAAGATGCCTCCACAGACGGCTCCGTTATTACGTCCCATACAGCCGACGGGGCTTTCTACGATGCAAGGGTCCGTACCATTCCCGGTCAGACGTTTCCTGCAGGGAGCAAGGCGGATGTCTTCTGGAATATCGTTATGGAAGAAGACTTTGAACCTGTAAAAATCGGCGAGATCCCCCAGGTTGAAAAAACGTATACCTATTTCCACGTAGGCTACCCCTTCATGAATGAGCATGGTGTGGCTATCGGGGAAACCACCATAGGTCAGAAGGAAGAACTGAAAACGTTCCGTCCCGATGCCAGGGCCATCATGACCATCGAGCAGCTTGAGGTTTTCGGCCTTCAGAGAGCGAAGACGGCCCGTGAAGCTGTCGCAGTTATCGGGGAACTGGCGGAGAAATACGGATTCCTTCCTTCATGCGGTTCGGAGGGAGAATGCATCACCATTACCGATGGCGAAGAAGCCTGGATATTTGAGGTCCGCAGCACCGGTTTCATGTGGACTCCCGAGAGCGGAAAGCCGGGTGCGGTGTGGGTAGCCCAGAGAGTTCCCGACGATGGCGTGGTCGTGGTCCCCAATATGAGCCGCATCAGGGAAATTGATGTTACCGATACGAAGAACTTCATGGCTTCCAAGGATTACATGCAGCCGGCCATAGACAACGGCTGGTATGATCCAGGCAGCGGAAAGCCCTTCATCTGGCAGGAGGCGTACTCGCCTCTTACAGGAAACGACGACTGGTCGCTTTCTTCCATGTGGATCCGCAACAGGCTGTACACTCTGTACAGCATGCTCGATCCCTCCCGCGAGTGGGACCCCTATGCAGAAACCATGAGCTACCCCTTCGCGGTGAAGCCCCAGAAGAAAATTTCCGTCCAGGACGTAATGAACATGCTTCGCGGCCATATGGAAGGGACCCCCTTTGATATGGCTGCAGCGGACGCCTGGTATGTCCGCGATGGCGACAAGATGGTGAAGAGTCCCCTGGCGACGCCTTTTGTTACAAAGGATGTCCGGAACCTTCTCAGCGTACCCTACAGCAGGCCGATAGCGAAATGGGACTGCGCGTACAGCTTCGTCTCCCAGGCCCGTTCCGGCTACCCTGCAGCGGTGAAAACAGTTCTGTGGTTCGGGTATGACAATCCTCACACCACATGCTATGTTCCTGTCTACTCCGGTATTCTTCAGACGAAGGAAAGCTGGAGGACCTTTGACCGCAAGGCCTTCAGCCTTGGTTCGGCACAGTGGGCGTTTATCCTTGCAGACGATCTTGTGAATCACCGCTACCAGGACGCCATAAAGGATCTGAAGGCAGTACGGGATCCTCTCGAGCTGGACTTTGCAAAACAGGCGGCAGAAGTGGACAAAAAAGCCCTGGAGCTTGCGAAGGAAGATCCGGCGAAGGCTCAGGAATATATAACGAAATTCACAAACGACTGCATGGAAAAAGCAGAAAAAGCCTGGTGGCAGCTCAACTGGGATCTTATCTCCAGGTACAATAACAACCAGAAGAAGTAAACCCTGTTTT
>CAYTQC010000166.1:0-2010 GCA_964439735.1 uncultured Synergistaceae bacterium
ACCGCAGCTCCTATTCCCGGTATACGCCGATCAAAAACAAACGGAGGAAAAGTGTGAAATCACTTTTCCTCCGTTTTTTTCAGAATAGAGGCAAAAAAAATGGCGGAGAAGGAGGGATTCGAACCCACGGAACCTCGCGGTTCAGACGCTCTCCAAGCGCCCGCCTTCGACCACTCGGCCACTTCTCCGCATACAACGGCAGACATTATATCACAGCTTTTCAGGATTTCCATACCCCCGTGAGCTGTATTTTAACTGGCGGAGAAGGTGGGATTCGAACCCACGGAGCAGCAAGCCGCTCAATTGATTTCGAGTCAATCCCCTTCGACCACTCGGGCACTTCTCCGCACAGAAAGGTATTATACACGTTCGTTTTCGGCTTGCCAAGTATGTCCGCGCCCTTTATGGGAGAAGAAAACTTGGAACAGAAAAGAATAGTATTGTTTATCTATAAGATTAGTGTTATTTTAAAATGAGAAATTTTTATACTGGAGGTCCTTTATGCTCATCCGTTTTGTCTGGCGGCATTGTGACTATGAACGTATTCCCGAAAATCTCAGGAAATTCAGGGTTGACGCTTTTTTTCTCGAGGCTTCGAGGGAAGAGGCTGAGGAAGCGGTTTTTCCGTTTTTAGAACGGGACACGATCCCGGAATCAAAGCGTCTTGGACTTAAATACCTCTGGAACGGACAGAGGATACTGGCAAGGCCGTATTGTTTTCTTGTGGCGCGGGACCTGTCGTACATTTTCCCCGAGTCTCCCGTGTATCCCTATGACCAGCTGAGGAGCCCGGGTATGTTTGAAAACCTTGAGCTGGTCATCAGTGTGGACAGGCTTCGTGATATCAGGTATCTTTCCATGCCTGCCGATGACGAGGTAGAAATGGAAGAGGATGATTTTTATGATAATGAGCTCGATGGCGAAAGCGAGTAGCGACACAGAAATAAAAAAAATCTTTTCTGAAGAATTCAAAAAAACAATTTACAAAAAATGAAATGAGGACTACACTGCAAATAAGGAATATATAAAAAGGTTCCTCTTTTTTCAGCACCTGATCTCGGGGTTTATTTCATGCTCTTCCAGAGGCCGTGTGAGATAAGATCAGATTAAAAGGGGCGATGCAGATGTTCTCATTGAAGAAGGTCCTTCGGGAACTACCGCTGTTTTTCCTGGTTTTTATTATTCCCATGTCAGGCTGCTCACCGTCAAACAACGCTGTCACTCCGGATGAAGCAAGGGTTATTGCAGAAGAGGCGTATGTTTTCGCTTTTCCCATGCTTGAGAATTACAGGGCAATGCAGGTGCAGGCGATCCTTCCCAAAATCTTTAACCGTTTCAGGCACACCACAAAACTGTCCGGCCCCGACGACACGGACGTCGTGCGTGAGAACAACGACACGCTTTACTCTGTGCTCTGGCTCGATCTCAGGGCTGAACCGGTCGTTGTAAGTGTCCCTCCAATAACTGACCGCTATTATTCCTTCCAGCTTCTTGATTTGTACACCCACAATTTCGGCTATGTCGGCACTCGGGTCACCGGTACAGGTGCGAGGACTTTCGTCGTCGCCGGGCCGTACTGGGAAGGCGAAAAGCCTGCCGATGCTGACGATATTTTCCGGTCAGAGAGCGAGTTTTTGCTGTGCCTGGTTCGAACTGGTGTAAACATAGACCTTCCGGGCGATTATGAAAAGGTTCTTGAGATCCAAAAGCAGTACGCTGCAAAACCACTGAGTTCCTTCCTCGGCCTTCCGGCGCCGGAGCCTTTTCCAATGGACATATTTCCGCCTTTTGACCAGGAGACCGCAGATTCGCCGGGATTCATTTCGTATTTCAATTTTCTTCTCGGCCGGCTCGAGGTTCACCCTTCCGAGAAAGAACTCATCGAAAAGTTCGGGCGTATCGGAATAGGCCCTGATCTCCATTTCGACGAAAATGAACTGTCGTTTGCCGTCCGGTCGGCGATCCAGGAGGGGATCGACAGCGCCAGGGAGCAGATCTGGGGATGCGACA
>CAYTQC010000166.1:2110-3802 GCA_964439735.1 uncultured Synergistaceae bacterium
TTCTGGTCCATAACCATGTACAGCATGCCCGACCAGCGCATGGTCCATAACCCCATCAACAGGTATTCCATCGGCGACCGGACCCCCGGGCTGCAGTATGGGAACGACGGATCTCTGAAAATTTACATGCAGAAGGAAGTTCCGGAGGAGGGAACCGGGAACTGGCTGCCGGCGCCCGATGGTCCGTTTTCGGTGACCATGCGGATGTACCTTCCGGAAGACGGGGCGCTTGATCCGCTGTACGCACCGCCGCCTGTCATGAAGGTTGAATAAGGTCGTATTTCGAACATCTTCGATACCAAAATTTTTTCTGGGGGGAGATCAGATGAGAGGGAAATTCACTTTTCAGGAGGGGTACGTCTATAAGATCCCGGCACATTTCGGCGGCGTGCCTTTCTATCCGTGGAGTGTTGTCTACGGGGACATGACCTGTTTGAGCATGCAGTTCGAGACAGATCCCGAAGCTTTGCTGCGTATCATTCCCGAGGATTTTGAGCTTTTGCAGCCCCTGGTGAACGTACAGTTCGCCAATGCCCGGGAAGTGGACTGGATGTCCGGTGGGGAGTACCGGCTGGTCCAGTTGTCTGCCCCCGTGAAGTATATGGGCAATTCAGAGGGGTTGGTAGGGGAGTACGTGTTCATCATCTGGGAAAACAAGGCGTGTCCCATCCTGGGAGGGCGTGAGGAGGACGGCATGCCGAAGGTGTTTGCCGACATCGCAATGGAGCGTCATGTAGAAGATCACTGGTTCACTTCCGCCGGCTACGAGTGCAATACATTTCTGAGGCTTGATTTCGACAGGAATGGTGAGCTCGGAGCAAAGGAAATAGAAGCAATGAACAGGAACGGAAAAGTGAACTACTTCGGGTGGCGCATTCTGCCGAACCTCGGGAAGGGCGGCTCCGCTCTCAGCCATGCCACGCTTTACCCACAGGAGATGACCGTCAGCAGGGCATGGGCGGGGGAGGGCTCCTGCATCTGGACGAAACTTGCCCCGGGACTGCACCCGCTGCAAAGCGGCTACATAGCTACCCTTGCGGATCTTCCCGTCCGCAGGTACACCATGGCGTTCATGCTTAAGGGAGTCGCCAGGCTCAACGTGGGAGATTCCAGAACACTGCCTTGACGGGAAAACGGAAAGGAGATGGAGCATAATGGGCGGTTATTTTGAGAACAAGATTGCTGCTGTCACCGGTGCGGCATCCGGAATCGGGCTTGAGATCTCGGAACAGGTGCTCTCCAGAGGCGGCCGGGCAGTGTTCATGGCTGACGTGAAGGAAGAGAACCTGACCAGGGAGTCTGAGCGGCTGAAGGGAAAATACCCCGGGAAAGTCTTTCCCGTCCTCACGGACGTCACAAAACTGGAGCAGGTCCAGAAACTGATCGGCAGCGCAAAGGATCTCGAGGGACGCCTTGATCTCGTATTCAATAATGCGGGCACCGGAGTGACATTGCCCACCGAGCAGATCACCTTCGAGATCTGGCGGTTTGCCGTGGATCTGAACCTCATGGGGATCGTCTACGGAACCTACAGCGCCATCCCGATTATGAGGGAGCAGGGCTTCGGCCACATTGTGAACGCGGGGTCCATTACGGGGCGCGTCCCTGTACCGTACCAGGCAGTGTACGCGGCCACAAAGAGTGCCGTCATCTCCATGACGGAAAGCCTTCAGTACGAACTGGAGACAGAGG
>CAYTQC010000167.1:0-3779 GCA_964439735.1 uncultured Synergistaceae bacterium
GCCGCCTCGCGGTTTTCCTCGGTTCAGAAGCGAACACCTACATCACGGGACAGACCATCCTTGCGGATGGCGGAATGGTCCGGGCCGTGCCCTGAAAATAAAAAGCCGGCCTGTAGATTCTGGATGAGGAAAAGGGTCTCCCGATCAGGCAGGAGGCCCTTTTTCTTTTTTACAACCGGGTGGTTTACAGGACTTTCCTCAATGTATCGATAATGGTACCGTCCCGGTATTCCACGAGGCCGACTATTTCATCGCCGAACCGGACTACGTCGGGGATGCCTGTTACCTTTTCGATTTCCTCCTTCAGCCTGCGGATATCCTTTACCGGGAGCCCCGCCGACAGGGCGAGTGATTTGAGGTCTTCCCGCGCCGGATTGATGGCGATTCCCTTCTCGGTAACGATGGCGTCCACGGTTTCTCCCGGCGTGACCACTGTCTGGACCTGTTCGCGAATGGAAGGAACCCCGTTTCTCATCGAAGGTATGGTGATGACCGAAAGCTTTGCTCCCGCAGCGGTATCTGAGTGTCCTCCGGAAGCTCCTCTCAACACTCCATCGTGACCGGTCAGGACGTCCACGTTGAAATCGGTGTCAACGTCAAGGGCTGCAAGAACCACAACGTCCAGGTCGTTTACAAGGCACCCCTTGTTGAAGGGATTCGCGTAGCATGAAGCATCGGCTTCCATGTGATACGGATTGCCGGCTATTGATGAGGTAACGGCGGCGTCAAAACTCTGGACGTCGAAGAGAGCCGAGAAAAGACCTTCCTTCAGCATTTCAGCCATGTATCCGGTAATGCCGCCTATGCAGTAGCTCCCCCTGATCGACTGTTCCTTCATATATTCCTTTACGTATTTCGCAACGGCGAGACTGGGGCCTCCGCCCCCTGTCTGGAAGGAGCACCCGTTTTTCAGCATCCCGGAGGCACGGATAAGTCCGAATGAAAGTTCTGCTATACGAAGCTGGACAGGATCGCGGGTTACTCTTGTAGCCCCTGTGGCGATTTTTGACGGATCTCCGATGGAATCAATAACGGCGACCTGGTCAACAAGATACTGGGGTATGGAGATCCTGGGTGAGAGAGGATAATCCACCAGATTATCCGTTACAGCGATCACATGGTCGGCATACCTGGCATCCACCATCGCATAGCCCATGGAGCCGCATGCCGTTTTTCCCGAAGAACCTGTGAAGTTGCCCAGACGGTCACAGGCAGGAGCAGCGAGAAACGCCACGTTGATATGGAGGCTGCCTTCTTCTATCGCCCGTGCTCTTCCCCCGTGGCTTCGTATCATAACGGGAACTTCGAAATCTCCCCTTGAAATCGCCTTTCCCACTTCTCCCCTGACTCCCGATGTATTCAGCCGGGAAATCACTCCCTTGCGGACCATTTCCGCAACACAATCATGACAGTCACCAAGGGAACTTGGTGCAAGGGTGACGTTCCGTATTCCGAGCTTTTCAAAAATGGACAGCACCCGGCATACGAGAAAATCACCGTTCCTCATATGGTGATGAAAGGAAATGGTCATTCCGCTTTCAATACCAGATCTCAGGATAGCGTCCTCAAGGCTTGGCGCAACCTTGTCGGTTGCAGAGGCAGGAATTTTCCTCGGGAAAAGCTTCGGGGTCCAGGAATAACTTCCGTCCAGTCGGGTGTAAGGACCTCCAAAGGGAGTGAATCCACCGAGCCCGGGAACGGAGACGGGTACATCTCGTCCAATGGAGTTTTTCACGGTTTCAAGCTTCATTCCACATCCACCTCCAGCCCGGCAAGTTTTGCAAGTTCAATGGTCCGCATGGCCTGGGCAACTACAGGCGCGTCCACCATCCGTCCGTCCACTGCGACCACTCCGAGATGACGTTCCTCCGCTTCCCTTGCGCCACGGACGATCCTCTCGGCTTTCCTGACCTCTTTTTCTTCCGGGGTGAAGGCTTCGTGGATTATGGCGATCTGTGACGGATGAATGGCGGCCTTCCCTGAAAAACCGAGGGATACTGACATGGCTGCCTGTTCGCGAAGACCCTCCGGATCGTTGATATCTGTATAGACTGTATCAAAAGCGAGAAGTGCGTTGGCCTTTGCCGCCAGGATCACTGCGCTCTTCGCGTACAGCATTTCAAGCCCTTCTCTGGTGACCTTGATGCCAAGATCGGCAGCCAGATCCTGCCCGCCGATGGTGAGCCCGAGAATGCGGGGCGATGATGCCGCTATGGCTGGTGCGCTTACTATCGCCTTTGCAGTCTCCAGCATGGCATGTATCCTTACTGATCCCTGTTCGATCCCGTGTTCCTTTTCAAGGCGTGAGATTATTGAATCAGCCGCCAGTATATCGTCAGGTGAATCTATTTTCGGAATCCGTACGGCATCGGGGCATGCGGGAATTATTTCCTCAAGATCCTTTTCAAAAAACTGTGTATCCCGCCCGTTAATCCGGACAACACGCTCAACAGAGCCGAAATCGAGAGTCCGGAGCGTATATTTCACCAGTTTTCTTGCAGCGTCTTTTTCGGTGACGGAGATGGAATCCTCCAGATCCAGAAGGATTCCATCCGAACCGTATATGGCACAGTTCTGTATCATTCCCGGGTTGTTTCCCGGAATGTAGAGCAGAGACCGGCGGGGCCGGTTGAAGAATGTGGTCATGAGGGATACTTCCTTTGTATTGAGATTTTTCTCTCCACGGCCTGCATTCATTGACAAGCCGCAGTATGAGCCGTCAAAAAAACATGAAATCTTCCAGATCTTTTTCGAACCCCGATTTTTCCCGCCAGATAGCGAAAGATTCATTCAGGTGCTCTGTCCAGACGGCACAGGCTTTCTCATGATCCCTGGCCACAAATGCCCAGTAGAGTTCTTTCCTTCTCGCAAGGCTTTTGTGAGGCCGGTTGGGGAGCGTGATACGCATAACGCGGTAGCGGTCAAAGACTTCCCGCTGTGTCCAGATGAGTGTGGTAAGGATTTTTGACCTGCACGCCTCAAATACTACCTGGTTGAAGGATTTTACGATGGGGAGAAAACGTTCAGGCAGTTCTTCCCCGCTGTGCTCCGCAAATACGCGGTCAGCCTGTTCAAGCAGGTTTCTCAGCTGTTCAAGTTCTCCGGCTGTTATCCGAAGTGCTGTATATCTCACGGCCAGTGTTTCGATAGCTTTGCGGACCGCAAGGCAGTGAGCGAGTTCATAGGGGGATATCCCGAGGACCCTGTTTCCCTTCATGGGAATTCTCTCGATAAACCCCTCAGCTTCGAGCTTCTGTACAGCCTCTCTGACAGGGGTCCGGCTAACCCCGAAATCCTGTGCAGCCTCGGCATCCGTAAATGTCGAGCCGGTCTTCAGCTCACCCCTGAGGATAGCTTTCCGAAGGTGTTCATATATTATTTCACGCAATGGCTTCGTATGAATATCAGGAACATTCTTCAGAAGAGGCATGGAGTGGTTCCTCCTAAAAAATCAATATTCCAAAAAGAGTTGTATCCACTATCCAGCATCCAGATACTATGTCGTATAATAGCGTCATCACTGATACGTGTAAAGTGGATAGGTTTTTAATATTTTGTATTTTTATGGAGGCGCCTGTTCATGGGACAAGAGTACGGAAGCAATTCGTTTTTCGTTCAAAAAAAATTTTCTTCTTCCGGTATCCTGCAGCCTGCCCGAACCGGGCTGCCCGGGTAGGAGACCGTGCCATGTTCGGGCTGGAAGAACGTATCCTTGCGGGAAAGAGAGACATGGCGGAACGGGCAGAACTTCTCCGATCGAGAGGGCTTGCCGAACCCGG
>CAYTQC010000168.1:0-3705 GCA_964439735.1 uncultured Synergistaceae bacterium
TTCGTCGTGAAAAACGCATATAAAAAGCTTCGACGCTGACAAAGGCGCCCTTCTGCAGGGCATAGGCGCCGCCGATTATAAAGTGCGCCCCGTACAGCATGCAGGAAGTCTCGTGGGCCCAGATGGTCGGGCGCGTAAAATAGTACCGCATCACGACCTCGTACACCAGGACGAGCATCGTCGGATAAATAAGAAAGCTCGCAATCTTGCCGATACGGTTGACCATAGCATCGACAAATCGTATGAAGCCGGTTAAAAACTGCAATGGCATCACCTCATCGAAGGCTCGGGTTGTGAAAATTTAAGAGAAACCCCCTCCCCGAAGAGAGGGGGTTTCTCCTGTGGCAATTCCTTATTTAATGTAGCCGTAATCCTTCATGAACTGCTTGATGATCTCGACTGCCTTTGTGACCCGCGGATCCTTCTTTCCCTGCTCTGCGGCGACCTTGTCGAGATATGGAAGCGTGAACTCGTTGGTTATCCTTGTCACTTCCTCGGGGCTGAACTCGGTATAGGTGGTTCCCCATTCCTTGAACGACTTGTTGAACATCTCCCGCTCTTCCATGGTGACGGCGTCCATATAATCTGTGTTGAAAACTTCAGCCGCAGTCGTAACGATTGCCTGGAGATCCGCAGGCAGCTCGTCCCACGCCTTCTTGGAAGCCCAGAGTTCCATTCCCTGGGGCACCTGGAAGGCCGGGCCGATGAAGTACTTGCAGACTTCATAAAGCTTCAGGTCGCGGTACAGCCACCAGGCGGTGCCGCTGCCGTCGAGGGTGCCCATGGCGATGGCCATGTAGGTCTCCGGGTGGGGAAGCATGACGGGGGAGGCGCCGAAGTGTTCCACAAAATCGGACATGGAGCCGAAGAAACGGATCTTGAATCCCTTGAGGTCTTCCAGGGAGTTGATGGGCTTCTTGCTCCAGAAATAGGTATTGCCGACGCTGTGGCATCCAAGGTAGTGAATGCCCCGCTCTTCCAGGGCTTCCGCCACCAGTTCATCCATTCCCCTGTGATGGAACAGCTCGTTGAACTCGTCGTTGTTCCGGGTGACGAAGGGAGGCATGCTGGGCGCCGTGACCCACCCCATGGGTATGGCTCCCCTGAAGAACAGGGAGCTGGTGTTGGCCATCTGGATCATGTTTGCCTGGAGGGCCTTGTCAACTTCAGCGTAGTCCACAAGCTCTCCCGCATAGTGCAGGCTTATCTTCAGCCTGCCGCCGGACATTTTTTCCACTCTTTCAATAAAAGGCTTGATGACGGATTCAACTGCAAGGGACCCGGGGGTATGGTGACTCTGGAACTTCCACTGGAAGTCCGCAGCCATAGCCGGTGAAGTGAAGCCTGCTGCAAAAACGGTTGCGGCAAATACTGCGAGAATGAACAAAATACCCAGATTTCTGTGTTTCATTAAAGCACCTCCTTTTAGATTAACTTCTCATTTCCGGAAAACTCAAATTGCTTGAAGCACGGTTTTATTATCCTCACCTCAGGTATATTGTCAAGAGGCTCCAATGCAGTAAAAAACCGCTCCACTTGACACGTTCATGCTGAAGAGATACGATTTTGTCGCCCAAATAAAAACATTGTTTTGCCTGTCAAAACTGCCTTGTTGGGATAAGAATCAGAAGATCGGCTGCCTATTGTCATGGTGTCATGATACATTTTTCTGTAGAGTTTTTCAGCCGTTACCACGCTGCCCCGACGGACGCTGAAAGAAGTTTCCGATAGAGAGCAGCCTTGCCGGCCCTGGTGAGTTATTGTTCTGCCGGTCGTTTTATTTCCTGCAGAAGGAGCATACGGAAGCCTCCGCCTGAAGTCAGCCGCGGTTCCCGGTAATCCCGGGGCAGGAGTGAAGGGAAAAGTGATGCAAATGCATGAAGATCAGACAGGGAGATGCGCCGTCCCACAGCGTTCTCCTGCGGAGGCCCGCATACTGCACGGAGGCTCATATCCGACGCAAAAACCGTGGCTGCCCGGCAGGAAATGAAGGTTCCCGCATCGTGAGACGCGATGAGAATCCCAGGCAGCTTCTGCAGTCCATTATCCGCGCGTTCAGGATCGCAGAGATGCTTGCAAAAGAAGGTGAACTCGGGGTCACGGAGATCGACTCGCTGCTCGGCATCGACAAGAGCACTGCCTACCGTATTCTTGCGACCCTGCGCGAAATAGGATATGTCCGGCAGAACCCGGTGAATTCCAAGTATTCCAATACGCCGAAGTTCTCCCTTCTGGGGGGGACAGGTGCGGATATGCAGCAGATCCGGGAGCTGGCCTGGCCGGTGCTCCGCTCCCTTTCGGACAGGGTCGGCGAGGCAGTGAATCTCGGCTGTCTTGATGGAACCGACATCGTGTATGTCGAAAGAATACAATGCGATGAAATGATCCAGGTGAATCTCCCGGTAGGACAGAGAATGCCGGCCTACTGTTCGGCCCTGGGGAAGGCTATCATCGCCCATATGCCCCGGGAAACTGTGAGGAAACTCTTTTCCGGTACATCTTTCGTGCAGTTCACCGAACGGACGGTAAAATCACTGAACATGCTTCAGGCCGAACTCGAAACGATACGGGCGAACCGCTTCGCCCGCGACACGGAGGAATCCCACGCAGGACTTTCCTGCCTGGCCGCCCCTGTTTTCATGGCCTCGGAAAAAGTCGCCGCGGGGATCAGCGTATCTTTTCCCACCTTCCGGCATCCCGACTTGGATGAGGCTGAAAGAATCATCGTCCCCGCCCTTCTTGACGCTGCGGGACGAATCAGCGGTGAACTGGGGTACAGAGAACGGGAACACGAACATCACCGCCCGGACACACAAGAGGTCACGTGGCGGAAACGACTGGAGGAATGAACATGGCGGTGTCACTGGATGCGGTATCAAAGATGATGGAACAGGCGGGAATTCCCGGGCGGGATCTGTACGACCGGCCCGAAAGCGGAAAGAGTTTCCCCGACGGATGCCACTATCGCATCGAAATGTCCGGTGTTGAGGGTCCGAAAGTACTCGAGGCCCTGATCCGGGAAAGAAGGAAACGGAATGTACCGATTCACCGACTGGTCTCTTTCTGCCAGGGAGGGACCCTCTACGACGACGCCGAACTGAAGGACTTCGCCCAGATGGCCGCCGAGGAAAAAATGGAGGTCATCGCCATCCCCGGGCCGAGGAACGCGTGGGACATCGGGCGGCAGTTCGTCACTCCCGACGGCCAGCGCTGCGGGGGGCTGAACCATCGCGGATCGGACGAAATCCGCAAGGTGATCGCCGACATGCTGAGGATGTACGAGATCGGTTTCCGGGGCTTCATGCTCGTTGACCGGGGCGTTCTGGCCCTCGTGGGGAAAATGCAGGAGCAGGGGAACTTCCCGAAGGATATCGTCATCAAGCTCTCCGTCTGGGCAGGGGTCTCCTCCCCCGCCGGGGCTCTTCTGGCCCAGCAGCTCGGTGCAGGCTCCTTCAACCCCGTGGCGGACCTCACCCTGCCCCAGATGGCCGCCATCCGGTCGGTGACGGATATTCCCATCGACTTCTACATCTGGACCTTCGACTCCTACGGCGGATCGAACCGCATGTACGAGGCCCCGGAGGTCGCGAAGGTCTACGCCCCCTGCTACTTCAAGTTCGAACCGGCGCCGACCGCGGGGTATTACAACCCCTTCAACTCCGACGAGGAGCACATGCGCCTCATGGAGAAAAAGGTCAAGTGGGC
>CAYTQC010000169.1:0-3698 GCA_964439735.1 uncultured Synergistaceae bacterium
CCTTGATCTTCTCCGTAGCCAGTGCCCTCGGCGTTTCCCCGGTGGAAGGATAGGCTCCTGCCAGCTGCAGCGTATATTCCTGGGCTGCCGCCGGCCCCGCGTATCCGAACATCACCGATGCAACAAAAGCAACTCCCAAAAGCAGAGAAAACAACCTCACCTGCTTCATTTCATACCCCTCCTTCTTCATGTTTTTACACCTGGTTCCTTCCTGTTAAACTTCCCGAACAGCTTTCTCCGGAGCATGCTGCACAGGGTTTTGCCGTTTTCACCTCCCTTGCATACAAAGGATGAAAGGGACATCGCACCGGTTCACGTTGAAGAAAAATTCCTCAGGATCTTCTGTTTTACAGAAAGAAGAGGCTCATCTGAGGCACATAGGTTATGAAGAAGAGTGCGATTATGAAGGCGATTATGAACGGAATTGCTTTGATTCCAACTTTCATGACCTGTTCCTTTATGAGCGGTGCAGCGACAAAAAGGTCGACACCGAAGGGCGGTGTGGCCATGCCGACGGCAAGGTTGACCACCATGATGACTCCCAGGTGTATCGGGCTTACGCCCAGGGCCGTGGCGGATGCGAGCATCATGGGCGCAAGAATGGCGATGGCCGGCCCCACATCCATGAACATACCGAGAACCAGAAGGATCGCATTGAGGGCGAAAAGGAAAATATACCTGTTTCCGGCGAAATAACTCAGGATGAAGTCACGGAGGGCGGCCGGGGCCTGCAGCAGGGCAAGGACGCGGCCGAAAACAATGGCCAGGGAAAGCAGTACGACTATAGGAGCATAGGATTTGACCGTGTCGGTCAGGACGGCTCCCAGTTCCATGAATGACAGGCTTTTATAAACAAAAAGACATACCAGGAGAGCGTAGAAGACGGAGACAGCTGCTGCCTCGGTAGGTGTTACGATGCCGCTGTAGATCCCTCCGAGAATGATCACCGGCGCGAGCAGAGCCCAGAAGCTTTCCTTGAAAAGGGACAGCAATCCTCCTGACCGGAGTGCTTTCACCTTTTCGGCAATTTTTCCCCTGTCCTCGCCGTGCACTTTGGCGTAGAAAAAAGCGTACCCCATGAGGCTCAGGCCGATCACGAGCCCCGGGATAATTCCTGCGATAAAAAGACTGCCGATGGATACTCCGGTGACAACTCCATAGGTTACAAAGGGAATGCTGGGGGGAATAATGACTCCGAGGCTTCCCGCCGTGGCCACCAGTGCGGCGCTGTAGACCTTGTCATACCCCAGTGAGACCAAAAAGGGGATCGCCATTCCACCCACAGCGGCGGTCGTGGCTACGCCTGACCCGGAAATCGCGCCGTAAAAAAGGCAGGTGACGATCGCCGTCATGGGGATCCCGGCAGGGAAATTTCCGATAAAAAAGGCGAAGAAATTAAAGAGCTTGTCGGAAATCTTGCCCCTGGTCATGATGTTTCCTGAAAGGATAAAAAGAGGTATGGCCAGCATAGGCGTACTGTCGAGGGCACTCACAATATTCCGTACGACATACGCCAGCGACGCAGGGAAACCGGGGGTCGTAAGGCCCGGAAAAATCGTAGCAAATCCAAGGGCGACTGCAATCGGAATTCCGAGGGCAAGACCGCAGAGCAGGATAAGGAACAATGTCAAAACCATGGTTACACTCCCTTCCTCCTGATCGTTACTCCCAGATCCTGTCCCGTTTTCTGGACAGACCGCACCGTTGCCAGAAAGAAGCCCGCAATGGCCGCGAAATAGATCCAGCCCAGGGGAATTTTCAGGGCGGGACTTGTCTGGCCGGTCATGATGACCCTTTTAACCGCCGGGATCGAGCTGATAAAGAGATATCCGAAGAAAAGAGTTACCGAAAGGTTTATTAAAGTTACCAGGATATGTTTCAAACCGGCAGGCAATGCTTCAACAAGGGTATCGACCTTGAGGATGCTGTTCTCCCTGATGGTATAGCCGATGCTCACGAGGGCGGACCACACGAAGGCATACCGGGAAGCCTCCTCAGCCCATGACAGTGATGCGTTGAACACATACCGCATGATTACCTGGAGCATCATTACAACTGCAATGACGACGAGCAGACCGCTCAGTATGTATTCTTCGAAATGTTCATCCAGCCATTTCAATATTTTCAACAGTTTCACCTCCGGCCTGGATTCAGGAGTTCTTCTCTTTCGGGCGGATGAAGTTCGTCCCCCAGGGAGTCATTCTTTTTTCGCCAAATGCTCCAGAATTGTCTTCGTCATAACGTCCACGTCAGGTTCCCTGCCGGTCCATTTCCGGAAAGCTTCCACTCCCTGCCAGATCGTCATCCAGTACCCGTAGAGGATCCGTGCCCCTTTTGTCTCCGCCTGCCGCAGAAGGAGCGTATCGTGAGGCACGTATACGAGGTCGCACACCATATGCTCTGTCCTCAGCAGGTCCGTATTAAAAGGCGTTGCGTCCGTATTGGGAGCCATTCCTAAAGGCGTTGCATTTATAATGAGTTCACTGCTGTTGATGAGTCCCGGTATATCATCAGTATCACTGGACTGGACCTTGCATACGCCGGAACGATAAGCGTTGAGACCACTTGCGAGCTTTTTCAGCTTTTCATCTCCGGAATCCCTCTTCCAGAGGGAAATGGAGCCCACTCCTGCTGCTGCAAGCGCGAACGCTACTCCCCGTGCGGCTCCTCCCGCACCGAAGATAAGGCAGTTTTTGCCCGCCGGGTCGTATTGTCCCTGTTCTTTCAGGCCCCTTACAAACCCGAGGCCGTCAGTGTTCGTCCCGTAGAGCCTGCCGTCCTTCCAATAGACGGTATTCACGGCGTTGCACACAGACGCGGTTTCATCAAGGTCATCAAGGTACTCTATAATCTTCTGCTTCAGAGGCATCGTCACGTTCAGTCCCTTGAAACGCAGTGTTTCAAGGGCAGGCATGACATTACCGACAGTTTTTTCAGTGACTTCATAGGGAGTGTATACCGCATTCATACCTAATGCACGGAAATTCGCATTATGCATAGCTGCAGATAATGATTCTCTTACAGGAAACCCAAGAAGTCCGAAAAACTCCGTATCCGCCCAAAAGGTTTTTTCCTTCACCATGACAGCCACACTCCTTTTTTAAAATGGTCAGGGCGATTTCCTGAAGAAGTGGAATTCATCAACGAGGACTGGCTCCCCTGCCTTTTCCCTGGAAATCCCAAAAGCCGGCGGGTATGTATTGTATCCTGCTCACATAATCGGCTGTTTTTCCCTGCCGTCTTTTCGCCTCTCTCTCTTCCCCTGATCTTAAGCCGTTGTATATTCTTTTCTCCCGGCAGATCTCCCCCGAGTGGTTCTTCGAGTCACCGGTTCCCTGTGTGAAGAGTGATTATTTCGTTACGGATTTCATTTTTCTGCTGTGCGGTAATCCTTACCGTTCAGCGGGTTTTGTTTATACATATCAGACACGCTTCATCATGTCAAGCATTAACCAGGTACGCAAAAGCGTACTTTCCCTTTTATCCCGAGTTTGTGTTTTCATTCTAACAACAGGATACCTTATTTTGAATGTATTTTGCGAAATCTCATGAAAGGAATTACTCTCGGTCCTTCGTCGGAACACGAATTTTTGAAGGGTATATATGCAGAAGAGCGGACGCTCTTAAGCGTCCGCTCTTCTTATTTTTATTAAGGATTTCCGGCAGCGACCTGCTCTCCCACGGATAGCCTCCGCAGT
>CAYTQC010000170.1:0-3688 GCA_964439735.1 uncultured Synergistaceae bacterium
CAGGATCCCCTACCGGGTGGGGAATTGCGACACCAGGGACTATCCTGTTCGTTCCCACCGTCATCATGATAGGAACTATGGTAGCTATCTGGACTACCGGAACACCCATGACTTTTTCCATTTCACGGACCATCGATGCACCGCATCGAGTGCAGGTTCCTCAGGTAGCTGTGAGGATGACGGCATCAACACCTGCCTGTCTGAGTTCCTCACCTATCTCCCGGCCGAAGCGTTCGGCATGGGCCACAGAGGTTCCCGTTCCGGTGGTGCAGTACACAAAATCATGGAGCTTGCCGAATACACCCTCTTTTTCCAGCTCGCGCATCACGTCCAGGGGAAGAACAACGTCAGGGTCTTCGTTTGCATACACCCTGTCGTATCCTCCATGAATTGATTCATAGTTTTCAGCTGTGAGATCATCAAGCCCGGATATGTCGTATTTTCCGAAGGATTCAGCTGAAGAGACCCGGATATGGTCCGGATTTCCGAAAGGAACGATTCCTCCCGATGTGCAAAGAGCAATGGTGGCCTTCGACAAATCCCTGACAGGAGCAGCGGGAGGGATCTTTTTAAACACGGGCATCTCCAGCTCTGTCTCGAAGGCTTCTCCCCGTATCTTTTTCAGAAGCATATCTACAGCTCTTTCTGCTCCAGTCTTTTCATGAAAGAAACTTTTCCGGATCCCTCTGCTTATGTATCCTTCAGCCTTAGCAGGCCCCAGGGGCTCTTTTCTCAGAAGCTTCAGTGACAGTGAAGCCATGGCATCAAGGGCATTTTTCATCGCCCGTGCACTGTCGCCTGTCTCAACGATAAATGTTTTCGAGCGATACATCTCAACTCCCGGATTTTCAGCATACAGTGCTGTAAGAGTTGGAATGCCGAATTTTTCAGCTGCTGCGGCACAGATATCTCCGCAGGCGATACCGTAACGCCCGGCATTGAATCCGGGGCCCGCAATAAGGATATCCGGCTTGAAAGAACTGATCATTTCAAGGCATTTTTCCCGGGCCTTTTCCATGTTTTCACCGTAATAGCTGTCGCCGCAGACAACTGTTCCGACGACCTCCGCTTCGCCCTTGAGAAGGTTCCCTAGCTGAAGTCCGGGTCCTGTCGCTTCTTTCCGGATCGAGGGCTCCACATGGGCGGTGTCTTCTCCGCCCATACCCGCGTAAAACTGGTTTATATAATGGACAACTCTAAAGGTCATTATTTTTTTCCTCCCGATCCCTGCTAAATCCATTCGCAGCCAAGTTTGCTGAATCCAAGCTCATTTGTGGATCCGATAATGGACTGAAGCTCCACGTACATGGACCCGTCCCCGCGGAGACTGTCTGATGCCCCGCCGGAGAGGAAGGCAATGGATTCAGGAAACCCGATGATCCTGTCCATTGCAGGAACCTCGATCATTTCATTAACGTTTCCCGCCGAAACAAAACCCGTCATTTCAGGAGTTGCATCTGCAAGTCCCTGGCTGGATCCGTCGGTACCGGCCGCTTCGTCGGAAATAACGACGGTTTTTATTCCCCAGTCCTCGCATTTTTTCGCGTTCATGCAGAGATCCGTATCGGGATTGCCGTATCCTTCCTCCGATATGACCACGCCATCAGCCCCCAGCTGCCTGGCCAGGTTCGCGTTCATCCACGTGGTCCTTTCCTTGCCTGCAAGAACCGTGCTTTCAAGAGTAGGTATGACCCCAAGGAAGTTGATTTCTTCGCCGTGGCGCTTGTAGAGCTCCAGTACGATCGGGTCGTTCACGTGATGGAACGTCGTATTTTTGTCGCAGGCGGAAACACAATTGCCGGAGACCATTGCCCCGTCAAGGATTTCGTTGGGGTGCACCAGTGTGGGAACGATGTGTTTCATATCAGCCCCGTAGAGAAACGTGTCGTGCAGGAGCCCCTGGGTGATGGACATGCAGAAATAGGCAATTTTCGGGAGGCACGGATATTTTTTGTTTTCCTCTGAAAGTGTCCCCTTTTCGTAGACTTCAATATTATCTGCCCTGGTCTCTTTGCACTGTTCGGCAAGATACACCGAGAGCTTGAGCCCGGCTTCCCTGAGAGATTTTTCATAGGCATGCTTTTCAAGCCCTTCCACAGGCCGGGCAACGATCACCACGTTGTTGGTCCCTGAAAAGGGATTGTAGGGGCTTGCAGGACCGGTCATGTCGATAAAGCCTTCCTGGAAGGCCACAATAGGACCACAGGTCAGCACACAGGATCCCTTCAAAACAAGGGTTTTTCCTTCTCCCACAGGCTCCATGGGAGCACAAAAACCGGGAAAGAAAGAGGTGCCCCCTTCCAGCTTTATCCTTGGTTCCACTGCATCCTTGACCGGGATTATCCTGACGCTCTCTCCGGGACGGGCCAGTTCAAGCTTCACATCTGAAAAATTCTCATCAGCCGCTGCTACTCCAACAGCTTCGTCCCTGTTGATGAAAAGCGTACCGTTCCTGAGACAGGTCGTATCACCCCACTGCACATCCCTCACGAACGCGTTATGAATCTCCAACCTCATTCTGATGCCTCCTTGTATATGGAGCAATTTTTCTTCATGTACTCATCAACGCTGATCCAAGGTAAATTATATATAGTAAGAACATTCTTTACATCGGACCAGACGTATGGTATTAAGGGGAAGGAACCTCCGTTTTTTGTGCATAATGCCTAATTTCTTCTGAAAGGAGTCCTGCAATGCTTTCCAGGTATGCCCAGGAAATTGCCCTGTCAATAGCGGAAATAATAGGATATAACGTTATTATCACCGACACTGAAGGGATGGTTATCGGGGCCAGTGATACAAAAAGAACGGGATCTCTCCATGAGCAGTCCCTCGAGGTAATAAAAACGAGGAGAGGTGCAGTTGTGGATGAAACAGAAGCCCGGAAATTCAGGGGAACCCTGCCCGGAGTAACCTACCCCATTCAGTCAATGACGGGCAATGTGGTAGGTTCCGTTGCTATTACCGGAAACCCGGTCGATGTGACCCCTTTTGCCCTTATCGTCAAAAAGCAGATAGAGATACTGCTCCGGGAAAGAGAGCTCCAGGAATACGCGGCAGGAAGAGAGGAAACGCTTAAGAACCTTATTCACGAAATATCCTCATATACACCGGGTGTAACTGACAAGGGAATGCTTTTGGCAAGGGCAAAGGATTTCGGTTTTGACCCTTCAGGCCGATACATACCAGTAGCGGTCGACCTCTGCCAGTTTGCACGATATGCGGGAGAAAGCGGGGACACATACCGGACAGACACCGCACAGACTCCGGAAGTGTTTATCCAAAGGGCAAAAGCCGCCATCCTGAACATAATACGGAGTGCATTTCCGGATAAATCAGATCTTTCCACCATGACCGGGAATAACAGGTACATTGTCCTTCATGCCGCATCAGACGATACCTCACAAAACGAAGAGAGCGGGACGTACCGGGCATGCAGAAAAATCCTGGAGGGCCTTTCCGGAATGAACCTTAACGCTGCCATTGGAATCGGATCCCCGTCAGCAAACATATTTGAGCTGCATAAATCGTGCAATGAGGCGTGGATCGCCCTTCAGCTGGGTAAAAAATTGAGTCCGGGACCGGGAATTTTCAATATTCACGAGTACAGGGTGGAAGAACTGCTTTCAACTCTTAAACCGGAACAGAGAAACCGTTTTATCCACAGGCACGTCGCTCCTTTCAAAAG
>CAYTQC010000171.1:0-3688 GCA_964439735.1 uncultured Synergistaceae bacterium
ACGTCGGACTACACGTTCGTGAACTTCTGGGCCTGGTCGGACGAACGGAAATACGAGCTGGCCCATGCCCACAGCCTCTTCTGGCCGAAAATCAACAATCCGGCGCCGTCCCTGTGGGCTCCCGTGGGGAACTGGGAGGAGGCCGACTGGGAACACATACTTCCAGACCTCTTTCCGGAAGGGGCCGTCTTCGACCGGGTCCCGGAGGAACTCGCCCGCATCTGGGAGGAGCGCCTCGGGAACAGGGTCTCCCTGGAGGACCGGCGGTCCGAGTGGGAGTACATCTACTCGGTGGAGGAACTCATCTCCCTGAAGGGCAACCGCTTCCACAAGAAAAAAAACCTCTGGAAGCAGTTCCACAAACTCTACGACTCCGCCTACCGGCAGATCGGCCGGGATGAAGTGGAGGAGATCCTCGAGCTGCAGCAGCTCTGGTGCGAGTGGAAAAGCTGCGACGACATCCCCGGCCTCCGGGCCGAGAACCACGCCATCTCAAGGGTGCTGAAAAACTGGGACCGTTTCCCCGGCCTCCTCTGCGGCGCCCTCCATGCCGACGGCAACATGGTCGCCTATTCAGTGGGCGAGCCCATGACCGGTGACATGGTGGTGGTCCACTTCGAGAAGGGGCTCGCGGATTACAAGGGCGTCTACCAGGCCATCAACCAGGCCTTCCTCGAGCACTCCTGCGCCGGCTTCACCTGGGCGAACAGGGAGCAGGACATGGGCGAAGAGGGGGTCAGGAAGGCGAAGGAGTCCTACAACCCTGTCCGCTTCCTGAAGAAGTACCGCGCTGCCTGGAAGGGGTAGGCACATGCCTGACTGGGAAAAAAGTACTCTCTTCCGCGCCTTCCGGCACAGGAACTTCCGTCTGTTCTATATGGGGCAGATCGTCTCCCTGTCGGGGCTGTGGATGCAGAGGGTAGCCATGAACTGGCTCGTCTACAGGATCACCGGGTCCCCTCTGCTGCTGGGGACGGTTGACTTCATGACCCAGATCCCCGTGCTGCTCTTCGGCTCCTTTACCGGGGCGTTCCTCGAGGGGCGCAACCTGCGGAGGGTCATCATGATCTGCCAGACAATCAGCATGCTCCACGCCTTCACTCTCGCGGTCCTCACCCTGACCGGCGTGGTGGAGTACTGGCATATCCTCATCCTGGCGGCCATCATCGGCACCTCCGACTCCTTCGAGGTCCCCGCCCGCCAGGGGTTCACCATACGGCTCGTGGAGGATGAAAAGGACCTCGGCAACGGCATCGCCCTCACGTCCACCCTCTTCAACGTCACCCGGCTTGTCGGCCCGTCAATAGCGGGCATGGTCATCGCAGTCGTGGGGGAGGGCATCTGCTTCCTTATGAACGGTATGGCCTACTCGGCCACCCTCACGGCCCTTTTCCTCATGCACTTCAAAAAGTCCCTCGTATCGGAAAAGTCCAGGAAGAGCGTGCTCGAGGGGATGAAGGAGGGGCTCAGGTACGTGGGAAGCTTCCCGCCGCTCCGGAATTACCTCGGCGCCATAGCCCTGGTGAGCTTCTTTGCCTTCCCCTACATGGTGCTGCTGCCCGTCTTCGCCCGTGAGATTCTCGGCGGCGGACCCAGCACCCTGGGGTTCCTCATGGGCGCCACCGGCCTCGGGGCCCTCGCCGGCTCCATCCGCCTGGCACTGCGGAAGTCACCCGTAGGCCTCGGAAAGATCATGGCAGTGTCGTGCGTCCTTCTGGGCCTCTCCATGACGGCGTTCTCACTCTCGAGGATATTCGCCCTTTCCCTTGTCCTCATGGCGTGCCTCGGATTCTTCATGGTCTCCACCCTCGTGTCATGCAACACCCTGGTGCAGACCCTCGTGGACGAAGACAAGAGGAACCGTGTCATGAGCCTCTTCATCGTCTCCGCCATGGGGATCACTCCCCTGGGCAGCCTCAACGCCGGATGGATCGCATCCCGTCTCGGGGCCCCCTTCACCCTTATGGCGGGCGGGATCATAAGTGTGGTCATCGGCCTTCTTCTTCTTAAGGCCTGGCCCTCCATGTGGACCCTCTCGGAGCCGGTGTACCGGAAGAAAAACCTTCTCTGAGCCCGGGAGCCCCTCAGAACTGGGGTATAATGAAAAAAGTACCGGAGAACATCCCCGTGCACCAACACAAGCGGAGGTGAAAAAAATGGCAAAGGAACGGATACTCATCATCGGCGGCGATGCGGCGGGCATGTCCGCTGCCGGCCAGATCCGGAAGCGGAAGCCCGACGCCGACATCGTCGTGTTCGAACGAAGCGGTTTTACGTCCTACTCCGCCTGCGGCATCCCTTACTATGTTGCGGGCCTCGTTGATCCGGAAACCCGGCTCGTCGTCCGCACGCCGGAGGAATTTCGGGAAAAGCAGAATATCGATGTGCACATCCGCCACGAGGTGACGGCCATCGACCCGGACGGCGGCAAAGTCACCGTCCGTGACCTCGAAGCAGGCAGGGAGTTCACCGACTCCTTCGACAAACTCCTCATTGCCGCGGGAGCGAGTCCCGTGGTTCCCCCGGTGGAAGGAGCCGATGCCGCGGGTATCTTCAGCCTCGGTATCCTTGAGACGGGGATCGCCGCCCGCAGGTTTATCGACGACCACCGGCCCGAACACGCCGTGGTGGTGGGTGGAGGATACATCGGCCTTGAGATGGCCGAGGCCTTCGCCTGCGTCCGGGGCATGAAGGTGACCCTTCTCGACAAGTCACCCCAGGTGATGAACACCTTTGACCCCGACATGGCTGAACTCATCGGCGATGCCATCCGGAGCATCGGGACGGAACTCCGTCTCGGCGAGGGGCTCACGGGATTCACCAGCCGGGACGGGCGGGTCCGCTCAGTCCTCACCGAAAACGGAGAGATCCCCGCCGACATGGTGATCATGGGCCTGGGAGTCCGTCCCAATTCATTCCTGGCCGGGAAGGCCGGCCTGAAGCTCTCGGTGAGGGACTCCATCCTCGCCGACGAAACCATGGGCACATCCCACCCGGCGGTGTGGGCCGCAGGAGACTGCGCTTCCACCACCCACCTCGTGAGCGGAAAGCCCTTCTGGGTCGCCCTCGGCACCGTGGCCAACAAAATGGGCCGCGTGGCAGGCATCTCCATGGGCGGCGGCAGCGCCTCCCTGCGGGGCGTCCTGGGAACGGCCATGAGCAAGCACTGCGACTACGAAGTTGCCCGAACGGGGCTCTCCGAAAAGGAAGCCGCCGAACTCGGGCTCGCTTTCAGTTCCGCGGTCATCAAGACGAAGACCCGTGCCGGGTATTACCCCGGCGCCGAGCCCATGCACGTGAAGCTCGTGGGGGAGGACGGCACCGGAAAGCTTCTCGGCGGCCAGATCGTTGGCGGCCAGGGGGCCGCGAAACGGATCGACATCATCGCCGCGGCTCTCGCCGCCGGGATGACCGTGAACGATCTCGTGGATCTCGACCTGGGATACGCCCCGCCGTTCTCCATGGCGTGGGACCCGGTGCAGATCGCGGGCAGGGAACTGTTGAAGAAAACCGGCGGGGAATGACCCGCTCACACTACTTTTCAGGGAGGAATCGTTTTGCTTGAGAAAACACTCGACGCCATGAAAGATGACCTTACAGCCGCAATACAGCAGGTCGTTCGCATTCCCAGCGTGGGGAGCGAGCCCGCCGAAGGCGCCCCGTACGGGGAGGGCCCGAGGAAGTGCCT
>CAYTQC010000172.1:0-3651 GCA_964439735.1 uncultured Synergistaceae bacterium
AGTTGTTTCATCTAAAGAATCATCATTTTGACAGGTGGAATGAATATGATAAGGAAAAAACGAAATACCGGGCTGAACGTCCCGGAGACAGGGCGTATCGGTACAGTATCAAACGGTGCGGATGAAGACGAATCTCATGATTCCAGGACCCCGGGCGGATCGGTTCGGGTCCTCGACAGGGCTGTGAGCATTCTCGGCTTTCTGGCGGAGTCGAGACGCCAGGTGGGTATCACCGAGATCGCTGACGCGACGGATCTCTCCAAGGCTACGGTCCACCGCATCCTGTCAACTTTCAGGGATTACAGCATCGTCATCAGGGACGACGGAGGGCTGTACCAGATGGGGCCATCGGTCCTCTTCTGGGCGGATGCCTATCAGAAGAAGGCCGGTTTATGCGAGATCGCCCGCCCATGGCTCCGCGCACTCTGGGAGGAAGCCCTTGAAACCGTCCACCTCTTCATATTCGAGGGAGGAGAGGCCTACTACCTGGACAAGCTGGACAGCCCCCATCCCGTAGGGATGCGTTCCCACATAGGGGCGAGGAGGGACCTGTACAGCACCTCCGCAGGGAGGTCCATCCTTGCGGCCCTGCCGAGGGCTGATCTCGATGCCTTTTTCGAGAAGACGGAACTGCTCCCCCGGACGCCGAACACGGTCACGGACAGGAAGGAACTCGAGAAGATCCTGGCCGTCGGCAGGGAGAGGGGGTTCTGCGAGGAGGTCGAGGAGAACGAAGTAGGCATCCGGTGCGTGGGCGCCGCCATACTCGATCTCAGGGGCTACCCCGTGGGGGCCGTCAGCATAAGCGCTCCGGCCTACAGGTTCAGCGACAGCCAGTCGCTTGCCCTGGGAGAAAAACTGCGGGACACCGTCCTGGCGATTTCAAGGGAGCTTGGATACAGAGGATAACAGGCTCCAGAGGCAGGAAAAAAGAAGACAAGGAGGAAAATCCGATGGAAGTACGGAATTCAGCCAACCCGGCAGATGTGAAGCGGTACGACACAGAGGCCCTCCGAAGCGAGTTCCTGATCCGGGGCCTTTTCGTCCCTGACGTGATACCCCTCGTCTATTCCCACGTGGACAGGATGATCACAGGCTCGGCCTGTCCGGTTTCAAAACGCCTGGAGCTGGAGGGAGGCAGGGAACTTGGTGTGGACTTCTTTCTCCAGCGGAGGGAAATGGCGGTGATCAACATCGGCGATCCCGGCACGGTGGTCGCTGACGGGACTCCCCACCGGCTGAACCGGTACGAAGCCCTCTATATCGGAATGGGTACGGCCGGGGTCTCCTTCGAGCCTGAGGCCGGAAGCTGTCCGAAATTCTACCTTCTCAGCTGCCCGGCGCACTGCCCCTACCCGACCACCCTCATCACCAGGGAAATGGCGGTGAAGCAGGCCCTCGGATCCGGGAAGGAGTGCAACGAACGGGTGATCAACAAGTACGTCCATCCCGACGTGGTCAAAAGCTGCCAGCTCTCCATGGGAATGACGGAACTCGCCGGAGGATCCGTGTGGAATACCATGCCCACCCACACCCACGAACGGCGGATGGAGGTGTACATGTACTTCAACCTTCCGGAGGACGGCGTGGTCTTCCATTTCATGGGGCAGCCCTCTGAACTTCGCCATATCGTGGTCCGAAGCGGGGAGGCGGTCATCTCCCCAAGCTGGTCGATCCATTCAGGGGTTGGCAGCACGAATTACAGCTTCGTCTGGGGCATGGCGGGAGAAAACCAGACTTTCTCGGACATGGACGGCGTTCCCATGTCCCTTCTCCGTTAGGCCGAAGAGGAACGGAAAGCCATGAAGAGGCTGGATGCCATCACGGCGCAGCTCGAACGGTGGATGCTCATCGTTCTTCTCTCGGTCATGGTGATCCTGGGGCTTCTCCAGATCATCAGCCGTTTCATCATCAAGGCACCCATAATGTGGTCGGAGGCCCTCCTCATGTACATGTTCGTGTGGTCCAGCTTCATAGGTGCCAGCCTGGCAGTGAAGGAGTTCTCCCATTTCGAGGTGGAGATTTTCGTCGTCCGCCTCCCCCCCATGATCCAAAAGATCCTTTCCCTTGCAGTATACGCCATGATCTTTGCCTTCGCGGTCTTCATGATCCTGAAAGGGCTCTTTCTGGTAAAACTGAACCAGCGTCAGCTCATGGCCATGATGCCCTTCACCATGAGCGGCCCCTACGTGATACTGCCGCTGAGCGGGACATTCATAGCGATCCATTCACTCACCCGTCTCTCGGAGTTTTTTGCACGGCATCACACGGAGTGGAGGGACTGACATGACAGCCACTATTTTTTCCGTTTTTGTCCTCCTGCTCGTCATCCGGATGCCCGTCTCCTTCTCCCTTGCCATATCTGCGGCCGTCGCCCTTCTCTTCGCAGGGAGCATGGATCCCCTGATCGTTGCCCAGAGGATGTATACCTCTGTGGAATCTTTCTCCCTCGTTGCCATCCCTTTTTTCATTCTCTCCGGAGGGTTCATGGAGAGCGGCGGTATCTCCAGACGGCTCATCTCCTTCTCATCCAGCCTGGTGGGTCACATCCGGGGCGGGCTCTCCATGATCAGCATCGTGGCGGCCATGTTCTTTGCCGGGATATCGGGATCAACGGCGGCCGACACTGCTGCCATCGGAAGTGTCCTGATACCGGCCATGGAGCAGAAAGGATACGGGAAGGATCTTGCCACCAGCGTGGTGGGAACTGCGGGGGCCATAGGGATCATCATTCCTCCAAGTATCCCCATGGTCATCCTGGGCATCACGGGAAGCATTTCCATAGGAGGGCTCTTCCTCGGCGGTGTGTTCCCCGGCATCCTCATGGGGCTGGCCCTCATGGTCACAAGCGCCGTCTACGCACGGCATCGGAACCTCCCCGCTGAGCGGAGGGCGACCTGGAAAGAGCGGTGGAATGCCTTTACCGACTCCATCCTGGCCCTGATGACCATGGTCATCATCATGGGCGGCATTCTCTCCGGAGTGTTTACCGCCACGGAGGCCTCAGTTGTGGCGGCGTTCTATTCCTTTCTCGTCGGGCGGTTCGTCTACGGGGAACTCAAGTGGAGGGACATACCCGCAATTATGGTCAAGACGGGCATAACTACCGGGGTAGTGGTGCTCTGCATTGCCACGGCATCCAGCTTCGGCTGGATCCTGGCGGCGGAGCAGATCCCCGATAAGATAGCCAGGGCCGTCTTCGCCCTGTCGGACAACAGGCTGGTCATCCTCTTCCTCATGAACGCCCTCATGCTCTTTCTGGGCACCTTTCTCGACGTATCCCCCATCATCATCATCCTCGTCCCAATTCTCTTTCCCATTGCGAGACAGCTCGGCGTCACCCCCATCCATTTCGGCGTCATGACCATAGTGAACATGGCCATCGGCCAGTGCACACCGCCGGTAGGCATATCGCTCTTCGTGGCCACCGGAATTGCGAAGGCGAGGCTTGGGGAAATCCTGGGAGCCTATTCGAAATATCTCCTCACCATGATTGTCGTCCTTGCGCTGATCACAGTGTTTCCGCAGATCATCACCTTTCTCCCCAATGCGGTCATGGGGCTGAAATAGTTTCTTCGAGGAGTAAATGGCCCGGCCCCCGGGAAGGAGGAGTTGAAAAGGAAAGACGTCAAGGTTGCGGGATGTTGGCGG
>CAYTQC010000173.1:0-3616 GCA_964439735.1 uncultured Synergistaceae bacterium
AGGACCACCACCCGGTCCGCTATCTCCATCACCTCGCGGAGCTTGTGGGAGATGAAAATGACGGAGCATCCCTCTGCGGCAAGGATTTTGAGGGTAGAGAAGAGGCCCTTCGTCTCTAGCGGCGCGAGAACGGCAGTAGGCTCGTCGAGGATGAGGATCCTGGCGTTCCTGTAAAGGGACTTGAGGATTTCCACCTTCTGCTGCCCTCCTATGGGGAGCGTCCAGACAGGGGCGTCCGGGTCCACGGAGAGGCCGAATCGTTCCTGGAGGGCGAGAAGCTTCTTTCGTGCTGATGCGAGGTCGAGAAAGAACCGTCTGCCGGTGCTTCCCACCACCACGTTTTCCAGTACTGTCTGGGAGGGGACAAGGGTGAAGTGCTGGTGCACCATGCCGATTCCACGGGCGATGGCGTCCCCCGGAGACGAAAAGGAGACCTTTTCGCCCCGTATCCGGATCTCGCCTCCGTCCGCGGTGTAATACCCGAAGAGGATGTTCATGAGAGTCGTTTTGCCGGCGCCGTTTTCGCCGAGGAGCGCGCAGATTTCTCCCTCCCTCAGGGTGAAATTCACGTCGCTGCTGGCTGTCACATCGAGGAATGTCTTCCGTATGGAGCGCATTTCAACGACAAAGGGCGAATTCGGCCCGTCAGAAGAGGAGCCGGTCCGGGGAGTTATTTTTTCACAGAGTTCCGCTGCCTGCATTGTTTCCACACCTTTCAGGCTGCACTGCGCCAGTACAGGTATTTTTAGCCGGAAAAAAGGGCCGGAAAACCGGCCCTTTCATGTCAATCTGTTGTGAGCTCAGTCTCGATGACCGGTACCTCGAACTGCCCGGCCAAAATCTTTGCCTCTATCTCCCGGACCTCGGCGATCACTTCCGGGGGGAGTTTCTTATCGAATTCGTGGAACGGGGCGAGGGAGGCTCCTCCTTTTGCCATCATGGACCACTCCTTCAGGTTATCCCCTTTCCATGTGCCCTCCCTGACGGCGTCGATGCTGTGGCGCACGGTGGGGTACATGTTCCACACCGGGCCGGTGATCACTGTTTCGGGCGCCAGGCTGTTCTGGTCCATCATGTTGCCGAAGGCCCGGACGCCTTTCTCTTTTGCCGCTTCGAACACGCCGAACCGCTCGGCGAAGATGAGGTCTGCCCCCGCTTCTATCTGGGCCAGGGAGGCCTCCTTTGCCTTCGGAGGATCGAACCAGCTGCCGATGTAGGCGACCTTTACTTTTACTGAAGGATTGACCGAAAGGGCTCCCTGACGGAAGGCATGGACAAGACGGTTCACTTCCGCTATAGGTATGGCGGCCACGATCCCGAGGGTTCCGGTTTTCGTCATACGGCCGGCGATGATCCCGCAGAGGTAGGAGGGTTCATGAATCCAGTTGTCGAACACGGAATAGTTCGGCTCCTGGGGAGCGAATTCCGACCCGAAGGCGAAAGCTGTCTCCGGGTAGTCCTTCGCCACGCGGCGTGATGGTTCTTCACCCGCGAGAAACGCGTCGCCGACGATAAGGTCGAAGCCCCGTTCAGCATACTCCCTGAGCACCCGCTCGAAGTCTGCGGCCCCGACTTTCTCGGCGAATTCGTAGGTGATGCCGAGTTCCTTCTGCACCTGAAGGCAGGCCTGGTGAATAGCCCCGTCCCAGGGTTCCTCGATAGCCGTCTGGAAGACTGCGGCGAGCCTGAAATCCTTATAATCCTTCGCTTCCCCGGTCCCGGACAGAAAAAACGCCGCCAGGAGAATCAGTGCCGCGAAACGGTATTTCATTCTGAACACCTCCACGTAATGTACGGTCCCTAATGCTGCCTGGGGCATTGTAGCAGAACCATAAAATTATGCAACCGGTTACGCAAAATTTTGGAATAGTATTTCCCTGCGGAGCCATGCACGGAAAACAGCCGAGTTGGACGGGCGCCGGTGCCGATGCTACAATTTCTGACGGCGAAGCTGTCCGGACCGAAGTGCGGCTGCTTCAGAATACCGAAGGGAGCATGGGAAATGGATTTGATAGTTCGGAACGCACGGCTGGCGGGAGGCGGGGAAGTTCGTGACATCGCTGTAAACGGAAGCGTTATCGCCGCCGTGGAAGAGCGCATAGAGGAGAGAGGAGCCGCGGAGATCGACGCCTCCGGAAGCCTTGTATGCCCTCCCTTTTCAGATCCCCACGTGCACCTCGACGCGGTGCTGACAGTAGGAGACCCGAGGTACAACGATTCGGGCACCCTTCTCGAGGGAATCGCCGTGTGGGGCGAGCGGCGTCCCTTCGTCACGAAGAAAGGGCTGATGGAGAACGCCCGGGAGGCAGTACTCTGGGAGGCGGCCAACGGCGTGCAGTTCATCCGGACCCACGCCGATACGACAGACGGTTCACTGGTGACAGTGGAAGCCCTCCTTGAGCTTAAGGAAGAGATGAAGGACGTGGCGGATATCCAGGTGGTGGCTTTTCCCCAGGACGGAATATACAGCTTTCCGGAGGGTGAGCGGAACCTCAGGCGGGCAGTGGAGATGGGGTGCGACTGCGTAGGCGCCATTCCCCACAACGAGCTGACGCGGGAGGACGGGGTCCGGTCGGTGGAGCTGGCCTTCAATCTCGCGGAGAAGTTCGGGAGGATGGTGGACATCCATTGCGACGAAACCGGGGACGAGCAGTCCCGGTTCGTGGAGGTAATGGCCGGGTGCGCCATCACCATGGGTATGGGGGACAGAACGGCCGCGAGTCACACCACGGCAATGCACAACTACGGCAACGATTACGCCCTGAAGCTCATGGGCATCTTTCAGAGGGCGAAGATGAGCTTCATCACCCTTCCCTTCGACAATTCGGTGCTCCAGAACAGGACGGACGGCTATCCCCGGCGGAGGGGGCACACCCGGGTGGACGAGCTGGACAGGGCGGGAGTGAATGTGTGCATCGGTCACGACTCCATAATGGACCCGTGGTATCCCATGGGGAGGGGATCCATGCTCGCAGCGGCGAACCTCCTTCTGCACACGGCCCACATGAGCGGCTACAGTCAGGTCTTTCGCCTTTTCCGCATGATCACAGGCAATTCGGCGGAAACCCTTGGGCTCTCCGGCAGCTACGGAATCGCCCCCGGAAAGGATGCCAGCTTTCTCGTGCTCGATGCTGAAGATGAATTTGACGCCATCCGTCTGCAGAGCGAGTGCCTCTGGTCGGTGCGTCGGGGCAGGGTCGTTTCGCAGTCAATGCCGGCAAAGCGTACGGTGACGAGGGAGAACGGGCAGAGGACCGTGGACTTTAAATGGAAGAGGGTGTCCGGAAAGGTGTGATGCCGCCGGCCGGCGGGTCTGACCCCGAACACGGTGAAAGGAAGGTAGAGGAATGGCGAAGATAACAGCTCTCTGCGTGAGCTCGAATCGGCAGGAGCCGAAAAGGGAGCTTCCTGAAGCGGTCTTTGTCCCCGGGGGAATAGAAGGGGACTCTCACAGGGGAGTGACGGAGCGCGAGGTGAGCCTTCTCAGGGCGGAGGATATCCGGAAGGCCGAACGGGAGGCCGGGTTTCCGTTTCCTCCGGGAGCCCTTGCGGAAAACATCATTGCCGAGGGGCTGCCGGAGGAGCTTGAAATCGGGACGGTCCTCGTTCTCGGAGA
>CAYTQC010000174.1:0-3611 GCA_964439735.1 uncultured Synergistaceae bacterium
AGGTCTTTCGGGTAAATGACCGTGCATCCGTGTTCTTTCTCAAGGACGTCAAGCAGGCTCTTTTCCTCCTCCACGACGAGTGCTCTCTGATAATCCTGGGCTCTTTTCCCTGCCGTGAGCACCATGGCCTGAAGGTCTTCCGGAAGTTTTTCCAATGCGGTTTTGGACATCATGAAATTATGCCAGCTGAAAATGTAATTGATGACAGTTATGTACGGCGCCGGATCGTAGAATCCCATCGACTTGTAGCTGATCATTGCTCCTTCTGCACCATCAACCATACCGGTATCAAGGGCAGTGTAGACATCTCCCCAGGGAAGGGGCGTGGCAAGAGCACCGAGGTTATTCCATGTTTCCACATAAACGGGATCTTCCATAGTCCTGATCTTCATCTTCTGGAGATCCTCAAGACTGTTCACAGGCTTTGAAGCATACATGCTCCGTGCTCCTCCGCTGTTGAACCCCAGCTTGACGAGTCCCTCCCGTTCCAGGTAAGCAGCAAATTCATCTCCGACAGGGCTGTCCATTACCTTGTACATCTGCTCGAAACTCTCGAAAAGGAACGGAAGGCTGAAGACCCCAAACTCACGAACAAACGTGGCCGTAAGGGCGGATGTTATGGTCGAAACGTCCACTGTTCCAAGCTTCAGGCCTTCCACAAGATCCCGTTCATTTCCGAGTGAACCGCCCGGGTGAATTTCTACCTGTACCCGTCCTCCGCTCAGTGCTTCAAGTTCCTGCTTGAATTTTTCAGCCATCAGGTGATACGGATGGTCTGTCGGCTGCACGTGGCCGAATACCAGAACATGTTCGGCCGCCGCAAAAACAGGTACTCCAGCCCCGCACACAAGAAGCACGCCAATCATCGCAGCAATTGCCAGCTTTCTCATAAGAAACCCTCCCCTTTGCAATATGTTTGAACCAATGAAACACTCCAGTTAACTTCCCGGGAAACAGATGCGCCCCTTTTTCCTGAAATCCTGGCTTTGAGAAAAAACAGCCATTCCCACTTGAAACCCAAGTGCACGATTTATCTTTTGCCTGACAAAAACCGGGCCACTTTGCCCAGAAGCACCCCGTCAAGATACGGGCTGTTGACTTCAATTATAAGGGAAATGGAGGCATGATGCCCGGCAACGATAACCATGAATCGTTCCCAGTCAAAATCCCCCTCGCCGGGGGGAAGGTGGCGGTCTTTGCGGTTGTCCTTTATGCCGTCAGACACATGAACACCCAAAAGATCCAATTCGGGAAGAATTTCATAAATGTGATCGGAAATATTCAATGCGAATGCGTGGGATATATCCAGGCAGATGCCGGAGTTATCTATACTCCCAGATTTCAGGAAATCTGAAATCTGTACCGGTGTCAGCCCTTCGGGCCACGCACTGCACCTGGGCAGATTCTCGAATGCTGTCTTCAGGCCGAAACTGCCCGCGATCTTCGCCGTTTCTTTCCAGAGGAGAAGTGTCCGCTCGATGGAATGAAGCTCTTCCGGACCGGAATACCGCTCCCCCTCAATAACTGCGGGGTGGAAAACAACATAGGATGCTCCATAGGCTTTTCCCTTGCTGCAGGCCTTCTTGAAGCTGAGGAGATACCGTTCTCTTTCTGACGGCGGAAGAAGAGCCCCTTCAGGGAACGGTGCATGAACTGAATTGACGACGATCTCTTCATCATCGAACCGCTGACGGATCGCCAGTGGGTCAACAGATCCCGCGAAAAAACCGTCGTGTTCCCATAATTCAACTCTGGATATCCCCGACTCTCTGCAGATCTTCACCACTGTTTCCAGGGAATCTGGGCGTAAAAAACCTGTGGAAAAACCGATATTCATAGAATTCCTCCCCGCTGTGGAACTAATCAATCAGTCATAAGCCTACATGACCGGAAACAGGCTGCAGTTCAGGCACTTCCAGGATACGAGAATGCAAAAGGGTGACGCTGTTTCGAAACAGTTTGACCCGTATTGAAAATAGGCCATAATTTTAACCATGTCAACATGATATTTTATAAAATGTCACCCTAAATATTCCGTATATCTCAAAGGATTTGAGGGCTTTACCCCCTATTTCACCACCATTGCCTTCGCGAGCTCTTCGGCCTTTTCCCTGCTCACCAGGAGCTCCACCAGGGCAAGGGCAAACTCCATGGCCACCCCCGGTCCCGCCGCAGTAACAAGTCCGTCGCCGATGCAGATGCGTTCTTCGGTGCGGTTGGCCTCGTCCAGCTTCGCCCTAACAGACGGATGGCAGGCCACCTGCTCCTTCCCAAGGAGCCCCAGGGGATTGAGGACCACTGCGGGAGCTGCGCAGATGGCCGCCAGGGGCCGGTTGTTTTCATGGTGCTTTTTCAGCATTTCGCAGAGCATCCCGGACTCCGCAAGATGGGCTGCCCCGGGCATTCCGCCGGGGAGGACGATCAGGTCGAAGTCCATACCCGCACAGTCGCCCAACGTCATCTCTGCCTGCACAGTGATGCCGTGTGCCCCCTTTATGGGAAGCCCCCTGACCGAGGCCACCGTAACGTCCGCACCCGCACGCCGGAGCACGTCAATGGGCGTAATTGCCTCTATCTCCTCGAATCCCTCCGCAAGTGGAACAAGTACGCGCCTGCTCATTTTCTCTCCTCCTCTTTACCGTACACGTCCGGCCGGCAGCTCGAACGGCCGTTTTTTCTTCCCCGCTATCCGTTCAAAAGCCGCCTAGTTTTCCCTCCAGAAATCAAGGAACTCCGCAACCGCTTCGGCCGCTCCCTCAAAAAAGAGTTTTCCCTTCTCAGGGCTCGCCAGATGTGGCTGCCCGATATGCCCCGAAGCATTGAACCGGTTGAAGCTGTAGAATGACACGTACTTCTTCTTTCCGGCAAGATCCGTCTCGTTATAGGCGTCCGACGGCGCCGGGGGGCACTCCTCTATCAGGCCGGGATGCACAAGGTCCGGCCTCAGGTACATCATCAGGGAGGTCTCGAACTCCCCTGCGTGTGACGTGCCTCCGACGGCAGACTCCCTCACCCGTGCCACCACGTCCCCCACAAGGTCCCAGTACCTGAAGAGGGCGAGGTCAAGCTTCCCCTCGTACTCCTCCCCTATCTCGTTCACCGCCGAGTGGAGGGCCGCCATGTTCCCCCCGTGGGAGTTCATTATGGCCATTTTCCGGAAGCCGTTGTCAGCCACGCATCCGCACACATCCCTGCACAGGGCGGTCAGCACATCCTGGCCCAGCGTCACGTACCCCGGAGCGAACCTGTGGTGAGGGGAATAGCCGTACCGTACCGAAGGCATCACCACCACCGTGCTCCTTGCCCTCCGTGCAGCCTCAAGCAGCACCGCCTCGCCGATGTAGCCGTCGGTCCCCACGGGCAAATGGTTCGAATGCTGCTCCGTAGATGAAAAATTCACCGCAACTACCGAGCTCTTCTTCAACTCATCAAACTGGTCCTTCGTCAGTTCAGTCCAATGAACGATCACTGCTCTCACTCCCCATCACGAAATAGTCTCTTTGATCCAACAGCGGCGGAAAAGTGGCCCTATGAGTTCAGCCTGAACGGCCGGAAGTCCGATTCGCAGGGGTTTGAACCGCTGAACCAGACCGTGCCTTCCGTCAGGTCCA
>CAYTQC010000175.1:0-3595 GCA_964439735.1 uncultured Synergistaceae bacterium
CCCCGGCGAATATGTCGGAGGTGGCAAGGTGGGAGCCGAAAAAGTCGCAGGAGAACAGGATCTTCTCCTCCTGGAGGTAGGCGCACATGGTTTCCGGCCAGTGGACCCAGGGAGTGTGGATGAAGGTGAAAGTCCGGTTTCCCAGGGAGAGCGTCTGGCCGTCGTCCATGGCGTCGATGACGCTGCCGTCGATGTGAAGATGATCCTGGAGCAGTTCTTTCGCCTTGGTTGAGCAGACCACCCGTGCCTCCGGGTACTTGGCGAGCAGGGTCGGGATGGCCCCGGAATGGTCCTGTTCCGTGTGCAGCGATATGATGTAGTCGATCTTCTTCACATCTTCCAGCTGTTCCAGGAGCACATACTCAAGCTCCGGGTCGGCTGTGTCGATGAGGGCGGTTTTTTCGGATCCCTCCACGAGGTATGCGTTGTAGCTCGTCCCCTCGGGGAGGGGGATGAGCGAGTCGAAAAGACGGCGGTTCCAGTCCACTGCCCCCATGAGGAAGATGCCGTCTCGCATGGTTCTCTTTTTCATTGCAGTCTCTCCTTTCACAACAATCTGTTCATCGGGTGGTAAAAATTGCTACAATACACCCGGCATGTATTTCTGTTCATTGTAAATTATAGACATCTGCGGCTTTTTGGCAAGAGAGAGCCGGGCGGGCGCCGCCGTTCCGGAACCCTGTCCGGCTCCTTTTTTTCAGAGGTGACTATTCATGATCCATGAAGACACCATTTTGCCCGCCGGCTGCAGCCCGGAATGCGGGGGATGCCCGGACGGGTCCTATACTGAAGACCGGTCTGTGTCGAGAAAACAGTCACGGGCGGCGCGGGCTCTCGCCCGGTGGGAGGGTCGTCTCGGCGGCGTTCTATCGGTCACAGGGGAGAAACGGCTCGGCTACCGTAACAGGACTGCTCTTGCGGCGAGATGGACTCCCGGAGAGGGGTGGCGGTTCGGAATGGAAGGAGTTCGCGGTCAGGGAGCTGCAAAAATACGCTTTCTCCGGCCGAGGCCCTTCGTCTCCCTTCTCGGCTGCCCTGTTCATTCACCCGGAGTCAGGAAGATGCTGAACCTTCTCGCCGTCTCACTGCCTCCCGATGAGCCCCCGGGGTCATTTCCCCTGGCTTTTGTCTCCATATCAGGTGCGCAGTGCACCCTTGTCTTTAAGGCGAAGGAAGACCCGGGAGACGAATGGTTTTTCTCCTCCCGGGGAAGCATGGCCCCCCTGTCGGAAACCATGCCTGCCGCCGGCGCCGAGGGGATCTGGATCCATCTGCATCCTGCAGCCGGGGTACGGCTCTTCGCGAAGGGAGGGTGGCGGCTCGTGTGGGGAAAGCCGAGGTCGGCGGACTCCAGGGGTCTCCTCTACGGCCCCTCATCCTTTTCCCAGCTTATTCCCGAACTTCACGGGCATTCTCTCAAGACAGCCGCAGAGTTTCTCCGTCCCAGTCCCGGTGATGCCGTGCTCGACATGTACTGCGGCACCGGGGCGAGCATGGCCCTATGGGCAGCAGCAGGGGCTTCCGTTATGGGAATCGAGGCAGGCGGGGAAGCCGTTGACTGTGCCCGGCTTAATGTTCCCGAAGCGGAAGTTCTGAGGGGAACCTGTGCGGACCGTCTCCTCCAGGCGGAGGAATTCCTCCTGTCCGTTCCGATGCGGAGGCGCATGGTGTACGCAAACCCGCCCAGGACAGGTCTTGAGCCACCGGTGAGGGATGCTCTTGCGGAAAGGCTCTGCCCGGCGAGGCTTGCCTATCTTTCCTGCAGCCCGGGAACCCTGGCAAGGGACCTGGCAGTTCTTGAAACTGGAGGGTTCACCGTGGAGCGGCTCATCCCCTACGACTTCTTTCCCCGGACCGCCGCTGTGGAGGTGCTTGCTCTTCTCGAGGGTCCGGAGGGATAAAACCAAAAAAGCGGATTTCCGGACCCGGTTTTCCCAGCTTAGCATAGCTGCTACCTGGTAAAGTATGAGCACAGATACTTATTTTTTCAAGCAACCGGAGCCGGAGTGAGTTGAAAGACGGCACGTTTCGATTGCTTTCCGTGCTTCACACCGCTATTATGAAAAAAGTAAAAGCTCATGCTTTTTTGCATTTTATAAAAGGCATTTTCAAAGATGATCATAAAAAGAAGAGGTGCTTTCAATGCTGGATCTTGCTTTCAGGAACTGCCGTGTTCTGGACGGAACAGGGGCCCCGTGGTTCAGGGCGGATGTGGGAATATCAGGCGGTAAGATCGTTCGAGTGGCAAAAAGGATCGACGAAGAAGCATTTCAGTCTTTTGACCTGGAAGGGCAGATGATTTGTCCGGGGTTTATCGACATGCACACCCACTCTGACCTTCGCCTTTTTTCCACACCCGAAGAAGATGCCAAGATCATGCAGGGCATTACCACAGCAGTGCTGGGCCAGGACGGGCTCTCCGTGGCGCCTCTTTCGCCCGGGGAAATACCTATGATGAAGCAGCGGCTTGTAGGCCTTGACGGCTCCTGGGAAGAATGGAGCTGGAACACAATGGGCGAATACCTCTCGGCAATCGACAGGGCTCAGCCTGCAACGAACTCCGCAATGCTTGTACCTCACGGTGCAGTTCGGGCTTCCGTTGTGGGGTGGCAGAACAGGCCGGCAACTGACGACGAGATCCGCGAGATGGTCCGCATGACGGGAAGGGCCATGGAAGAAGGGGCCTTCGGCTTCTCGACAGGGCTTATTTATCCGCCCTGCCTTTATGCGGAAGAGAAGGAATTCGTAGCACTGGCCGGGGAGGCTGCGGCCTGGGGAGGATTTTTCGTCGTCCACATGAGAAACGAGCAGGACTATATCGAAGATGCCCTGAACGAGGTAATCACTATTTGCACGAAAGCGGGATGCCCGCTGCATATTTCGCACCTCAAGATCGCGGGGAAGAAGAACTGGGGGAGAGCGGGACGCGTTCTGCAGCTTCTCGACAACGCTCGGAGCAAGGGACTCGAGGTTACCTTCGACCAGTATCCCTACACCGCTGGGAGCACTATGCTCGATGCCCTTATTCCTCCGGTTTTCCACGCGGATGGCCAGAAGAAGATGCTTGAATATATCGGTGATCCGTCAGTCAGGCAAAAGATACGGGAAATGACGGATGGAACAGACGGCACCCCATGGGAGAACTGGGTGGGCTCCTGCGGCTGGGACGGTATCCTCATAAATTCCGTCGGTTCGGAGAAAAACCGCTGGGTGGAAGGGAAAAACATGGCGGAGATTTCCGCGGCATTCTCCAGGGATCCTGTGGATGCCCTCTGCGATCTTCTCGTTGAGGAATCGGGCACTGCGACGATGACCCAGTTTTACGGATGCGAGGAGGACGTGGAAACAATAATAAGCCATGAATCCATGCTGTTCTGCTCTGACAGCATCGTGGGAGGAAAGCCGCACCCGAGGGCTTACGGTTCGACTGCCCGGATCCTCGGCCGCTATGTGAGGGAGAGAGGAACACTCAGCCTGGCACAGGCGGTGCGGAGGATGACCTCAGGTCCCGCCGCCCGGCTGGGCCTCCAGGACAGGGGAATTGTCAGGGAGGGTATGAAAGCCGACCTGGTGGCCTTTGATCCTGCGGCAGTTG
>CAYTQC010000176.1:0-3568 GCA_964439735.1 uncultured Synergistaceae bacterium
TGCGCGAGGGCGGCCACACGGTCGGCGCCGGCGTCGTCACCGAGATTCTTGAATAGCCCCAGAGGGGGAATTGACAGTGGCAAAAAAAATTAGGATCCGACTGAAGGCCTTCGACCACAGGGTTCTCGACAGCTCCGCCTCACAGATCGCCGAAACGGCTGACAGAAGCGGCGCCAAGGTATCCGGGCCGATCCCTCTTCCGACCGAGATCAACAAGGTTACAATCCTGAAGTCCCCTCACAAGGACAAGGATGCGCGCGAACAGTTTGAAACCAGGACACATAAGCGACTCATCGACATCATCAATCCGACGCAGAAGACGATGGATGCGCTTATGCAGCTGAACCTTCCTTCTGGAGTAGATATCCAGATCAAATTGTAGGGGAAGCTCTGAGCTGAAAGGAGTTGGAGTGTAATGAGCATCGGTATTCTGGGAAAGAAACTCGGAATGGCCCAGATATACAATGAGCAGGGCCAGGCGGTTGCCGTCACTATTATCGAGGCGGGGCCGTGCCCTGTGGTTGATATGAAGACGCCGGACAAGGACGGATACAGTGCCCTAGTCCTCGGATACGGAAAGGTCAACCTGAAAAAGATGAACAAATCCCGGAAGGGGCTGTTCGATAAGGCGGAAGTCGAGCCCAGGGACACCCTGAGGGAATTTCGGGTCGATACGCTTGACGGGTATTCCGTGGGACAGGAGATCGGGGTTTCCCTGTTTTCCGAGGGAGAGTCGGTAAACGTGTCCGGTATCAGCAAGGGAAAGGGATTTGCCGGAGTTATGAAGAAGTATCATTTCGGCGGGTCGAATTCCAGCCACGGCGCTTCGGTGGTTCACCGCCGGGGCGGGTCAAGCGGTGCAAGCAGCTATCCCGGCCGTGTTTTCAAGGGCAAGAGAATGCCCGGAAGAATGGGCAGCGAGAAAGTAACAGTCAAGAATCTCACTGTCGTAGCAGTGGACTCCGACAATAACCTGCTTCTTGTCAAGGGTGCGGTACCCGGCTCGAAAAACAGCCTGGTAACCCTTTACAAGAAAGGCTAGTCGGCAGAGAAGGAGGCCGGAATAAATGCCTACCCTGAAACTCGTATCATTCCAGGGAGAAGAAGTCGGAGAGGTTCAGCTCGCCGATGAAGTTTTTGCAGCTCCCGTTCACGTGCCCGCCATGCACCAGGTGGTGGTGGCCCAGCTTGCAAACCGCAGGCGCGGCACCCAGTCAGCGAAGACAAGGGGCGAAGTGAGAGGCGGCGGCAAGAAACCCTGGAGACAGAAAAAGACGGGACGGGCCCGTCACGGGAGCACCCGTTCACCTATCTGGACCGGCGGCGGCGTCACGCACGCCCCGAAACCCAGGGATTACAGCCAGAAGGTCAACAAGAAGGTCCGCAGGCTCGCCATTCGAAGTGCGCTTTCGCTGAAGGTGAGGGACGATCTTATGACCGTGGTGAAATCATTTGATCTCGAGAAGCCTTCCACGAAGGACATGATCACTTTCTTCACCGCGGTCAATGCCCGGAAGCCCCTTATCGTGCTTCCCGAAGGGAACGACTATGTCACCAGGTCGGCCCGGAACGTTCCGGGAGCAAAGGTGATCAACATGGGCAACATCAATGTGTACGACCTTCTCAACGCGGGAACACTGGTCCTTACGCCCGAGGTTGCCGCAAGGCTTGAGGAGGTGTATGTCGGATGAACCTGATCGCTCACGATATCATCATCCGTCCCATTATTACTGAAAAGAGCAGCCGTCTCATGGAGATGAACAAGTATACCTTTGAAGTGCACCCTTCTGCGAACAAGATCCAGATCCGGAAGGCCATAGAGGAGATCTTCAAGGTAAAAGTCCAGAACGTGAACGTGCTCTCCGTTCACGCCAAACCGAAGAGAATGGGTGTTTTCCAGGGCAAGACCCGGTCGTGGAAGAAAGCGATCGTAAGTCTGGCAGCAGGCGAACGCATCGAGTTCTTCGAAGGCGCGAGCATCTAGCGGAAGGAGAAGGAAACAGCTATGGCTATCAAACAATTCAAGCCCTATACTCCCGGCCGCAGGTTCATGAGCGTTCAGAAGAACGACGACATAACCAAAAAGGATCCGGAGCGCTCTCTTCTCGCCCCTCTTCACAAAAAAGGCGGAAGGAACAATCGGGGAAGAATCACAATGCGTCACAGGGGAGGCGGCGCCCACAGGCTTTACAGGGTGATCGACTTTAAAAGGAACAAGCTCTCAGTTCCGGGAAAAGTGGCGGCTATTGAATACGATCCCAACAGAAATGCACGAATTGCGCTGATCCATTATCTTGACGGGGAGAAACGCTATATCCTTGCCCCCAAGGACGTTAAGGTCGGCGATACAATCGTCGCAGGACCCGAGTCGGACATCACGCCGGGAAATGCGCTGAAGTTGAGAGATATACCCGTGGGTACCATGGTCCATAACCTTGAGATCGAACCCGGAAGAGGCGGAAAACTTGTCCGGGCAGCTGGAACATCTGCACAGCTCATGGCCAAGGAAGGCAAATACGCGTATGTACGTATGCCGAGCGGAGAACTTCGGCTCATCCTGCAGGAGTGTATGGCCACTGTGGGACAGATCGGGAACGAAGACTACGAAAACATTTCGCTGGGCAAGGCCGGAAAGACCCGCTGGCTGGGAAGGCGACCGATGGTCCGCGGCATGGTCATGAATCCTGTAGATCATCCCATGGGCGGCGGAGAGGGACGGAGCAAGTCCCACAAACACCCGGTTTCGCCCTGGGGCACCCCTGCAAAGGGATACCGCACCCGGAAGAACAAGCCGTCCGATAGACTTATCGTCCGGCGCCGTTACGAGAAGTAAGGAGGGACTGAGATGGCTCGTTCCAGAAAGAAGGGGCCCTTTGTGGACCAGAAACTGCTCCGCAAGGTGGAGGACATGAACGAAGGGACCTCGAAAAAAGTGCTCAAAACCTGGTCCCGAAGGTCCACCATCGTGCCTGTAATGATCGGACACACAATTGCGGTGCATAACGGCAGGATCCACATCCCCATCTATATAAGCGAAAATATGGTTGGTCACAAGCTTGGGGAATTTGCCCCCACCCGCAAGTTCGGCGGACATGCGGGTCAGGAGCGCTCCTCAAGAGCGAGGTAAGGAGTGATGGTGATGGAAGCGAAAGCCGTTGCCAGGCAGGTACGGATTTCACCGATAAAGGTTCGTCGGGTGCTGGCTCTCATCCGCGGGAAGAAAGTCGGAGACGCCATGGTGGCTCTCCAGTACAGCCCGCAGAAATCCGCCAAACTCGTCAGCAAAGTGTTGCAGAGTGCCGTTGCCAATGCCGAGCACAATTTCGGTATGGATACGGACAAACTGCGGGTAATAGCAGCTACGGCGGATCAGGGGCCGAAGATGAAGCGCTTCCGCCCTGTATCAATGGGTAGGGCACACCCCTATTACCACCGTACAAGCCATGTGACTGTCACAGTGGCAGAACGTTAAGGAGGGGGAACTCGTGGGACAGAAAGTTCACCCAATCGGATTCCGTCTTGGAGTCGTCAGCGAATGGGAGTCCAAGTGGTATGCCGGCGGTAAGGA
>CAYTQC010000177.1:0-3559 GCA_964439735.1 uncultured Synergistaceae bacterium
CGTTCATGAACTCCATGCACTCGGTGCCCGTCTGCTCCTCGTACTTCTTGAAGAAGCCGGCGAGGGTCGGATCGGCCTTGTCCACGTGGCTCACCCAGTAGGTGTCCTTCATGGCGTCGCCTGCGATCTCCCACATAAAGTCGCCGTAGCCGTCTCCGCCTATGATCTCGATATTCAGATCAAGTTCCCGGGCCTGCTTCACGGCAAGGGGAAGGCACTTGCCCATGGTGGGGATGACCAGCACGTCAGGATTGGCGTTTTTGATGACCGTTAACTGGGCACGGAAGTCCACGTCCTCCGCCCTGTGACCTTCGTCAGCCACGATCTCTCCGCCGTACTCCTTGAAGGACTTCATGAAGAACTCCCGAAGACCCTGGGAGTAGTCGCTTGACACGTCGTAAAGAACGGCGGCACGCTTCTTTTTCAGATCCTGGGCGGCAAACACGGCGATCATCTTGCCCTGGTAGGGATCAAGGAAGCAGATGCGGAAGTTGTACGGGCGTACCTGCCCCTTCTCGTCCATAGTCACGAGGGGGTTTGTGGGGAGGGTGCCGATATGGGGGACCTTTCCCCTGTTGAACACGGGCGCGGCTGATATGCAGAGGCCGCTTCCGCTGGGGCCGATGACCACACTGACCTTGTCCTGCTCCACAAGGCGCCGTGCGGCGTTGACCATATCCTCCTGCCGTGTGCGGCAGTCGTACATGATCACTTCAACCGGACGGCCCAGAATGCCGCCGGCAGCGTTGATCTCGGCAACAGCGATCTTCACCGACTCGACTTCCGCCACTCCGTAGGCCGCGAAGTCTCCGGTAACAGTGGCTATTTCACCGATTCTTATGGGATCCGCCGCAAACGCGGGAACAGCAAAAAGACACAGAAGGAACACAAGCGCAACAACTTTGCGAATACTGCCCAGACTCCTCATTCTTTCAACCTCCCTAAAAATTATGGATGGATCTCGCGGAACAAACACAAAAAAACATTCTGCCGCCTGCTTCGTCATCTTCAGCTCCTGCCTGAAAAACACCGAACAATTGCTTCCGATTCTTTGTATATCTTACTACACCGGCCCCGTTTCCGCACCATTTATTCTTCCGGTACATACAGGCCGGCCGGATTCGAACCCATAAGTCCCGCCTCCAGCAGGTCCTTCGAGACGGGAGAAAGCGCTGCGGCCTGTTCATCGTCGAGGAGGGGAAAATACGTCAGGTTTTCAAAGGCATCCCCGATGTATTCAAGGTCTTCGTCCGTCTCAATCCAGTTTCTCCTGTCGAAGCGGACCAGCCGGAGGGGTCTGGAATATGCGCGGAGGGTCTTCTGCCCGAGGGTGTTGAAGTAGAAATCGAAATAGGACATGGCCAGCTCCCGAAGGCTCCGGTATACGGGCTCCCTAAATCGAAGGGTCGTGAAGTTGGATTTGGCTATCGCTCCCCAGCAGTTTTTCTCCCGAAAGACCGCTATGACGTGGTCATCGTCATTCCTTGCCTTGAGATCGACGAGCAGGGGAGGATGCCCAAGTCCCCTGAGACATGCGGCGGCGAAAAGGGCTCCCTCGAAACAGTGGGCGCTTCTCCCGGAAAGTACCCTTTTCGGTGATTTGCACTCCACCACTGAATTATACGGAATGGAATCGAGAAACAGCTGTATTTCCCTCGGACTCCTGAACGTATTGAGGAACATGGCTTTTTCCTTCGGTCCCTCACTTTTTCTTTTCATTCCCGCACCCCTTCATACGTTCTTACTCATCCAGGTATGAATCGAAATACCCGGAGATATGGACTACGGGGGTTCCCTTGTCTCCCGATCCGGAGGTCAGGTCGCAGAGGGAACCCACAAGGTCTGTGAGCCTTCTCGGGGTGGTACCGAGGGTGGAATGGCTGAACCGGTCCATTTCGCCCTTCATCCTGATGGCCTCCCTGACAGCTTCTTCTGGGGACTTGTCTCCGGCATTGTCGGCAATGTACTTGAGTTTTATTTCCTTAGGCATGCCCAGGAGTCCGTCCGTAAAGCCCGGAGAAACGACCGGATCGGCGAGCTCCCAGATACCGCAGACCGGATCCTTGAAGGCGCCGTCGCCGTAGACAAGAACTTCCATCTTCTTCCCCGTCCGGGCGAACAGTTCTTTCCGAAGTTCGTTTGCGAATTTCCCGCTGTCCCTCGGGAACAGTTTCAGCGTGCCGTCATTGGTATAGTTCGAGCCGAGAAGACCGAACTCGGGATTGTAGCCCATTCCTTCCCTGTGGGGGGCGGCACAGAACTGGTCGATGGAAACGACCCTCGCCCCGGCCTTCCCGAGGATCTCCCGGTGGAGGAACCGTGCATGGATGCTGGCGACTATAACAGTGCCGGCAAATTTCAGCGCATCGAGGGGATTGTTGCTGAAGTGGATCTCCACCCGTTCCGGATCCATTTCCCTGTAATATTTCACGTAATCGACTCCTGTGAAGGGATGGATATAGCGGCCGAAGACCTCTTCGTACTCCTTTTCCCCGAAAAGATCCGCTGAACGCATTCCGGCCCTGAGGTAATAGTCCCTGGGCTCGATTACGAGGTTTCCCACTTCGTCAGCCGGATAGGAAAGAAGTATATGGACCTTCCCCCGCACTCCGCCGATAATTCCCTTCAGTATCTGGCCGAACCTGTTCCTGCTGAGTATGGGAAATATGAGGGATACATCGCCTTCAGGGACAAGGCGCCTCGTATCCTCCGCGATATCTTCAAGTGTGGCGTAGTTTCCCTGGACCCGTGCCAGCAGTGACTCCGTGACACCCACTATGTCCCCGTCACGAAAAGCAAAGGGATCCCTGTCAGATCCGGATGCTTTCAGGAGTTCCGTGCACACAATGTCCACAAGATCCGCCCCTTTGGATACGACCGGCAGGCGTATTCCCCGGGAGACTGTTCCGGTATGTCTCATGGCGCCTCATTCCTTCCGAAGAGGATTATGGCCGGAGGGACATACTCTTTCTCCTGCCTGGCGTATTGTACCATTTTTCCCGAACGGCATAAAAGTGTGCGGCAGAAAACCCTGCGGAAATGAAAATACTTGCCGGAACCGTGCCCCCGGCCGAAAATGAGGCCCCGCGGCAGAGGCTTCGCTGCGGCACCTCGAAATGGGGGGAACCCCCCGCGGAACGTTTCAGCTGTTCTTTCTCAGCCTGTCGAGCTCGATCTTCAGGCGGCCTATCTCTTCATAAAGGGGGGCGGCGGACTCTTCATACCTTTTCTTCTCCGGCTTTTCGGCAAAAACCAACCTTGCGTTGGACTGCAGCTTTTTCTTCCACCTGCATATCTGCTCCGGAGAAACTCCGAACTCATGTGAAAGCTGGGCAAGGGTCCGGTCCTCCTTGCATGCCTCAAAGGCGACATGAGCTTTGAAGTCTGTTGTATACCGTTTTCTTGGTTTCGACATCCGAATCACTCCCCCTGGCATCTTCAGTTTGAACCGATGCGCCTGCCGGCAGCCCATATTGCAGGTTCCGCAGCATACAGCTCCGGAACAGGGACCTGGAGCACACGAGGAGCTTCTGATCCGAAAGCCGCCGTTCCGTCCGGG
>CAYTQC010000178.1:0-3553 GCA_964439735.1 uncultured Synergistaceae bacterium
GGGACTGGCTTTTAAACTGGACAAGAACATAAATCGAAAAAATGCCGCTGTTGACCAGATTCGAAAGTGCGAAGTCGACTATGCGATATTTTGCCGCAAAATGTACCGCCGGCTTGGCGCGGTATTTTGTCAGGGGCATGAGACGTTCCCCCTTGCCGCCGGCGAGGACGATACCCAGGGTGCGCCCGAATCTTCCTATTTTCATGCTGTTTTCCCCCTTTGACTGTGTATTCCTTCTATCCTGCGCATTGTTCCCGGTGAAGCGGGAGATTCAAAAGCGACCAACTCTTACTGGAGAAGTGATGCGTAGAGCCGTGCGTAGATCGGCGCGGAGCGGTCCCAGGAATAGTCTGCCTTCATTCCTTCCATTCTCAGTTCTTCCCTGACCTTTTCATCCCTGTGGACGGTGATTGCCCTGGAAACTGCCTCCACAAGCCCCTGGACAGTATAGTCATGGAAAACCACCCCGTTTCCCCGCGGGCTTCCGAAGTCAAATACAGTGTCGGCGAGGCCTCCGACTGACCGGACGACAGGAATGGTTCCGTAACGGAGGGAAATCAGCTGCGAGAGCCCGCACGGCTCAAATCTCGAAGGCATGAGGAAGAAATCCCCCCCTGCGTAGGCGAGATGTGCAAGGGGCTCATCATACCCGCTGAAAACGAAGACTGAATCAGCCCATCTTTCCGCGGCCTTACCGCAGGCGTATTCATATTCCGGCTGTCCTGAACCCACGATAAACAATCTGCAGCCAAGGTTGACGAGTGTTTCGAGGGCAGGTATGAGTATGGGAAAACCTTTTTGTTCCACCATTCTCCCGACGATGGAAAAGATGGGCCGTTCGTCGTCCTTCCACCCTGCTTTCTTCAGGAGACCGCCCCTGCAGATCTTTTTTCCTGCCTGGTCTTCGACAGAGTAGCGGGCGGGCAGGAGTGGATCCGATGCCGGGTTCCAGTAATTCACGTCGATTCCGTTTAAAATGCCCGACACCTTGTAGCTGACGCTTCGAAGAAGGCCGGCAAGTCCTTCGCCTCCTGCCTCGGTCTGTATTTCACCGGCATAGGCAGGACTGACTGTTGTGATGGCGTCCGATGCAACCAGGGCCCCCTTCATAAGGTTCGCCAGCCCGAAAAACTCCATGGCGCCCAGGTGACGGGCATCCGCCTCGATACCCCACTCCTCAAGGGACATAAGGGGAAGGACCCCCTGGTGTGCCAGGTTGTGTATCGTAAAGACCGTCCTGTAGTCCCCCCTGCTGTGCCTGAATTGCCTGTGCCATTGAAGAGCTGCGGGAAGCGGTGCGGTTGCCCAGTCATGACAGTGGATGATCTCCGGTTTCCAGAGTGCCGTCTCGGGAAGATCCAGGGAGGCCAGGGAGAGGAAAAGAAAAGGGATGACAGTGTCAGGATTCAGGTCCCTGGGGTAGATTGTACCTCCGAAGAGATCAGGAGCATCGAGCAGATAGACGGGCAGACCGTCCGCAACACATTTCCATACTGTTGCCCGGTATATTTTCCACCTGATGGCTGCTTCAGCCTTTCTGGAGAGGCGGGTCAGCTGAAGCCCCTGGTCCCGTACGGAGTCCAGGACACCGTCCCATGCAGGCGTCAGAAGCCTGCAGTCGGCTGAATGACGCCTGAGTGCAGGGGGAAGGGAGCCCGCAACATCTGCAAGCCCTCCCACCTTGCTGAAGGGAGTTGCCTCCGGGCTTATATGGAGTATCTTGAGAGCACCGGTTTTGCGTTTGCCTTCCATGTCCTGTCACATCCTCTGGAAACATTTTATGTACGCCTGTTCACAGCATTCTGCTTGCTGGAAGGCAGGGAGAGGATTAAAAAGTTCACCTGCGTTCTCTTCTGAATTGATTCCGCCATGAATAATTCCGCTCGTCTATTTCCCATTACCAATATTACCAGATAGTTAAGCCTTCTTGGAGATCTCCGTCCTGTTTCTCCCGTACAATTCAGTCAGGATTTTCATTCTGGATGAGAGATTTTTGGTAAGCTGCGATTTCCTGACCTTCCATCTCCAGTTTCCCGAGGGGGTGGAGGGAGTGTTCATCCGGGCTTCGGATCCAAGGCCGAGGTGGTCCTGCAGGGGGATCACAGCCCTTTCCGCAACGGAGGCAAAAACAAGCCTTATCAGCGCATCGGGGGCGTTTTCGGCGGTAATTTCACGTCCGCAGTATTCTTCCAGTGTTCTTCGTTCCCCTGCTGTGGAATCCTCAAGGAACCATCCGCGCACGGTATTGTTGTCATGGGTACCGGTATAGGCCGTGAGACCATGCACGTAGTTATGGGGTATATGCGGATTTTCCCTCATGTCTCCGCCGAATGCAAAGAGGAGGACGGCCATTCCGGGAAAACCCATCCGCTCCATGGTTTCCGTCACGTCAGGTGTAATCACACCCAGGTTCTCGGCGAGGAAAGGGGCCGAGGGAAACTTTCGGGACAGGCAGTCAAAGAACTCCGAAGAGGGCACTTTTTCCCATGCGCCCCTTTCTGCGGTCTTTTCTCCGAAAGGAACTGCCCAGTATGCGAGGAGTCCCCTGAAATGGTCAATGCGGACGCTGTGAAACATATTCAGGGAATGTTCCAGGCGTCTGACCCACCAGGAAAAATCGTCTTTTTTAAGGTTGTCCCAGTTGTAGAGGGGATTCCCCCAGAGCTGTCCCGTTTTGCTGAAATAATCGGGAGGAACCCCGGCAACCTCAGTAGGAAGAAGGTCTTCCCCGAGACAGAAATATTCCCTGTGAGCCCAGACGTCAGCACTGTCGTAGTTGACGTAGATAGGGATGTCACCGATGAGTTCGATTCCCAGTGAGGTGCATTTTTCTTTCAATGAGGCTGCCTGGGAGAAAAAAAGGTACTGGAGAAAACAGATATGATCGATTTCATTACCAAGTTCCCCGGACACATCCTGTATCGCCCTGCTTTCCCTTCTGCGCAGCGGTTCGGGCCAGCGGTGCCATGATGTACCTCCAAGCTTTGCCTTGAGTGCCGAGAAAAGCGCATAATCCGAAAGCCAGAAACTTTGGCGGTGAAGAAAAGTAAAATAATCTTCCCCGGGGGTGAACCTGGAAAAAGCCTTTCGAAGGAGTGGAAACCTGAATTCCCGGGCCGCACCGTAATCGACGAAATCCTCCGGGAATCCGTATCCGGAGCTGATTTCAGACTCATCAAGCAGACCCCGTACAACGAGATCCTCCAGGCTTATATACAGGGGGTTCCCTGCGAAAGCTGAAGGAGAGCTGTACGGTGAATTCCCGAGGGCGCTGTCTGTTTCAGTGAGCGGAAGAACCTGCCATATTGACTGGCCTGCTTCCGCGAGAAAATCGGCGAACCTGTGGGCGTAGGGCCCGAGATCACCGATTCCCCCATTTCCGTTAAGCGATGGTATTGACAAAAGGATGCCGCATCTCCTGTCCAGAAAGAACACCTCCAGGTTTTCCCTTGATGGAGCTATTGTACAATACCCAGTTCCGGTGTTGAGCTATAATGAATAAAACAAGGGAAAGGAAGTGCTCCATGACCCGTTCAATATGCATTCACTCCCA
>CAYTQC010000179.1:0-3538 GCA_964439735.1 uncultured Synergistaceae bacterium
TGAGCCTGGTCTCGTTCTGTTTCTGATGCGTGATGTCAATGATTATCCCCTCAAGGGCCACAACTTCACCCAGGCTGTTAAAAACTCCCTGCCCCATCTCGAGGACCCATTTCCGCCCGCCCGAAGCAGTGACTATCTCATATTCGTATTTGAAAGGACTTCTTTCCGCGAGGATCCTTCGCCACTCTTCCCAAAGCACATCCCTGTATTCGGGAGCAATGATACTGTTGAACGAGAGCACCCTGTTTTCCAGAAGATCTTTATCCGTATACCCCGTGAGGGAAAAGCAGCCGGCTGAGACGAACTCCATGGTCCAGTCCCGATCATATCTGCACCGGTAGGCCATTCCCGGAAGATTCGAGAGCAGCACCGATTTGCTCCGTTCGCTTTCGAGCAGCGCTTTTTCTGCATTCTTTCTGGCAGTGATGTCCTGGACAAGGGATAAATAGTTATAGGTCGAGCTGCCTTGAAAATGAAGCCAGGAAACAGTCAAATCGGCCCAGACAACAGAGCCGTCCGGCCTGATATACCTTTTTTCCATGGAGTAACCCGGGATCTCGCCCGAGTTCATTTTCTCGAAAAATTCAAGGTTTTTCTCCAGGTCCTCGGGATGGGTTATCTGCGCCCATCCGAGCTTCATCAGCTCTTCTTTTGATCTTCCGGTTATTTTTTCATACATGGGATTGATCAGAGGCGGGACATTTGCTACCGGATCGAAGGGCTTGCTGCCGAAATAGAGCCCGATCCCTATGGGGGCCTGGTCGAATATGGCCTGAAGCATCTGCCGGCATTGCAGCGACTCATCTTCTATAAGGTGCTGCAGCCGCTCCATCTCAAGATGGATTTCCACCCTGGCCCTCAGGGATTCCATATTGACAGGCTTCCGTATGTAGTCCACGGCGCCAAGCTGGAGACCGCGAATCTCCTTGTCAGGTTCATCGCAATTCGTCAGGACAATGACAGGGATGCGGCGGGGAAATTTGCCGCTCTTCAGTTCAGCAAGTACCTGAAAGCCGTCCATAACCGGCATATTGATGTCGAGAATTACAAGATCAAGGTCAGGGTTTTTTTCTATCTCCCGGAGAGCCTCGACCCCATCGCAGGCGGTTATGAGTTCATAATCTCCCAGCATGCTCCCGATGGACATTCGTTCCTGGGATGAATCGTCTACGACAAGCACCTTCGCGGCCACTGGGATCCCCCCTTTATACAGCAGCCACTATACACCGCTACGGGATTTGCTGGTTATCGAAACAATCAGTTATTTTGTGCTTCCCCTCACAAAATGAGAAACAGATAATCTCTCTGACAGCACTTTTCATTGAAAACCATTAAAAATACTCTTTTATAGAAAAAGTATACCGCAGCTTTTCCATCAGGTCTATAAAGAAACATTGTTCATTTTTCCAGACATTCGTTGCATTCATATCTTCAAACAGCCGGACGTTTCTCCTGGACAGCCAGTGTGTCTTTTATTTGATGATTTCGAAGGAAGTGAGTTCCTGCCCGCACCCGCTCTTCCTACCGTGACTTCCCCCGGCAGGATACCGGCCATACTTCCTCCACCCTGCCCTTCCTGACGGCATGGATCACGTCGTACAGGTTCGTGGTGGGGCATGCGTGGTTCGGAATGATCTCGAGCTTCTGCCCGATGGAAAACTGCAGCCCGGAGCCTTCGGGAATGTCAAAGGACGAGTGTTCGTCCGATTTCCTGCTGAGGTATATTTCCGGGTGCTCCTTCAGGCGCCCGTGTCCCCGCGCACCTGTGATGCCGTCAGTCTGCACATAATATGTCAGTGATTTTGTGCCTGCATCCAGCACCACCCGCTCAGGTGTCGGCCGGCTGATCACCGTCGCGAGAACTGTCTGGGCGCAGAACTCGTAGGTTCCCGTCACCTGGGCCTGGTCGGCGTCCAGAAACACGTATGTCCCGGGGCGGATCTCGGTCACTCCGGGAAGGATTCCGTCCAGCAGCAGCGACGGTGTCGACCCTACTGAGACCTCTTCCACAGGAATGCCGGAAGACCCCAGGAGTTTTGCTGTTTCCGCCATGCTCTGCTGGCTCGCCCTGTTGACAGCCCGCACTTCGTCAGCAGTTTCGGCGTCATAGCTCTGCCCGTCGTGAGTGTAGATCCCCCTCAGCCTGAGCCCGGGTGCGGCGGTGATCATTTTCGCCAGATCGAGGACAGGCTTCCCCGGCGCGATGCCCGTCCGGGGATCCCCTGTTTCCACGTCGATCATCACGTCAAGAGGCCTGCTCTCACCAGACATTGCCGCGGAAAGCATCTCCACGTGAACAGCATTATCCGCTCCCACTGCAAGGCGGCTGACCTTCCGGGCCAAAGACCGCAGCCGCTCAAGCTTCACATCGCCCACGATCTCATTGGCGATGAAGATATCGTCCAGACCTTCTTCCGCCATGACCTCGGCCTCTCCAAGCTTGGCAACAGTTATTCCTGATGCCCCCATGGCTTCCTGTATTTTCGCTATGGAGGGTGTCCGGTGGGTTTTCGTGTGAGGGCGCAGCCTCACACCTGCCGCATCGGCCTTTTCCTGCATGAACCGCAGATTTCTCTCCATTATGTCCAGGTCCACCAGAAGGACCGGCGTATCCAGGTCAAAAACAGGGGTTCCTTTCACTCCCGACACTCCCTTTCATTTATTCTTCCTGGTCTGTTTCGAATGACTTTCCGCTCAAAAGCTCCCGCTCCTCCTCTTCGCCCAGGTAGTCCACCCCCGCAAGGGATTCCACGTGGTGGCGCAGCTCATGGAGTATGGTCTCTTCGATCTCTTCGACCCACTGATCTTCTGAGGCTTCCTCCAGTTCCCCGGCGAAGCTTCCGTAATACAGAACGATAATGCTGCCGAGCCCCGGATCTTCGATGTATTCGCCCATGACCATGTAGTCTCCGTCGCTTTTCGCCCCGGGCAGGACGACTACGCCCCCGTTCAGCTGACGGAAGAGATCGGGCGGCAGTTCTGACAGGATCTGTTCCGCTGTCTTCCGGAAAAGGGATAATTCCAAAGATCTCTCCTCCTTCATACCTGATAGAGGGGCATTTCTTTCGCAAACTGCGGAAAAAGCCATCTCTGAAGTCTTTTTCCGATCTCCAGGCACGTAATGCAAAAAGATGCGGAAAAGCGATTGAGAACAGCAGAAAAAAACCTGCTTTTGCCCCGTTCCGCAGGGAATACTTTCAAAGAAGTGTACTTCATCTTCATTCCCCGGTCCATCAGGGAAGATGCATTTGATGTCCCTGTTCGACTTGCAGAGAGAAAAAAGCCGGGCATTTTTCTGCCCGGCCTGTTGCCTTCCTTAGCAGAATTGCGGAAGGACTCCCAGGATGGACCTGGGGATGACCATTCGGAGCGTTATTTTTTCGTTGACGATCTGCGATATCCGAAGATCGCATGTCGCACTGAGCAGGCGATAGCCATCGCCTAAAGAAATACCATGGTATGACGAGATGAGATCCACCGACTCTTTTACCGCCCGTTTCGATACTGCGGCGAAATCTTCCCCGCTTACCACGACCAT
>CAYTQC010000180.1:0-3533 GCA_964439735.1 uncultured Synergistaceae bacterium
TTTTTTGTTTCCCAAAACGCCTGTGACAGAAGAAAAAGAAAAAATACTCTATGCATTCCGTTTTTTTGGTATAATTCTTTCCTATAAATTTCAGAGCATAACATTCCGTTTTTCTCAGGGTTTTTCAATTCGCCAATGGCATTTTTATGATATGAATTCTGCTTATTTTGAATATGGCGTCAGGATTTGATAATACAGGATTACTGCAGAAGAGAGGTGAGAATATGAATTACATTTTTATTTCACCTAATTTCCCTCCGAACTACGTGAACTTCTCGATCCGGCTGAAGGAGCGGGGAGTACGTGTTCTGGGAATAGGCTCTGATCCGTATGAACAGCTGTCTCCGGAATTGAGGGGCGCCCTTACCGAGTACTACCGGGTGTACGACATGGAGAACTACGAGGGTGTGCTGCAGGCGTGCGGCTTTTTCACCCACAAGTACGGAAAAATAGACAGGATAGAGTCCCATAACGAGTACTGGCTGGCACAGGATGCCCGTCTCAGGACGGATTTCAACGTGTTCGGCTTTAAAGACAGGGATATGGGGCCTATCAAGTACAAGTCGCGGATGAAGGACGTTTTCAGGAGTGCGGATATTCCTGTGGCCCGGGGCAGGGTTGTGAAATCCATTAATGAAGCGAGAGAACTTATCGCCGAAACCGGCTGGCCTGTCTGCGCGAAGCCTGACAGCGGCGTGGGGGCCGCTCATACATATAAGCTTCACGACGATGATGACCTTCAGCTGTTCTTCGATACGAAACCGCAGATCGACTACATAATGGAAGAATTCATAGAGGGAGAGATCCATACCTTCGACGGGCTTGCGGACCGGGACAGCCGGGTAATTTTCATGAACACCTTTATTTTCGAAAAGGGCGTCATGGAGACTGTAAACGAGGGACTGGACATGTTCTATTACAGCCTTCGCGAGATTCCCGGAGATATCCTCGAGTATGGTACGAGGGCAGTGGAGGCGTTCGGGCTTAAGGAACGTTTTTTTCACATTGAATTTTTCCGCACGGAAAAAGGGCTTGTCGCCCTCGAAGTGAACGCCCGTCCGCCGGGAGGATGGTCCATGGATATCTTCAACTACGAAAATGATGCCGACCTTTACGACCGGTACGCCCGGCTTGTTACTGAAGGGCGAACGGATGAAGCTTCCGGCAGGCCGTACTACACTGCATATGTCGGCCTGAAGGAACGGGAAAATGTGTTCCGCACCCATACACGGGAAGAGTCCGTGGAGATCTGCGGAGATCTTATGGTCCACAGGGGGCCCATCGAATCTATTTTTTCCGCGGCTATCGGTGATTATGCCTACGTTCTCCGTTCCCCGGAACTTGCTCCCCTGAAAGAAGCTGCCGCGTTCATCCTGGACAGGCGCTGAAGGGAGGAAAGACGATATGAATTTCGTATGCCTTTCCCCCAGTTTCCCGGACAACTATGCAAATTTCTGGCGCTGTCTGAAAGACAGAGGAGCGAGTGTGCTCGGCATTGATTCCGTGCCGTATGACCGCCTGGGCGATGACGTGAAGAAGTCCCTGACAGAGTACTACAGGGTGAATGACCTCGAAAATTATGATGAACTCCTCAGGGCGTGCGGGTATTTCACCCACAGGTACGGGCGCATCGACAGGATTGAATCCCATAACGAATACTGGCTTGATCGTGATGCGAGGCTCCGGACGGATTTCAATGTGGAGGGTTTTAAAACCGGAGACCTCCTGAACGTGAGGTACAAGTCACGGATGAAGGAGGTATTCAGAAGCATCGGGATCCCTGTGGCAAGGGGAAGGATCATCAGGAACCTCGAGGATGCGAAATCCCTTGCAGCCGAAACCGGGTGGCCGGTCTGTGTTAAGCCTGACTGCGGCGTTGGAGCCTCGTCGACCTACAAGTTCCATTCCGAAGAAGAGCTTGGGAGTTTTTTCAGGAGGAAGCCTTCAGGGGATTTCCTGATGGAGGAGTTCATCCGCGGGGAGATACAGACTTTTGACGGTCTTGTGGACCGTGAGGGCAGGGTGGTCTTCATGAGCTCCTTTGTTCTTCCGGACTGCGGGATCATGGAGATGGTGAGCTATGAGATGGACACCATGCACTACACCCTCCGGAAGCTTCCTGATGACCTGGTGGACTTCGGACTGAAGACGGTGAAGGCCTTCGGGCTCAGGGAGCGTTTTTTTCATATCGAATTTTTCAGGACCGGCAAGGGGCTTGTCGCCCTTGAAATCAATGCCCGTCCGCCGGGAGGATGGTGCATTGACATGTTTAATTTCGCCAACGAAGCCGACCTCTACGACCAGTATGCGGGATTGGTTCTTGAAGGAAGGGTGAGTGCCGCCCTCGACCGTCCATACCACGTCTATTACATCGGCCTGAAGGAACGGGAGCACATCCGCCGTGCCCACGGAAGAGACGAAATACTGAAATCCTTCGAAAACATGGTTGTGAGGCATGGTCCCATAATTCCTCTTTTTGCACCGGCAATGGGCGATTACGCATACCTGCTCCGTTCCTCCGAACTAGAGCCGCTTCGGCATGCCGCGGCCTATATAGCTGAGAGAGCATGAGAAGGGGTGTTTTCTTTGATTGTTGAGTATCACAAGTTTTTCAGCTCAAGGATCGGGCGGGAGATGGAGTTTAAAGTCTACGGCCACGGCGGGAAACCTGTTATAGTTTTTCCCTCTTCGGGAGGAAGATTCTACGAATATGAGGATTTCCGGATGGTGGATGCGTGCGCCTCCTTTATTGAACGGGGGATCGTCCGGCTTTACGCAGTGGACAGCATCGACAGGGAAACATGGCTCGACGCCTGGAAATCCCCTTCGGACAGAGCTCGGCGCCACAACGATTTCGACGGCTATGTTGTTGATGAATTCATCCCGTTTGTGCGTCATCATTCCGGCCGGACGGACGGTTTTCTCGCTACCGGATGCAGCATGGGGGGATATCACTCGGCAAATTTCTTTTTCCGTCATCCCGACGTGTTTGATAGTGTCATTGCACTGAGCGGCATCTACGATGCACGCTTTTTTGTCGGCGATGCCCTTGAGAGTTTCGAGGTCTACGCGAACTCGCCCGTTGATTACCTTGCGGGGATGGAGGATAATTGGTTCCTGGAACGGTACAGGAACGGGCGAATCATTATCTGCACAGGGCAGGGTGCCTGGGAGGAAGATTCAATCAGGCACACAAGGATGCTTGAGCAGGTGCTGGGTCAGAAAAGGATTCCCGCCTGGGTGGATTACTGGGGAAACGATGTTGATCACGACTGGCCGTGGTGGCGGGTCCAGATGCCCTATTTTCTCCAGGAGCTGGACCGGCAGGGCAGTTTCTGAAGTTTTTTGAAACCTCATGGTTCTTCGTCTGTTTTCCGGGGCGGGATATGGAAAACAGAAAAGAGATATGTGTGCCTGAAACAAAGGTCCGGTATTGCCAAATGAAAGAGGGGCGGATATAATATCCTTCGTCTGATAAAAGGGCGGACATAGCTCAGCTGGTAGAGCATTAGCTTCCCAAGCTAAGGGTCGCG
>CAYTQC010000181.1:0-3513 GCA_964439735.1 uncultured Synergistaceae bacterium
CCCGATTCTGCTGAGCGGAGAATTGCCGTCCCCCTATGCGCCTCCCCGGGGGTGTCTGTTCAGCACACGGTGTTTTCGAAAAATCCCGGGCTTGTGCGATACAAAGCGCCCTGAACTGATCGAGGTGGAAGAAAACCATTCCTGTGCGTGCTGGCTGCGGAAACAGAAAAAGTGAAAGCGTTCCGGTGCAGTTCGGCAAATCAACGAAACTCTAACATGAAGGGCTTGATCTTCTCTGCCGCCCGAACGCGAAGTTCACCGTCAGCCCGGCACATATTTTCAAGATACGCTTCGGAAGCAACAAGTATTGATGAAAAGATCTGACCTCTCTCCGGAGAGGTCTTTTTTTAGGTGCCCATCTTTTCGGTCCACAACAACGGAGCCTCGCTCCCTGGAATTTACGCCTCCGGCGCCAGAATTCCTTTCGCACTTGATTTGAAAGAAAAATCTTTCAGCTCTATTGTATTTATAAACTACTAGTAGTATAATAGTCACACGTTGGGAGGAGTGATCGAAAAATGAGCGAAATACACGAGAGAAACGAGCCCCTTTTCCCGGCGGAAAAGGTGAAGGAACTCCGGCTCCTCCTCGGCTGCAGCCAGGAGGAATTCAGCAAGATCATGGGTGTTACGGTGGCCACCCTGAGCCGGTGGGAAACGGCGAAAGCCGTTCCCCGGGGAAGAAACGAGCTGCTGCTGCGTTTCCTTCGGGAAACGCTGGACAAGGGGGAAAACCCCCCGGACCTGAAAAAAATTCTTCTCGTAGGCGGTGCCCTGGTGACACCGGGAACATCCCCTGCAGCCCTTCTGCAGTCGGGCTTCCTTACAAGGGAATTTCTTGAACGGTCCCTGTCAAATCTCTTTGAAAAGGAAGGGAAGACACAATGACAGTACTCTCGAAAAACCGTCATGATAATGCGCGTCCTGGCCAGCAGGCTGTCCTGGAGATCCTTGAGCCAAAACTTTTAGACGTTCCTGTCGCTCCCCTGCAGGAAACCATTGTGAGCGGAGAAGTGGCCGGCCCCCTTGCGGGCCTCGCCATCGCCCAGGTCTTCGACTGTTCCTTTCTGCCCGAAGGCCGGACCGTGGAGGCAGTGTACCGGTTCCCCCTCCCCGGCGACGGGCTCGTTCGGGGTGTTGCCGTCGCCTTCGGTGAAACCAGGATACAGACCGAACTCACGGAACGCGACGATGCAGAACAGGAGTACGACAGTGCACGGAAGAACGGCCGCCAGGCCGCCCTTTTCGAACAGGAATCGGACGACGTCTTCACGCTCCATATCACCGGCATCTCAGGAGCAGAGCCCGTCCGTGTGGAGACGGAATTCCTTCTCTGGCTGCCTCCAGCTGAGAACGGATTTACACTTCGCATCCCTCTCACCCTTGCTCCCCGCTACAGCCGCAGGGATGAGGCAGGTTCCAAAAAGGCAAACGGCCAGCCCCTGGACGTAAAATGGGACCCCGGCCACCGCGCCAGTCTCTCCCTTACCTGCAGGGGCTTCCGGTCCGTCGAATGCTCCAGCAACGTTCTCAGTGTGAAGGAAGACCAAGATGGTGTGCTCCTGGTGTCCTTCGAGGAAGGGACCGTATTCCCCGACCAGGACATCGTTCTCACCCTCGTATCCGCCAACTGGAGCGACCGGCCCGGGCTGCAGGTTTTCCCTGCCTCCGACGGCACATTTCTTGCCCTTGCAACACCTCCGTCACGGAAACCGGAGAAACTTATGCCCCGGGAGATCCTTCTCCTCGTCGACCACTCCGGGTCCATGGAAGGCCCCAAGTGGGAGGCTGCTGACTGGGCGGTGGAGACCTTTCTCTCACGGCTCGAGCCATCGGACAGGTTCAACCTGGCCTTCTTCCACACCGCCTGCAGCTGGCTCTCTTCCCGCCCCCTCCAGGCATCCCGGGCAAACATCGAGCGGGCCGGCGATTTCATCCGCAGCTCAACTGACAGCGGCGGCACCGAACTCGGCATGTCCCTTGAAGAGGCTGTCTCCCAGCACCGTCATGACGGGGAGTACTCCCGCCACGTGGTGGTCTTCACCGACGGGCAGGTCTCAGACAGCGGACGTATCTCCCTCCTTCTCGAAAGGGAAGCCGCCCGTACCGACGCCCGCAGGGTCAGCATCATCTGCATCGACTCCGCCCCCAACGAACCCCTCGCCTCCATGATCGCCGAAAAGGGGAGGGGAATGTGCGCATTTCTCTCATCCAACCCCGATGACGTGGACATCACCACGGCACTTGACGACGTCCTCAGGGAATTTGCCCGGCCTCTCGCCGCGGGAGCCTGCCTCTCATCCTCCGTTCCCCTTCGGGACGCGGCAGGGATCAGGACAAACGGAAACGGTACCCTCGACCTGGGCGACCTCGTCACCGGCAGGCCCAGGTGGATATGCGGCCGCTTCGAAGGGTCACCGGAAGACCTCAGGCTCGTGGACGCCCATGGTACCCTCATGGCATCCGCACAGGTGTCACTGCCTTCACCCCGCACAGATACGGCGGTACGCTCCCTGTGGTCCTCACTCAGGATCCGAAGGCTCGAAGCCCTGTATGAGACGGGATCCTACATGGAAGAGGAGGAATTACTGGAAGCCCTCAGGCGCCTCGACGCAGCACCGGAAAAGAAGGAGAGGCCGCTGTATGACCGCTCAGAAAATTTGAAAACCCACATACGGAAGGCCCTTGTCAGGGAATCCATGGAAAGCGGCGTACTCTGCAGCGAAACAGCCTTTATCGCTGTCAGGGAGGAAAAGAACGGAAAAATATCGGAAACCCTGCTTGTCCCCAACGCACTTCCCCGCGGATGGAGCGGCGTTTCCTCGGCGCCTGCAATGATGGCATCGTATTCAATGCCCGATACGTGTCGCCTTGCCCCGGACACCGCCCTCAAAAAAATAAGAAACCTTATGAAATCCGACAGGGATGAAGGGGCAGCCCAGCATTCTGTAAAAATGGAAAGCATGTCCCTGGATCTTGGCGGCCATAGTTTCCGGCGCAGGGCAGGAAACCCCAAAATAGTGGAGCTCTTCAGCGGCCTTCTGCCCGAACCCGTACAGGGCAAAATGCTTCTCTTCTCAGGCAGGGCCGGGGAAGGAAAGCTGAAAAATGCCGCGTCCCTCAGCGGAATAAGCGCAGTCCCGATTGACGGCACCCTGCCCGATTCCGCAGGCACAGCAGAGGTCCGTATCCTGGTGAACGGAGCAATCATGGCTTCCGTACTCCTCGCCGACCTCCTCGCGAAGGACAAAAAACGGCCCCTCAACATCCGCCTTCAGAAGGGAGACACCCTTGCCGTGGAGGCTGTGGGGCAGTCTGGCGAAGGAAAATGTGCCTTCACGCTCCAGGTCATCACCGAACCAGGGTAAATGAACCTTCCCCTCCCCGTAGTTCAAGCGTACGGGGAGGGATATTTCTGTCATCCTGAGGAGCCGCTTAAAATTTTTTGTCATTCTGAGGAGCGAAGCGACGAAGAATCTGCCCCTTGCCTCTGCCCTTGTCATCCTGAGGGCTG
>CAYTQC010000182.1:0-3500 GCA_964439735.1 uncultured Synergistaceae bacterium
GGCGCTTGGAGTTGGTGATCTGCCGGAATCCCCATTCCCAGCTGTTGATGTACACAAGACCGATTTTCTCAAGCTCGGGGGCGGCCCATTCCTTGAAGGGACCGTCGAGGATCCTGTCCGCATGCTCGTACCCCTGCATGGAGAAGGGAATGGCCACAGAGTCGAAGAGCTTCACGTGTTTCGCTATCTGATCCTGGCCGGAAAGGCTCATGTCGATAACGCCCATGATGACCTGTTCCAGCACTTCGGGAGGACTTCCGAGAGCGTTGTTCGGATAGACAATGATCTTGACCTCTCCGTTCGTCCTCTTTTCCACGTTCTCCGCAAACTGTGCGGCGGCAATTGTGGCAGGGTGATTCTCAGGACCGAAATGACCGAGCTTCAGTTCCACTGCACCCCACGCAGCCGGGATCAAAAGGAGCCCCAGCATAAGGAACACCGCAAGAACAGCACATCTCTGTTTCACGAAAACCCCCTCCTTCAGGTGATGAATCGCGGCTCCAGCGCCGCGTTGAAGCCATTATCAGCGGACCATGGAAAAATTCTGCCCGGGAAACACTATCGTTTCATTGATTGAAACGCTATTTCAATTACTTCCGTTTAATTTTCTTGAAAGTGCCCTGATTTGTCAATACCCTGGGGATTTTATTGTTACGAGACAGTGATAATGTCATACCTGAAACGGGACAGGGAGAGGCTTAAAGTACTTTTCCCCTGATCCGGGGCGGCGAGAAAAGAGAGAGGAAAGAGAGTCCTTGATTTCCTTATGAAAGGATGATAGGGTGTATTCCACATTATCAGCAGCACCAACTTACAGTGGACGAGGTGACCTCCCTTATGCTGGGAAAGATCAAGGAACTTGCGGCATCATCTAAATCCGAAACTGCGGCATTACGGCATCATTTCCACCAGAATCCCGAAATTGCCTGGGAAGAAGTGGAGACGACGAAGAAAGTCATAGAAGTCCTTCAGGGATTGGGATTTTCTATTGTAAAGAAAGGCTTCGGCGGCACGGAATGCGGAGTTGTGGCGGACTTGAGGGGCGGAAAACCCGGAAAATGCGTCGCACTTCGGGGAGACATGGATGCGCTCCCTCTCGTGGAAGATAACGACGTCCCGTACAAGTCCCAAAAAGCATCCGCAATGCACGGATGCGGCCATGACGCCCATACCGCAATGCTTCTCGGGGCCGCGAGGGTCTTGTCGGAGATAAAGGACGAAATTCCGGGAACAGTCCGTCTCCTCTTTCAGCCCGCGGAGGAAAGCGGCTTGAAGTCAGGGGCAAAGGCCATGGTTGAGGAAGGAGCCCTTGAAGGAGTAGACGCAGTCGCAGGGATCCATACATGGGCTTCTGCCCCCACAGGGACGATCCTGTACCGCTTCGGGCCCATCATGGCGGCAGCGGACGGCTGGTACCTGACACTCAAGGGAAAAGGGGGACACGGTTCAACCCCCGAGCTCTGCATCGACCCCACCATCACCGCAGCGAACATCGTGCTGAACCTCCAGGCCATCGTGGGACGGGAAGTGAGCGCAAAGGAAACCGTTGTGGTGAGCACGGGAACGGTCAAGGCAGGAATTTCCGTCTTCAATATAATTCCTGATACCGTGGAAATGAACGGAACCGTGAGATCCTTCAACCCTGCAGTCCAGGACCACGTGGAATCAGCAATGCGAAGAGTGATAGCAGGGGCCTGCCAGATCGGAAGGTGCACCTTCGAGCTTGATTACAAACGCTTCATCCCTGCCACCATCAACAATAATGATGTGACCGCCGTTGCGAAGGAAGTATTCGACGCGGTGGCAGGTCCGGAAAACGCGAAAGAGACACCTCTCATCATGGGATCGGAGGACTTCAGCTACTTCCAGCAGAAGGTTCCCGGCACATACTTCCTCCTCGGAACAGGCAACCCGGAGAAGGGAACGGATAATCCCCACCACAGTCCGAAGTTCAACGTGGACGATGATGCTCTTCCCCTGGGAGTGGCAGCCCTTGCCGGTTTCGCATGGAACTGGCTCTCGAAGAACAGCTGATCAGTCACCGAAAAAAGCCGCAGATAAAAAACGGGGGAAGGCCCGCGGGCCTTCCCCCGTTTTTATCTGTTTTTCAGTCGAGGGCCCCTATGGCCTCCTCCACCGCCTTCACTACGGCACCCCGGACCACCAGCGCCTCCACCCTCTCCATGAGGGGGTGAAGAAACTCATCGTGCTTCAGGTAGGGAACGGCGCCCCGAACGCAGTCGTGGGCCGCCGTGGTACCGGCTCCCGGTTTCAGGAGACGGCTGAAGTCCAGGGCCTGGGAGCCTGCCAGCAGCTCGATGGCGATCACCTTGCGGACGTTGTCGAGGATGGAGAGCCCCTTCCGTGCCGAATAGGCACCCATGGAGACGTGGTCCTCCTGGTTCGCCGAGGTGGGAATGGAATCCACTGAAGACGGGTGGGCAAGCACCTTGTTCTCCGACACCAGGGCTGCCGACGTGTACTGGGCGATCATGAATCCGCTGTTCAGTCCGCTGTTCTCCACGAGAAACGGGGGCAGCCCCGAGAGGCTCGTGTCCACAAGCCTGGCCTGCCTCCGCTCCGAGATGCTCGCCAGTTCCGCCACGGCAATGCCGAAGAAATCCATGGCCAGTGCGAGAGGCTGGCCGTGGAAGTTCCCCCCGCTGATGGCCACGCCGTCGTCGGGGAAAATGATCGGGTTGTCGGTGACCGAGTTGATTTCCACCTCGAGCGTCCGCCTCACATATCCGAGCGCATCCCGAGTCGCGCCGTGGACCTGGGGGACGCAGCGGAGGGAATAGGCGTCCTGCACTTTTCCTGAACGGTGCTTTTCAAGGATCTCGCTTCCCTCTATGAGCCTTCGTATGTTCCGGGCCACCGCTCCCTGCCCTGAATGGGGCCGGAGGGCGTGAGTCCGTTCGTCGAAGGCGAAGGGCACACCGTGCAGCGCCTCGATGGAAAGGGCCGCAGAAATATCCGCAGTCTTTGCCAGGCATTCCGCGTCATGCAGGGCAATCACCGCCATCGCTCCCATGGCAGCAGTCCCGTTGTTGAGGGCAAGCCCTTCCTTGGCGCCAAGCTGCACGGGAACGAGCCCTGCCGTCTGAAGCGCCCTTGCGGAAGCCATCTTCCGTCCCCTGTACCGGACCGTTCCATGACCGATGAGGGGAAGAGCAAGATGAGACAGGGGACAGAGATCACCGCTGGCTCCTACGGATCCCTGGCAGGGAACCACGGGATGGATGCCGAGGTTCAGAAACGCTGCGAACTGGTTCAGAACAGCGATGCTGACTCCGGAATGTCCGCGGACCAGGCTGTTCATCCTGAGCAGCATCATGGCCCGGGTGATGTCCTCGGGGAAAGGCTCTCCCACTCCGCAGGCATGGCTTTTCAGCAGGTTCTCCTGGAGCAGCCGCCGGTCTTTTCTCGATATATTCACGGACGCAAGGTCCCCGAACCCGGTGGTTATGCCGTAGACCACGTCATCGGAATTCTCCCAG